>CAZVYP010000027.1:0-24280 GCA_964631075.1 uncultured Methanocellales archaeon
GAGTTTCCAGGAAACGCGCTGACTCTTGTGTTCATGGCAATATCCATTGTTGCACCATTCAAAGAACCACTGTTAGTCAAGGTTATAGATTGTGCTGGATTATCAACGCCAGGCGCCAGATTTGTCAAGCCGGTAACGAAGGCTGCTGGATTGTTAGGTGTTAAGTCCAGCGTCCCTGCCGTAAACGTGTTCCCCGTGCTCGTCTCTACGTCAGTGAAGATCGCCCATGTGCCTGCTCCTGCTATTGCTGCTACTACGCCTATTACTAATATGCTCATCAATATTTTTGTGTTCATTTTTCATTTTCTCCTTTTGTTTTGGGTATTTACCCCCTATCAAGAGGCAAGGCTCGCTTAAGGCTGCCTTGTAGATCACCCCCGCTCGGCGCTTTGTTAAATCTTAGATAATGATAATGGTTATTTATAGAGGTAAGAGCGAGGAGCACGTGTCAGTGAACCGTGAATTTGGCACTGGTCAAAAGCACGTTCCATGGGAACTGTCGTGTATAAATATAGAATAGGTTCATCTGATTTTTGTTAAATTGATTATATGGGCGTGGATCTGTTGAAAGAGGAGCTTGAAGATCTTATCGAGGATTGTGAGTCTTCGATTTGTGATGGCTGTGATAAGCAGGATTTTTGCGAGGAATATGATACTGAGGTTTGCGAGGCGTTATCTATTCTGCGCACCCTGGTGAAGCAGGGCAGGGTCAATGTGGATTATGTGAGGAAAGCTTTGAGTGAGTTCAGGGAATTGCGAAGTAAGATCGATGGTGAGTTCGGGTTCTGTAGTATATCTTGATTCCTATTCTATGTATCTTAATTTCTTGTAGGCTTCGAGGAATTCCATTCCTTTTTGAGTTGCATTGTAAACTGAAACACCGGTATCAGCTTTTACTCCATTTATTGTAATGAATCCCTGTTCTAGAGCTAAATTGAAATATTTATTGGAAAGTCTGAAGCACATCTTGGCTTCATATGAAATTGAGGTTTTGGTGCCTCCATTCTTTGCAGCCAGAATAACTTCAGCGAGCAAGTCGTAATGGCTTCGCTTTCCAGCCAACTCAATCCTCCCCCTTTCTCTCCTCAGTGTGTATAGTTATATCACTTGGATTGGAGTTCATTGCTATGGGATGGCAATTGCTATTATTTATAAATTATCATTCATTACATTTATCACTGTTTTTTTTTGGAACTGTGGGCATAATTCAGACAGAATAACACATTTCTACTTCAGAGCTTTTATTTTCTTATATGCCTCTACGAAATCCAGTCCCTTCGGAGTTGCCTTATAAGTTGAATTTCCCCCGTTATGCCTTAATCCGTTGTTTGTAATGAATCCTTTCTCAAGAGCTAGATTAAAATATTTACTGGAAAGTCTGAAATACATCTTGGCAGCGAAGTGAGCCCGTAAACATTTATTAACCGTACCTTCGCAATTTTTTAGGGTTTAGGTAGGGTTTAATTTTTTTGTTTTTGTTATGTTTTTGGTTGTGGGCTCGTTTTTCTGGCATCTTCCCTTCTTCAATTACCGTAAGTGGAAAAATTAATATATTTGTCCCACTAAATTATATAATGTGGGATTATGTTAATTAAAGTGGATATTAAGGGAAGATTGTACCTGCCGAAAAAAATCAGGGAAAAACTCGGTGTCAAAGTATATCTGATCGAGCTAAAGGATGGTTTACTGCTGATTCCAAGACCAGAAGACCCTTTGAGGGAGCTTGAAGCAATCGGAAAGACCCTTCCAGAAAAGTCGATTAAAGAGCTGAAGCAGGAGATCATCAGTCAAGCAGAGGAGGAGCTGAAGTGATCTACGCGGACACCGATTTCTTCCTCGCCTTGATCAAGCCTTCGGACTGGTTAAAAGATAGAGCTCAAGAAATTTTTGAAGCAAACAAAGGAATTACGACTTCAGAAGTGACATTTATCGAACTTGCTCTCCTTGCAAAGAGGTTCAATTTAGATCCCGTGAAAATTACAGCCAGCGTAATGGCAATTTGCGGTATTGAAGAAACAGTCTATCTCAAAGCGGCAACCTACATAAGAGAATACGGGATCGGAGTTTTTGATGCATTCCACGCAGCACACTGCAAGGGAAAAATCATCAGCTCAGATTCCGCCTACGATAAGCTTGGAATTGAGCGAATTAAAATTGAAAAATAAAAAGAAAAAAGGTTTTTACATCATCGGGGGCATGCCGCCCATTCCACCCATTCCGCCCATTCCGCCCGGCATTCCACCCGGTGGCATCTTGGGGGCTTTGGTGGCTTTGCTTGCGATGATGTCGTCTATTCTGAGTATCATGTTGGCTGCTTCAGATGCAGAATTTATCGCCTGGGTTTTCACCCGCAGTGGCTCGATTACTCCTTCCTGCAACATGTCCACCACTTTACCGTTGAAGGCGTTTATGCCCGCGTGTTTTTTGCCGCGCTCGTGCTGTGAGCGGAGCTCTACCAGAGTGTCGATTGTATCGAGACCTGCGTTTTCCGCAAGAGAACGCGGGATTACCTCAACCGCGCTAGCAAATGCTTCTACGGCAAGCTGCTCTCTCCCGCCCACTGTGGCAGCGTACTCTCTCAGTCTCAGAGCAAGCTCGATCTCAGGTGCGCCTCCTCCTGCAACTATTTTTTTATCCTCAAGGACAACGCCTACAACGCGCAGTCCGTCGTTGATTCCGCGCTCAAGCTCGTCCACAACGTGCTCGGATCCGCCTCTCAGCAGCAGTGCAACAGCCTTGGGATTCTTGCATTTTTCAACAAAGACCATTTCGTCCTCGCCGATTTTTCGCTCTTCAACGAGCCCTGCATAGCCCATATCATCACTGCTTAGCTCGTCGATGTTATTCACAACAGTGGCTCCAGTGGCTCTTGCAAGTTTTTCCATATCGCTCTTCTTAACCCTGCGAACGGTCAGTATCTTTGCCTGTGCGAGGTAGTGCTGGGCTAAGTCGTCAATTCCTTTCTGGCAGAACACTGCATTTGCACCTGTTGCTATAACTCTGTCGACCATTGTTTTGAGCATTCGCTCTTCTTCATCGAGAAATGCCTTCAACTGGTCAGGTGATGTGATTGAGATCTCTGCTTTAACCTCGGGTTTCTCAAGCTCTATTGAAACATCGAGCAGAGCTATCTTTGCTTTTTCTATGCGTGCGGGCATGGCGCTGTGGACTCTCTCTTTATCAATCACTACGCCCTCTATCAAAACGCTGTCCTCAATGCTCCCGCCTGTTTTCTTCTCAACCTGAATATTATCCATATCAACTCTCAGCTTGCCGTTTTCTTCCTCGGCAACTGCTTTCGCGGCTTTTACCAGGAGCTTTGAAAGCGATTCTTTCGCAGTTTCCGCTCCCTTGCCTGTCATTGCTGTTTCCGAGAGCAATATCAATTTTTTCTCATCATCAGGCGAGACAGTAGTTGCAAAGCCCTTTAAAATCTCAACAGCCTTTTCAGTCGCCATTCGGTAGCCAGTTACAATGCTCGAAGGATGAACTTCCTGCTCCAGCAGATCTTCTGCCTTTTTGAGCAATTCGCCTGCAATTACCACTGCAGTGGTGGTTCCATCTCCGACTTCCTGATCCTGCGTTTTTGCAATCTCCACCATCATCTTTGCCGCAGGATGCTCGATGTCCATTTCCTTCAAAATCGTAACACCATCATTCGTAATCACAACGTCTCCCAAGCCGTCAACAAGCATCTTATCCATGCCCTTGGGGCCAAGGGTAGTCCTCACTGAGTCCGCGACCACTCGAGCAGCGAGAATATTCATACTCTGTGCTTCCCTACCGCGGGTTCTCTTTGCCCCTTCCTGCAGAATAAGAATTGGCTGTCCAGATAATTGATCTGCCATTTAAATACCTCCAACGCAGTGGAAAAGATAGGATTATGGTTCTATAAAAGCCTTTCTATGAGCGGCTGGTTTGAGCCGCATACATCCTTTTTTGAATTAAGTTGAAGGTTTCTCGAAGTTCTATGAGCTCTTCCAGTTTGGTTTTTCTGAAGATTTCAATTTCTTCTGATGAAAATAGCGATTGCGTCTCCCATAGTTCGGAGAAAATTGAAAATGCGGCTTCGGCTGTAAGTTTTTTCAGGCTTCTTTTTTTATAATTTCTTTCCCAGTTTGAAAATGTCTTCCAGTCTTTATCTATCGTTTTTTTATTCGCGTTCAAGAATTCACTTTTATGAAGCCCTTTTTATTTCGTTACCTTTCTCGCCTTATACTTTTTATCTTCTATTAGGTTGACAAAATCGCTGGCGTCATCGACTTTTTTCAGCTCGTCTTTTTGCATTAGCACTGTGTTGCCTATCTGAGTTGTTTTTCCGGGGGTTTTTTCGATGATGTATATTGACTGGGTTTTGGCTACTCTGGAGATGCTGCTCATCAGGCGGGCTCTTTTCAGAGATATTTCCCGCTGCTCGCTTATGCCCGTGAGAATTGTTGTTGTCCTGTCTTTTGAAAGGGCATTGAAGGGCGAGCGCTTGGTTGGCAGCACGTCGAAGCCCAGTTCCATGAGCATTTCGAGCACGTGCTTCTCCATGTACGTAAGCTTTAGCGAATCCAGTGAGATTTTTTCCTCATCTGCTTTGAACTCAAGCAGGTCTATTGGTTTTGCAATGGGTGTCTCAAGGATGCTCTCGAGTTTGATTGCTGCATCAACTGTTGCATCCATGCCTTCTTCGTATTTGCTGATCGTTCTTCTGGAAACCCCCAGATAGCTTGCAAGGTATCCTAGTGATATTTGCTTTTTCGTTCTGATCTCCTTTAGAACCCCTCCATCGATATTGACGTACAGTCCTCCCGGTGCAGCGTATACCAGCGGGGGGATTCCCTCCAGGAAGTACTCGCTAAGGGTCTCGCAGTTGAACGAGGGTATCCCGTATCTGAGGTACACAGCACCGGCTTCTAGAGTGTGATCGCTGGTTCTCTCTCCTATAACCAGTGGACGTCCGAGGAGATAGACTGCCAGTTTTTTCATTTCATGTGCAGCTTCCTCTGAGAGGCCGTCGATATTGGAAAGGACTTTCAGCAGCAGCAATATTTCCTCTTTTCTGGCTGCAAGGTCGAAGCTCGATGGTCTTACATCGCATTTTTCAGATGTGGCGAAGCCGGCTTTGTTCAATATGCTTACAACTTTTTCGAATAGCAGTTCCCGCATGTTTCTGTTTTATATATTGAATCGATGCTTGATATAAGTTTTTAGCTTACAGTTAATATCGTAGCTGATTATCATCACTGATAATTATTTGATTAACTTTATAATTCTTTTTTACATATTAATGAATAATGATAACCTCTGCTACACAATTTGGCTCCGACAAAATTCCCAGTTCTCTTCAGATGAGATTCATGGAGCTTATAAAAACCCTTGAGCTTAAGGGAAAAAGAGTACTTGATTTGAGCAATGAACCTGATTGCATAGGTCAGGATCTGCCCGGTTCCTGCTTCAGAAATGCTGAGGTAAGTTACATATGGAATATGCACGACGAGGTTTACGATGTATTAATACTGTATTCTGCTTTTCGTAATTTCCCCGCGCAGAGCATAGACAGCGTAATAGAGAGGATGTCAGAATGTATTAAAGATAGACTGGTGATAATCGAGGACCTCCCGATTGATGTATTCTCTGAAAAAGAACTCGAAATAAAGCAAATGATAATGCCAGAGTACCAAAGCCACTTAAATGGAAATATTGAGGCAAAGCTAAAGGAATCTGGATTCAAAAAGATTGAAAAGAAAATATGGGCATCCCAGATTCCGCTGTCTGAGGATGAGGTTGCCAGGAAAATAAGGATTTTAAGCCGGATGGCAATTGAAAGAAAGATTGATGTAGGCAAAGAATTGCAGCAATTGCTTTCAATCTATCGAATTCACAGGCCTATTTTCACCTATAAAGAGCTGACAACTGCCTGCAAATCTTAATACAAATCTTAATATGCAGGAATCAAGATCTCATAAGCAGAGGGTCAATGTATTTAAAGATCCATAGAACGAATGAGCATATTCTGGTAGCTGTGTGCGATAAAGAGATACTGGGAAAGAAGCTGTGTGATGGAGAGATTGAGATTGAGATCTCTGAGCGTTTCTACAAAGGCAGAATTGCCAGCCGAAAGGAGGTGGTTGAAGCTCTTGAGAGCGCGACAATCGCGAATCTTTTCGGTGAAAAAGCGGTATCTTGCGCGATAGAAAATGGCCTTATCGACAGGCAAAATGTTATGCGGATAAGCGGTGTTCCGCACGCGCAGATCTATCAATTATAATGATTGTTTATTTTATTTACCCTATTTATATAATTTCTGCAAAAATTATTTAAGCAGGTTTTTCTAATTAAATTGGAAAAAGGAGGTATCTAATTGAGTTTAATTGATATGCTCATAGGATTAGCCATTGGTTTAGTTCAGTTAATTATCGGCCTGATACTGGCAATGGGATCAGTATATCTCGGCCTGAAATTGCTGGACAAGCTGACCAAAGGCATAGATGAGATGGAAGAACTGAAAAAGGGCAATGTTGCAGTCGGTATTTTAATGGCTGCTGTGATATTTTCAATCGCCACGGTAGTTCAAAGCGGAGTTGCAGGGTTAACAAGAGTGATAGCTGGAAGAACGGGAGCAGCCTTATTCGTCGCCCTGGGCGTCGGTATAGTTCAGCTCATAATAGGCATTGTAATAGCGGTAGTGGCAATTTACATCGCAATCAACGTGCTGGATAAGATTACAGTTGAAATCGATGAGATGGCCGAGCTGAAAAAAGGCAACGTAGCGGTTGCAATATTAATGGCTGGCGTGCTGCTTGCTGTCTCCTTTGTCATACAGGCAGGCGTTTCAGGCATTGCAGAAGCGATCGGCATAGGCATTTAAATTAAAATAATTAATTAAAATTAAATTTTTCTTTTTTCACTTTTTATTGCTTTTGAGAAAAAACGATTTAGCTTTGGAGCTCAAAGTTATAGCAATGCCTGGCAAGAGATTTTGTCCAAAGTGCGGAAAGACGTATGAAGGCGAAGGGCTCTGCTCAAACTGCTATATGAAGCAGCACAGGCTATTTGAAGCACCTGCTTTCGTCGAAGTAAAAATTTGCCCGCGATGCGCCGCCGTTTTCAGAAAGGGAAAGTGGAAGAAAACCCCCGTCGATGAGACGATTACCGCTGCGATTAAAGATGAGCTGCGGATAAACAGTCAGGCAAAAAATCCGGAGATCGAGATTCATCTGGAGCTGATCGATAGCTACTCCATGAGAGCCACTCTAAAAGTCAGCGCTACGGTTAAGGGGGAAAGGGTAAGTAAAAAAGAAACTGTAACTGTGCGCCTGAGGCGGGATTCCTGCGAGAGATGCAGCAGGATTGCTGGGGGGTATTACAGCGCAATCGTTCAGATTCGAGGAGATTTACGTGTGCCGGATAAGCGGGAGCTAATTCGCGCTTCAAAAATTGCACATGATGCTGTTCAAAGGATGAGGCTCGGCGGCGATGAAATGGCGTTTATAACCGATGAAAAAGAAGTCGATGAGGGGATTGATCTGTACGCAAGCACTGCTGGCGCTGGAAAGCAAATTTCGAATGCAATCGTTGAGGATATTGGAGGTTATGTCTCCAGTTCTCCAAAGCTAATAGGGAAAAAAGAAGGAAAGGAAATTTACCGCGTTACCTATTCCGTTCGCCTGCCGGAGTTTGTAAGTGGAGATATTGCGGCGATAGATGATGATGTGATCGAGGTGAGGCGTGTGGGTAAGCTGCTTTCAGGTATCAATTTGAAGACCGGGGCCAGATATTCAAGGCGGAGAGAGGAGCTTAAAAATGTTTTAAAGATCGGATCAAAGGTCGATAAGAAGAAAGCCATTCTTACCATGACGGGCGAGAGTGAAATTCAAATTTTAGATCCGGATGATTTTTCGCCTGTTTACCTTTCACGCCCGGCTTTTTTGAAGGCTGAAAGCGGCAGCGAGATTTTTGTAGTCAAAACGGAGAAGGGAATTTTTGTTCTTCCGGATTAGATTTCTTTTACCATAACAATTGCGTCTTCCAGGGTATAGTAGTTCTCTATTATCCCTTCTTCTCTGAATCCAAATTTTTTATAAAATGTTCTCGCACCAGTATTTGAGATTCTTACTTCCAGCCAGACCCTTTTAACTCCCTGGTTTCTGAGCTTCTCAATCACATAGTTTACAAGTGCCGTGCCGACTCCAAGATTGCGTAACTCAGGGGCTACTGCTAGATTCAGGATATGACCTGCTTTTGGCATCGGAGGTGCAATTATTATAAAGCCCGCTATCGTATTATTAATAGCTGCCACAAAAAAGCCTTCCGTGCAAACTGCTTGGTGGTACTTGAAGTCTGCCTTTGCCCATGGACTATTGAATGAAGCACACTCTATGCTGTAAACGCGCTCAAGGTCGGATAATAAAAATTGTCTTATTGTGAGCTTTTGTGTCATCATTGTCATATTATTTCCATAGCAAATATTAAGTATTGTTAAGTATTAATCGTTACAAAGAAATTAATATCATTATAAAATGCAATAAAAAACAGAGGAACCCAGAATGGTTGTAAGAAAAGACGTCGTCGATGTGATGACAACAGGTGTGCTCTCATTTCCACCTGATGTCTGGCTAGATGAGATTGCAAGGAAGATGTATTCCACACATATATCAAGCGTATATATTTATGACCCCAGGACTGAGAAGCGAGGGGTAGTAGCAGATACAGACATTCTGAAAGTGGTTGGGAAGAAAAAGCTTGAAAAAGTCAAAGCCGGAGATGTGATGAGCAAGAGAATAGTGGGCATCACCACAGAAAAAACCCTTGAAGATGCAGTTAAGCTTATGCGCTCTAAAAAAGTGCGAAGGCTCTTCGTCTTCAAAGATATGAAAGATAAACTTCCAATCGGCGTGCTATCAGTCACCGACATCCTGCTTGAGCTCGCAAAGGAAACGTCACGCAAGGAGGGCAAGCGATGACGAAGAAAGCAAAAGACGTAATGTCCACAGGCGTAGTCTCAGTTTCGCCGGAAACAAAGCTGAGCGATATAACGAGGATAATGGTTGAGAGAGGAGTCCACGGCGTATACGTTTTCGACCCGGCCAAGAGAATCATAGGGATGATAGATGATAACAACATTTTAAAGGTCTTCGGCAAAAAGCTGGTTGAAAAAACACTTGCAAAAGAAGTGATGAGCAATGTGGATGTGAAGATAAGCCCTGATACCCCTCTAGATGAAGTTGTAAATATAATGCGCGAGAAGAAAAAACGCAAGCTCTACGTCTTCTATCAGGAAAGCGACCTTTTCCCAGTTGGCGTTATCTCAATAAAAGACGTAATAGGCGAGGTTGACAAAGAAAAGGCAGCCATCGAGATGAGCCGATTTCTTGCGCAATACCAGGAATTCCAGGACTGGCTTACAAAGAATTCAAAGAAAAAGAAAACCTAGGAGTGTAAAAAAATGCTGGAAATCAGACTCCACGGCAGAGGTGGACAGGGAGCAGTTACAGCGGCGGAGATAATTGCGGAGGCAAATATGGTTGAAGGAAGATACGGGCAATCATTTCCCCTTTTCGGACCCGAGCGCAGAGGCGCACCTGTGATGGCGTTCGCCAGGCTCGATGATAAGCCAATTGCAATCAGAGGAACAATCAAGAACCCAGACCTAGTGATGGTGCTGGATGGGGGTCTTCTTCACGTGGTTGATGTTGAAAGCGGCTTGAAGCACGATGGCATGATTATAGTTTCGAGTAAAAATGCCAGGAGTGTTAGGGAGAGAGTGAAGACTAAAAAACTGGCAGTACTCGATGCACAGAAAATCGCACTGGAAATAGTAGGAGCTCCGATAACAAATACTGCAATGCTGGGGGCATTTGTGAAAGCAGCAGGAGGCGTAAAGCTCGAGACCGTTAAGAAACTTGTTTTGAAAAAATTTCCGGGTAAGATAGGCGAGAAAAATCTGGAGATCGTTGAAAGAGCATACAGAGAGACGGTGATAGCATGACCGTATGGAAAGAACTCCCCATAGGAGCTTATATAGATAAACCAGGGACTGCAGCCACCAACAAAACCGGTGGGTGGAGAACTTACAGACCAGTTACAGATCCCGGGAAGTGCAATAAATGCATGCTGTGCTGGATCTACTGCCCTGACAACTCACGGGTTGAGCTTGAAACCCATTACGATGTAGACCTGACCTACTGCAAGGGCTGCGGAATATGCGCTCACGAGTGCCCGAAAAAAGCGATCGAAATGAATCTAGAGGAGGAGTAGCAAAATGGCGAGCCAAGTAAAATTTACCTCCGGCAACATAGCAGTTGCAGAAGCAATCAAAAGAATTGACCTCGATTTAGTATCAGCCTATCCAATTACCCCACAAACGCATGTCGTCGAGTACATCTCCCAGTACTGCGCAGACGGGGAAATGAACGCTAACTTCGTGAAGGTGGAATCGGAGCACTCCGCATTGAGCGTTTGTGCAGGTGCAGCTGCCGCGGGATCCAGAACATTCACAGCCACTGCTTCGCAGGGCCTGGCACTCATGCATGAGGTTCTGTTCGCAGTAGCCGGCTGCAGACTGCCAATCGTGATGTCAGTCTCAAATCGCGCATTAAGCGCGCCGCTGAACATCTGGTGCGATCACAGCGATGCCATGGCAGAGAGAGACTCCGGCTGGATACAGCTTTACTGCGAAAATGCCCAGGAAGCATTCGACACAACGATTCAGGCATTCAGAATAGCGGAGCACAAAAATGTATATCTCCCGGTAATGATCAACCTTGATGGCTTCTTCCTCAGCCACACCTATGAAAAACTGCTGCTGGAGGATAAAGAATCAGTTCAAGAATTCGTGCCCGAATATAAACCGAAATTCAAGCTTGATCCTGATTTTCCATCCGCAGTTGGTGCATACGCATTTCCCGAGTACTACACCGAGTTCAAACGACAGCAGGCAGATGGAATGCACTGCGCTCTAAGAGCAATCCCCAGGATCGGCGAAGAGTTTGGCAAAAAATTCGGCCGAAGCTATGGACTGATCGAGGAGTACATGACAGATGACGCGGAAGTCGTGCTAATCACCATGGGCTCGATAGCGGGTGCAGCGAAAAGCGTTGTCGAAGAACTGCGCAGCCACGGGAAAAAAGCGGGGCATATAAAGCTGCGGACTTTCAGGCCGTTTCCCAAGGAGGAGCTAAAAGCTGCATTGAAAAATGCAAGCATCGCCGGGGTGCTCGACCGCAGCATTTCACTGGGATCAGGTGGACCGGCTGCAACTGAAATCAGAGCAGCGCTCGATATTCCTGTGCTCGGCTTCATAGCAGGCCTCGGCGGGAGAGACATCCTCGTGGAGGAGTTAAAGCATATGTTCGAGATTTGCGAGGATGCACTCAAGAAAAAACAATTCTTCGACTGCAAGTTCGTGGGAGTGAGATAATGAATCTAAATGAGCTCCCCAAGCAGGAATATTTCGTTCACGGCCATAGATCATGCGCAGGGTGCCCAGCGCCTGTCGCCATTAAATTAATCCTGAAGGTACTGGGACCCAGAACAATCGTTGTCAATGCCACTTCCTGCATGGAAATAGTTTCCACACCTTTTCCTGAGAACGCCTGGATGGTGCCTTATATACACAGCTTATTTGAGAACACCGCGGCAATCGCAAGCGGAATAGAATCAGCGCTCAGAGTGCAGATGAAAAAGGGAAAAAGAGCAAAAGAGAGGATAAATGTAATTGTAATCGCCGGAGACGGAGGTACAGCTGATATAGGTTTGCAGGCACTATCCGGCGCCCTTGAGAGAGGACACGACCTCCTCTACATCTGCTACGACAACGAGGCATATATGAACACAGGAATCCAGCGCTCCTCCTCAACACCATATGGCGCCTGGACAACAACTTCTCCACCCGGGAGGATAAGCGTAGGGCAGGATACCTGGAAGAAAGACGTCGCCAAAATCGCAGCCGCACATGACATACCCTACGCCGCAACGGCATCGGTCGGCTATCCCCAGGATTTAATTAACAAGATTGAAAAAGCCTCAAAAATTATAGGTCCGAAGTACATCCAGATTCACAGCCCCTGTCCGACGGGTTGGCGCCACGACACCTCGCTCAGCATAGAAATAGCAAGGCTTGCAGTGCAAAGCGGCATGTGGATTCTCGCCGAGTATGAAAACGGCGAGTTCAAGCCGCGGAGAATTGGAAAAAAAGTGCCTGTGAAAGAATACCTGAGACTGCAGGGCAGATTCAGACATTTACCAGACGATGAGATCGAGAAGATACAGAAACACATCGACGAGCGCCTCGCAAAAATGGGGATATAGATACGTACATCGGCAGAATGATAGCCCTAGGGCGAACCGCAGAGGGAATTCTATTCGCCGGCTACCGCGTTGCCTCTCGCAGTTTTCCAGATCGCCACGCATATTTGAAGGGCAGCACTATTTACGTCTCGCCAAGAAATCTCGAAGATCTCAAAAGACACCCCCATATTTTTTATCCATGCATTAAAATCGCTGGTGAATATGCAGTGGTTGCCAATGGAGAGCACTCGGAGGCAATATCAAATAAACTCGCCAATGGCGAAAAACCTTTTAATACTGTCTCAAGAGTGCTATCAGAAGCAGGACCCGAGAATGATGCGTACAGCACTCCGAGAATAGCGGGCGTTTTATGTTCTGAAGCATGCGCGATAGGCATAGTTCAAAGATCAGGTTTAAACGTGAATGAATTTGAGCCTCACAGATCATTTATGATCGCTACCTACGAAAAAACAGCTTTTGAAGAAATTAAAATAAAAGGCAAATCTGCTTCTGAAATCGCTCGCTTTTTATACGATCTTGAATACGACTTACCAGTTTGCACTGCTTGCGCCGTTTCAAAAGAAAAAGCATTTGAATTAGATGTTTACAATGGTAGGATATCGGGGGAATGAAATGAACCTGAATGGAGTAGAAATAGAAGATACATTTGCAGAGGCATTTCCCATAAAAATTTCGAGGGTAATAATCACAGCAGCCACAAAGCGCTGGGCTATTACAGCGGCAACAGAAGCAACTGGCTTCGGCACCTCAGTCATCGCATGCCCTGCAGAAGCAGGAATAGAAAAAATACTGACGAACAGCGAGACACCCGACGGCAGACCTGGTGCAAGTATATTCATTTGCCATGGCAGCGCCAAAGAAATGGACGTGCAGCTTCTGAACAGAATAGGCCAGTGCGTTTTAACAGCGCCTACGTGTGCGGTGTTTAACGGACTGCCGAATGCCGAAAAGCTGATAAACACTGGCTTCAAGCTGAGGTTCTTCGCTGACGGTTTCGAGACACAGGATACAATCGCAGGCCGAAAAGTCTGGCGCATACCCATGATGCAGGGCGAATTCATCATAGAAGAAAACCTCGCATGGCAGCCCGGCATCGCTGGAGGCAACTTCTTCATAATGGGCAAGAATCAGATGGCAGCTCTTAACGCGGCAGAAGTAGCGGTCGATGCGATAGCCAGTGTCGACAATGTAATAACACCCTTCACAGGCGGCATTGTAGCAAGTGGTTCAAAGGTTGGTGCGAATAAATACAAGTTCCTGAGAGCTTCCATGAACGAGAAATTCGCTCCCACACTTAAAACGAAAGTAGAAGGCACCCAGGTACCTGCCGATGTTGAAGCAGTATACGAAATAGTGATAAACGGTTTAGACCTCGAATCGCTAAAGAAAGCCACAAAAGTTGGAATAGAAGCCGCGGTTAAAATACCCGGAATAGTGAAGATCACCGCAGGTAACTTCGGCGGCAAGCTCGGGCCTTTTCAGATAAAGCTCGCAGAGCTGTTCTAGATTTACCTATTTTTCTTTTTTTCTTCTTCACCTGCACTTTACTGGAGAAGATTTATTATCAGCCTTTCTATCATAATAATAGAGGTGATAGAGTTTGCCTACTGTGGAAGAACTGCAAGATAAAGCAGCCAGATACTTTCAGGAGAAACCGAACAACTTCCCTATGGGCCGTCCATACAACTGTTGCGAGAGCGTTCTCCTGACCCTTGCAGAGTATCTCAGCATCAAATCCGAGTTAATTCCAATGATTGCTACAGGTACAGGTGCAGGTTACTCACTCAATGGTTTTACCTGCGGCTCTATTTCAGGTGCTGCTATGGCATTAGGTCTGAAATATGGTAGAACAAGTAACGAAGAAGACCCGCAGATTGCATGGAAAAAAGTTGACAGGTTCATAGAAGCTTTCAAGCACAGATGGGGAACAGTAACGTGTCGAGACCTAACAGGATTAGACGTTAAGACCGCTGAGGGCATGAAGGAATACCTGCAAAGCGTACACGACCACGCATGCACCGAGCGAGTTAGGTTTGCTGTGGGAAAAGCAATTGAAATAATCCAGGAATAGACTTTCAGTATCAATTTATATATCCTGAGCACAATTTATCGCTGAGATGACCTTTGAATCAAAGCTCCTGAAAAGGCAGCGCACTTCACTGCTGTGCGTGGGTTTGGACACACTGGTAGAGAGGATTCCACATTCCCTGCATAGTGGGGATGCGATTTTTGAGTTCAACAAGCGCATAATCGATGCCACTGGCGATCTGGTGTGCGCATACAAGCCAAACTTAGCCTTCTACTTAGCGGAAGGAACGAAAGGCATAGAGGCCTTGACCAGAACTATTGAATACATTCCGGGCGATATCCCGGTTATATGCGATGCCAAGGTTTGCGACGTCAGCCACACCGCGCGTGCCTATGCAAAAGCAGCTTTTGAAACCCTCAATTTTGACGCGATAACCCTAACTCCATACCTGGGCAGAGACGGAATTCAGCCATTCCTTGAGTATAAAGATAAGGGCATATTCATAGTCTGCAGAACATCCAACAAAAGCGCCTTGGATTTCCAGCATTTAAGGAGCGAGGGCGCAGAGCTATATCAAATTGTTGCGAGGAAAGCAGTGGAGTGGAATGAAAATGGCAATATAGGGCTTGTAGGGGGAGCAATTTTCCCGGAAGCGCTTAAGGAAATCCGTAAAATTGTGGGCGAGGAAATGCAAATTCTGATCCCAGGAATCGGAGCTCAGTGCGGGGACCTGGAGTGTGCGGTCAAATTCGGTACAAACTCAAAAGCAGAGAGGGCAATCATCAACTCCTCTCGTGCAATAATCTACGCAGGCGAAGGAAACGATTTTGATCAGGCAGCAAGAAAAGCAGCCGTTGCCTTGAAGATTGATATAGATCGAATTAGGAGTGGGAAAAGACGTGCGAGCAGTAACCTTTGACCTGTGGCATACACTGGTGTACGACACAAAAGAGATGAACGAATTCTGGACAAATGGCAGGGTATATGGAATGCTGGAGATATTAAATGCCAGTGGCTATCAACTTGAGAGAAACGCGATCCTCGAGGCATACGCCAGATCCGGGTCAATCTTCGAAGAGCGCAGACATAGCAACAACAAAGAGATCGATGTACCCGAGCAAATAGAGATCTTTCTCTCACTTTTGAAAATTGAACCGGAGTCGGAATTAATCGCAAGACTTACCAAGCCCTATGCCGAGATATTGCTGTGCAAACTACCGCTCGTAATCGCCGGTGCGGAGGAATGCCTTAAAGCTTTAAAGAGAGAGGGATACAGGCTTGGATTGATCTCCAACACAGGCAGAACTCCCGGTAGAGTGCTCAGACAAATGCTCCATGAGATAAAACTCGCAGGCTACTTCGATCACATGACTTTTTCAAACGAAATCCAGATAAGAAAGCCTCACATAATTCCATTTTGCCAGACCCTCAAGCATCTCTCTGTAAAAGCGGGAGATGCAGTGCACATCGGGGATCACCTTAAATCAGATATATACGGGGCAAAAAACGCGGGTATGAAAGCGATACTTTATAAACCGCTCTCAAAAATGGAGCCAGTAAGCGTCGAACCCGATGCAGCGGTAGACAGCCTGGAGAGCATTGTGGAGATAGTAGAAAGGATTTTCTGAGAGGAAAGAGGTTGCTTCGAAACACATTTCTGCATTTGAAAGGAATAGGCCGGGAAAGAGAGAAGAAGCTGTGGAAAAACGGAATAAAAAGCTGGGAACTTTATATTGAGAACTACCACATACTACCGGCTTCATTCAGACAGAAGCAGTACCGGGATCAGATATACAGCTCAGTCGAAGCCATGGAAAAAGGGAATCACCACTTTTTCGAGGATAAAATGCCTCACAGGGAAAAATGGCGTGCTTATAAAGATTGCAGGGCATCAGCATGCTTTTTAGACATAGAAACTACAGGATTACATTGCTGTTGTGATGACATCACCTTGATAGGCCTGAGCGACGGGGAAAATTATAAAGCATATATCAAGGGGAAAAATCTTGATGACTTTGTAGCCGCCTTTAGAAAGTACACCACAATCATAACCTTTAACGGCTGGTTTGATAAGCGCTTCATCGCCCACCATTTCCCGGATTCTAATATACATCAAAAATTAAACATCGACCTGAGGTCTACAGTGAGGCAGCTTGGATACAGTGGAGGATTCAAGGAAATTGAGAAGAAATTCTGGATCACGAGACCTCAAAGCATTCAAGAACTAGATGGATTTGATGCTGTAGTATTGTGGCAAAAATACCTCGCTGGAAACGAGGAAGCACTCGATCTGCTTATAGAGTACAACAGGGCTGATGTAACAAACATGACACCCATCATCGAGTCCGCACATATGGAGTTAAAAAAGCGGACCTTAGGCACAGATTAAGCGGTCTTCGGGTTACGAGCTCGTTCGTCTACTTTTTCCGAATAAATTTATATCTTACCTTGGCTATGTCTTGATGTTATGGCAATTTCCCACAAATGGCAGGTCATGATAGTGGTTTCGATTGGCACTTTTATGGCCACCCTTGATGCAGGCATCGTCAACGTAGCTTTACCGACCATTGCCGATCTCTTCGATGCCAGTCTGAGCACTCTTGAATGGGTGGTCGTTGCCTATTTGCTTACCATTACCACCACCCTTTTGATGTTCGGCAGGCTCTCAGATATGACAGGTGGCAAAAAGGTTTACAATATTGGATTTATAATTTTCATCATAGGCTCAGCACTCTGCGGCCTGGCAACCTCAGCTTTGCTTCTGGTAGCATTTCGAGTAGTTCAGGCAATAGGCGCATCGATGATCATGGCAAATGCACCCGGTATCATCGTTAAAGCATTTCCCGAAAGTGAAAGGGGCAAGGCACTTGGACTGATTGGCACGGTTGTAGCAGCAGGTACGACGGTAGGTCCCGCGCTGGGAGGACTTCTTGTGGGTGAACTCAGCTGGAGATACATTTTTTTCATAAACGTGCCAATCGGCATTGCAGGCGCATTGATGGTACGCAGCGTAATTCAGGAGCAAGAATACCGCAGAGGGCAGAGCTTTGACTTTGCCGGTGGAATCACGTTTATGGTGGGAATGCTCTGCGTTATGCTGGGCTTATCCAAGGGACAGGATCTTGGCTGGACGTCAAGCACGATAGTGGGATTCTTCATCCTCGGCGCAATTTTCTTTATAATATTTATTGTCGTGGAGCGCAGAACAGATCATCCGATGATTGAACTGAACATTTTCAGAAACAGGATGTTCACCATGGGCAATATAGCGGGTTTCATTTCGTATTCGCTGATGTTTACGGCATTCATTCTACCATTTTATGTAGAAGACATTCTCGGCTACAAACCGACCGAAGTAGGACTGCTGTTAACACCCCTCCCCCTGATACTATCAGTGGTTTCACCAGCTAGCGGCCACCTCAGCGATAAAATTGGAGTAAGAATTCCAACCACAGTCGGCATGCTCATTGTGTGCACAGGAATGCTCTGGCTATCGCTGCTCTCAACCACTTCGACTTATATCGATCTGGTACTTGGCTTAATTCTCCTCGGGATCGGCCAGGGCATGTTTACTTCTCCGAATACAAGCGCTGTAATGGGCTCAGTGCCGAGATCAAAGGTGGGCATTGCCGGAGGTATGATTTCCCTTGTTAGAAACATGGGATTCATCACCGGAGTAGCACTCTGCGTGGCAATTTTCACCAATAGAATGGATTACTACACATCAATAGTCTCAGCTTCCAGTCCAGGTTCAAGCCACAAGACCATTTTCACCAGAAGCATGAGCGATGTCTTCAAAATAGGCGCAGCCGTGTCATTCATCGGAGTTATAATAACTGGTTTAAGAGCATTTTACGTGGTGCGAGCGAATAGTCAAGAGGCTAAAAAGCAATAACTCACTCCTGAAATCCGTATTTACCAACAAGCAGCACGAAGCGCACTCCCCCTTTATTGGTTTTCTTTATCCTGTCGTTCTTCTCAACCAAGTATAAATCCTGCTTGTATCTGCCAACAGGGAGAACCATTTTCCCACCTTTTTTGAGCTGCTCAAGCAGAGGAAGCGGCACCTCTGGAGCTGATGCCGTCACGCAAATTCGATCATAGGGAGCGTATTCCTTGAGCCCAAGGGTGCCATCGCCAATCGCAACAGTCACATTTTCAACTCCGGCTCGCCTCAAATTATCCCTCGCAAACCCAGCAAGTGCCTCAAAACGCTCAACAGTATAAACGTGTCCCTCCCTGCCTGTCAGCTCGGCTATTACGGCGGCGTGATATCCTGAGCCAGCGCCGATCTCAAGCACCTTCATCCCTTTATCTAAATCCAGGTGGCTGCACATAATTGCAACCATGTGCGGAGCTGAAATCGTTTGATCCAGACCTATGGGAAGGGGATAGTCCACATAAGCCTGAGACTGGAGCTCTTCCGGCACAAATAAGTGACGCGGCACTTTTTCCATCGCTGCGAGCACCCTCGGTTTTATGCCGTGCCATCGCAGTTCTCTAACAAGCATTATCCGCTTCTGAGTCAGCTTTTCTTCTTCTTCAGTCATCGCCATACCTAGATTTGAACGCAGACATTTAACTCTATTTGATTTCAATTCGGAAGAATTTTATTATCCTATATATAAGTGAGATTGAGTGATTGAATTTGAAAACTGATGATACAAAGCTGATATGGACTCTGGCAAAGGGAGGTGTCCTTGATTATCTCGACAGGATCGATAGACCTAAAGCCAAAGAAGCTGCTTTTCGCTACCTGGAGTCAATGTTCCAGGCCGATCCTATAGTTCACACCGAGCAGCAGATCGTGCTGATATTCAGGGAAACACTGATCGGTGCAATTGATGCCTGGGCGCATAAGAAGCTCGAGCCCCGCGCGCTTAGGGAATTTGTTAAGGCTGACATTGAAAGCAACCGCAGAAAGCTGGAGGCAAGAACAGCGAAGATAAGAGCCCTTACGGATAAAAACTCCAAAAGACATTACGACCCTGCCACTATATCGCTTGCAATGGCCTTCATCGATTTAGCGGAAAGCTTGCTTGACGTGGAGCGCTCTGTCATCGAGATCGTCGACATGCTTGAGCAGCCGGAGACACTGCTGGCAAAATACGAAGCCGCATATGCGAGATACTTAGGGTGACAAATGAGAAACTAAGCATTACTAAAATTACAATTAATTTTTATCTCTACCCGGATGATTTGATTGTAAAAAACCTGTAATACCTCCAACTTTGGAGAAGAGCCAAAATTCGACAAGAAACAGGATACCCAAATTCTCGCTGACATTGAATAAAACAAAATAGGGGTGAACGAACGTAATGGAACTATCTTTCTGGTTTTCGGGCAAAAATGAACGAAAATAAAGCTTTATTATTCATCGGTCCGAAATTGGTTCGGGATCGAAAATTTATATCGTTCAGTATAATTAAGCTGTCGTGATTAAAATGAATCGACTTGGCTTAAAAGTTGTGTGCATAATCTCGCTGACTATTTTAATAATATTAGTGCCCATTGGCTTGGCACAGCTGCCAAATGAAACAGCAAATATGCTATCCAGGGTGGGACTAATGCCAAGACAAGAACCAAGGCAAGTAATGCCGATGCCCATGCCTCCACATCACTTAATCCCGATGATTGTGGGCAATGGCTTTGCATTAGCTGAGGCCTTCGCAGAGAACGGAGATTTCCACGTTGTGAATATAAATGTCATGGGAATAAGGATAATCCCGGTTCAGAACATCCGATCGATGATAGCGGAGGGCAAAAATCTGTCAGAGATTAAAGAGGCACTTGTAAGAGCAGAGAATGCTACACCTGTCTGGAAGGGATATTTAAAGTTCGGAAACACAACCTATGCTCTGAACGTAACAGAATTTGACGGGAATCATCTGAATTCAGATATATTATGGTATCCGCGAATAAAAATAGAGGCAAACAATAACGGCATCGCTGAAGTTAAACCGATACCGGCAGGCAACCTTTCAATAGATATCAAGCAATATGAAGGAACGATCGTTGGCACCGGCAAAATAGTACTCTACCCTGAGAACGGTGAAGGCGACAAACAAGCCTACGATGTCTACCTCTACGTCTCACCGGATAGACCGTATATAGAGCCAATTCTCAAACCAATAATCACCTCCAGTGCAATGGATAATGAGCAAAAGGGATTAAATGCTCTCTATTCAACCCCCTTCCGACTCGCTCATTATCCAAACCCTTTAAACCCGCAGGGGGAGAATGCCGAACTGGATACATATTGCTGTTATTAGCAGAAATGAGTCTTATAAGGTGGGATAGTGACTCAAGATAGAACTCGATTTAATTCTCAAAGGGTTTCAAGACAGGGTGTAATCTCCCCAGTTACCCCACGCCCTCCTTTAGCTATGTTAAGGGTTCCCTGAGTTCCTTGAAAGCCACTATCTCCCGGAGTAAGCATAAAGACAAAGATAAAATCAGTTATTCACCGGATAGAGCATCACCGAGGATGCGAAAATTTACTGAGTGAGGTATAATGGAATGACGAGGATAATAGTTGAACTGGAAGATGTCTGGAAGGTATATCGCATGGGAGAAATGGAAGTTCCAGCACTTAGAGGTATGTGGCTGAAGATTGAGAGTGGCGAGTTTCTCGCGATAATGGGATCCAGCGGGAGTGGAAAGACAACTGCGATGAACATGATCGGCTGCCTCGATCTGCCAACAAAGGGAAAAGTGCTGCTGGATGGTGAAGATATTTCCAGGTTAAATGAAAATCAACTGGCGAAGATAAGAGGCAAGAAGATCGGCTTTGTTTTTCAGACTTTTAACCTTCATTCGACTCTAACAGCTATTGAGAATGTCCAGCTGCCGATGAAGATACATGAATTCTCAGAGAAGGAGATTGAGAGCAAGTCTCTGGAGCTGCTTCGCCTTGTCGGGCTTGAGGATCGGGCCCATCATTTGCCCTCTCAGCTCTCGGGCGGACAGAGTCAGAGAGTTGCAATTGCAAGAGCGCTTTCAACAAATCCCGGAATGATTCTTGCGGACGAGCCAACCGGAAATGTGGATACAAAGGTCGGTGGCGAGATTCTGGATATATTCGAGAAGCTCAATCGCGATGGAACTACGATAGTTATGGTAACTCACGATCCGCTGGTTGGGAATAGGGCTAGGCGTTTGGTCCGAATGAGAGATGGAAAGATTGTGGATGGTGAAAAATGATGAACAAAAAATGGTTAATAGCCATTGTATTCATAACAGGCATTGTAGCGGTATTGCAAATTGCAGAAGCAGCAATTATCATGCCGAGCGGGATAACGGTTTCAAACACGAAATATGAGCCATATCCAGCCGAGCCCGGGAATTACTTAGAACTCTGGCTCCTGGTGAAAAACAACGGGGATAAAGCCGCAGAGAACGTTGTACTTAAGCTGGAGCCAGAATATCCTTTCTCGCTTGATAGAGAGCAGGATGCCTATGCTACTATCAGTTATATGACGGGTGGTGGAGAGGCAGTTGTGAGCTTTAAAGTGAGGGTGGATGTAAATGCTATGGATGGTATCAGTCAAATTAAAATGAAGTACTGGGCTGGCGGTGACACAGGTGCTGCTATCACCGATACATTCTATATCCAGGTTTCGGGTAAGAAGAATATTGAGATAAGCGAGATCTCCCCTCTCATATTGAAACCAGGAGAAGTTACAAATCTCAATTTCACTATTGCAAATAAGGGCAGATCACCGATTCAGGATATTACATTCACATGGCAGGAGAGCAAGGATACGATCTTGCCGGTTGGTTCGGATAATAAGCGCTATGTGCAATTCATCGATGTAGATCAGAGTGTACAGGTTTCATTCAAAGTTGCCGCAAGCCCGAGCGCTTCGCCGGGAGTGTATTCGCTGATGATGAGCCTCAGCTATACAGATATAAATAGAACACAGAGTGTTCTTAGTTCGAGGGCTGGTATAGTAATTGGAGGCGGTACTGAGTTTGAGGTTACACTACAGGACTCAACCGGTGGCACATTATCACTGACAATTGCGAATGTTGGCGTGAATCCATCTTACTCTGTATCAGTGTGGATACCTCAACAGCCAGGTGTAGCTGTCAGCGGCAGTTCCTCAACTATGATCGGAAACCTCGATCCAAGTGATTACACCTATGCAAACTTTCAGCTTTCAATGAATTCCACCGATAATACTGTGGCAGGGCAGGGTAATCAAAGGAATTTTACCGGTAATCCGGGGCAAGAACAGCCTGTGAATCCAAACAAACTGTTAGTAAATATTCAGTACACTGACACACTTGGCCAGAGGCAAATAGTGACTGAAGAAGTTATATTAAAATCACTGGCTGCGCAGTCTGTTTATGGATCGCAATCTTTTGCCAGATCACAAACCAGTAACACGTCTGTAATTTACATTGGAGGAGCAGCTGCAGCAATTGTTCTAGCTCTTGGTATCTGGAAGAAGGATAAAATACTTGGGGCTATTAACAGGCGGAAGAAGCAGGCGAATCAAAAATGAGGTCCTACGATATATTTAAGCTGTCTCTGAATCACGTTCGCAAGAGTAAGCTTAGAAGTTGGCTAACCATTCTTGGCATAATAATCGGCGTTGCGGCAGTTGTAGCTATTGTTTCAATCGGCGAGGGAATGCAGCAGGCTGTTGCAACGCGTCTCGGCGCACTTGGAGCGGATCTTGTAACTGTCTCGCCTGGCTTCGCCAGAGCAACTGGCGGCGGGGAGTTCGGTCCTTCAGGAGGCTCTTCTGGTTCAACCGCCAATCTGACGGAAAAAGACGTTAAGGTTGTTAAATCCGTGTCTGGCGTGCTCTTCGTGGATGGAATGGTCTCCGGCCGTGCCAAGGCCAAATATCTCGATCAGGAGTCTTCGATTTCTATAAGAGGTGTGGATCCAGCGGTCTGGAAGTTCATGACTACTGTAGAGCTTGAATCAGGGCGTTTTCTTGATCAGGGTGATTCCAATGTTGCTGTGCTGGGATATAGAGTTGCACATCAGGTTTTCAAGCAGAACCTCACTGTTAACAGGCCTATCACAATAGCGGGACAGAGCTTTAGAGTTGTGGGAATTTTGAAGGAATCTGGAGGATTCGGTGGCGATGACTCAGCCATATTCATACCTGTTTCGAATGCAAGAACTGTTATCGAGGACATTGGCTCCGATCAGGTGACTTCCATTTCCGTGAAGGTTGCGAATGCGGATGAAGTTGACAGCATAGTTAGTGCGATCGAGGAGAAGTTGATGCTCTCGAGGCATGTTAGTGAGAGAACAAAAGATTTTACAATTACTTCTTCAAAGCAAATGGCAGAGCAGATAGCCTCTGTCACGGAGTCCATGACACTGTTCCTGGGTGGTATAGCTGCCGTCAGCCTCATAGTCGGCGCTGTGGGAATAGCGAACACAATGTTTATGTCAGTGCTGGAGAGAACTAGACAAATTGGCATTTTAAAGGCAATGGGAGCGACAAATGGCGAGGTACTTCGAATCTTTCTTATCGAATCTGCTCTATTTGGAATAGTAGGAGGGATCATAGGAGTGATCATCGGTACGATAATATCGGCAGCAATGTCCGGCATCGCATTTAGCATGATGGGCCCAAGAGGAGGCAGCACCACCCTGGTAACTCCGGGTCTCGTGGCATTTGCAATCGGCTTCTCAATATTCTTAGGTGCCATCTCCGGAATAATACCGGCGAGGCAGGCAGCCAGGCTAAAGCCGGTGGATGCTCTGAGATATGAGCATTAAAATTAGCGAATAGTGTATTTGTTCGCCGAAGTACACTCCTTTTTTATTCTTTTTTGTTCAAAAACCAGGAAGACAGTTCTATTACGTTCGTTCGCCCGTATTTTGTCTTATTCACTATTTTTTTTCTCTCAAGCGCATAGATAATACCGGTTAGCGAGGACTTCGGTATGCCTGTTTCATGGCGGATTTTTGCCTGTGTGAGC
>CAZVYP010000028.1:0-24253 GCA_964631075.1 uncultured Methanocellales archaeon
TATGCGACTAAAGTAGGTATTGAAATGTAAAATCCTGTTTCAGTGATCTTTTTCATTACATCGACACTTCCGCTGAAGCAGTGAAAGATCACATTGACCTTTGAGTTTTTAACTACATTATAAGCTTCCTGCTCAGCCTCTCTCGCATGTATTACCAGCGGTAAAGATAGCTCTTCGGCTAGCCGAAGGTACTGCAAGAGCACCTGTAGCTGCTTCTCTCTGCCTCTGGCTTCTTTCACCCTGAAGAAATCAGGGCCGACCTCTCCTACTGCCGTGATATGCTTTCTCACTGAGGTAATGAATTCAAGGCTGTTTTTCAGCTCCCCATCGCTTATCTGCGCTGTTTTTGCAGGATATATGCCCATTGTGAGAAAAATGAAGTCTCTGTATTTCTGGCTGAGCCTCAGGCTGTAATTAAATCCTTCTGCTGTAATAGAACAGGTAACAATTCCATTGAGTCTGGCTCTCGCTCTCTGAATCACTTTATCTATATCATCAGCGAAGTTCTTTGAGTCAAGGTGACAGTGCGCATCAAACATACGATTTCACTGATAACGGCATGGAAGTATTTATATATGTTGACAAACAAAATGTTCGTTTAATTACGAACAAATTGATGGTGTGCATGAGAATCTTCATATTCTACAACGGCTCATTCGGGGAAAGATTTATCGGGCATCTCATCAACCATCGAACCTTCTGCATCTCATGCGCAGACCTGTGCAGCCAGTGCAGAGAGAAAAAAGAGCTTTACCATGCCGAAGACATAATAGGAGCTCATCAAACACCCTCAGATCTTCCACCCTTTTTAGAAGATGCAGCCAAATATTTACCGGAAAACATACCCCAAAATGACATTGTAGTGGCAATAAACATGCACCCCGATATACTCGTTGAACTGCCAGGGTACATTATGCAATTTGGATCCAGGGCACTAATAGTGCCGATAGAAGAACCGCAGTGGTGCACCCGCGGGCTGCAAAACCAAGTCGCAAAGAAGTGCCAGGAATCGAGGTTGGAAAGCGCCTTTCCAAAGCCATTCTGCTCGCTCGAAGAAGGCAGCGGCAAAACCATCGACGAGTTCATCAAGTTCTTCAAAATAGGCAAACCAAAAATGGACCTAGAAGTAAAAGAGGGAACAATCACACTTGCCAATACTCTGCAAAGCGCACCATGCGGCTGCACATATTACGTAACCCAGAAGCTGAGGAGCACCTACGTGGATAGCATGGATGAAGCAACCGTTGCGGATCTCAATGAAGTAATCTCGAAGGCACATCACGCTTATCCATGCACAGGGAGCATGATGCGCGACCCGGTGCTTGGCGATACAATACTTCACAAATCAGGCTATATATTAAGAGATGCAGTACATGAAAGCGTGAAAAGAGCGCTGAAGGCGACAGGAGAAAGAGAAGCTAAAAAATTGATGGAAGCGGAGGTGAAAAATTAATGGTGGCAAAAATCGATAAAGACGCATGCGTGGGATGCGGCACTTGTGCAGAGGAATGCCCGTCGGGTGCAATAACCGTAAAAGACGACAAAGCCGAGGTCGACGAAAACACATGTGTGGACTGCGGCTCATGCGTAGAAGTTTGTCCGTCGGGCGCAATCAAGGTAGAAGAGAAGAAAGAGAAAACTTCACAATAGAGTGTGGCGAGCGACTAAATAGTTTTGTGCCAGTTTTCTCTCATTCTATCCACGTTGTTATCTCCTCGATGCTCTTTCTCTCAGGCACTCTTGGTATTTTTGCGGGTACACCGATGGGTATCAACGCCATGAGTTCAAATGGCGGCTTTATACCCAGGATCTGCTCTATCTCGTGCTTCGCGAGCAGGGGTCCCGTCATCCAGCATCCTCCATATCCTAGGGCGTGTGCTGCTAGCAGCAAATTTTCAATGGCAGCTGCCACTCCCGACGCAGTCGAGAAACCGCTGCGCTTTACTGCTTGGTATCTGTCTATTCCAGTCTGCTTGCCGATCTCCTCGAAAAAGGTCTCCCAGGGATCGATCAAAACTGCTATCACCACAGGTGCATTAGGAAAGAAAGTGAAAAACCTTGAAATCTGTGCAATTTTATCCCTCGCTGAGCCGTATTCTTCTCTTATTAGAATTTCACCGGTATTCTGCTCGACTGCCTGCTTCATTCTCAGCATTACATCCTTGCTCCTTATAACTACAAAATGCCAGTTTTGCATGTTCGTGCCGCTTGGAGCGAGACGTGCACAGTCAAGCATCGTTTTTAAATCTTCATCTTTAACTGGCTCGTCTTTGAATTTGCGAGTGCTCCTCCTTGTCTTAAGGCATTCAATTGCGTCCATGCTCAGCAATTTTTTCTTTTTAAGTATATAAAGCTTCAAAGGGACGCAGGAGAACTGCTTGCCAGCCTTGCTGGTTACTTCATCTTAAAGAAGAGAACTATTTTATCCTGCATCGCCAAACAAAAAGCTTGGCATGTTTGAGTCGTATGAAGACGGCAGCGAAATTGTATTCGTATTGAGGAATACCATCGATATCAGGATTAATAAGAAGCTCTTTCAGCAATTGAGTAAGAAGCATTCTCCGGAGGAGATTATATCCAGGCTTGCCCCAAAATCTCTGAGGCATCATGTTACACAGCGCAAGCTTGTATATGTCACCCGGGAGAGCGGAATTCCTCTCATAGGTCACACTGCTTTTGGATTGATCGACAGGGGTACGAACGTGATTCAGGTTCGACCAATCTCCGGCTGCAATTTGAACTGCATTTTTTGCTCGGTTGATGAGGGCAAAAGCAGGACCAGGGTAACTGACTTCATTGTTGAGGTGGACCATCTTGTGGAGGAATTTGAAAAGCTTGTGGAGTTAAAGGGTGCAAGCAAAATTGAGGCGCATATTGACGGTCAGGGGGAGCCTTTCCTCTATCCATATATTGCTGAGCTGGTTGACAGGCTGGCGGCAGTTAAAGGCGTGGAAGTAGTTTCTGCTCAGTCGAACGGCATGCCTTTAACAAGCGATTTGCTTAAAAAAGTTGAGGGAAAGCTGAGCAGGTTGAATTTATCAATTAATTCTCTGGATGAGAAACTTGCAAGAACACTGGCCGGTACCAATTTATACGATTTAAAAGGTGTTAAGCAAATCGCCATGGAAGTTGCAGCGAGCAAAGTCGACCTGCTTCTCGCTCCGGTATGGATTCCTGACTGGAACGATGGCGAGATAGAGCGTATAATTGAGTTCGGGATTGAAATCGGCGCTGGTAAGATATTCCCGCCGTTTGGTGTGCAAAAATATATTAAATATCCCCTTGGGAGAAGACCAAAGGGGTGCAGGATCCAGCCTTTTGAGCAATTCTACTCGGCTCTTGGACAACTGGAGCGCAAATATGGTGTAAAGCTGATTTTAAAAAGGGAGGACTTTGGAATACACAGACGCAAAAGCTGTGAACGAGTTTTCAGGAAAGGTGAAATCCTGGATCTGAAGCTGGTTGAGCATGGAAGAGTAACTGGCGAGATGCTGGCTGCAAGCAGGGGAAGAGTGATTCAGGTTATCAATACAGATAAGAAAACAGGCAGCCGAGTGAGGGCAAGAATCGTGAGGACAAGGGACAATATTTATGTTGCGGAGTCTCAGAAATAATAACCTGCAAAGAAATTTGCATAAATTGCAAATTTCTATCTAATTATTATAAAAAAAATCAATCAAAAGTAATAAATAACTCTAAAACAATAAGTTATTGGGTAAAAAAATGCAATTGCCCTTACTAAAAAGACCTGAAGAAAAGATGGTGAGCCTGCTCAAAAAAATTGAGTCAGGCAAGGGAAACGAAGAGACAGTTGAAAACTTTATGAAAAAGCTGGGCAAAAACCCAGAGCAGCTTCGCGAGGTCCTGCCGGTGCTCATAGGCTGCCTTAAAAAGCAGGATACTGATACACTGAAATACTCGACTCTTTTACTCAGAAAAATTGCCCAGCAGGATATAGAGCAAATACTGGAGGCAGCTCCACTTCTTATCGAACTTCTGAGGCGAAAGCCGAAGTCCGGGGAGCAGGAGATCAGGGAGAACGCGGCTATATTGATATACTATCTGTCAAAAGTATATCCTGAAATAGTTGAAGATTCAATAACTGTACTGATAAGTTGCCTTGATGATCTCTATTCGACCGTCAGAAGAATCACATATTCAACTCTGCTTTCAATCGCCAGTGAAAGACCCGAATATCTGATTCCCAGCATTCAACCGCTTACCAGATGCTTGGGAAGCATACATCAGGACACAAGGGCGGCAGCAGCCCATATTCTGGGCACATTGGCCGAGAAGCACCCGAGGAAATTGCTGGATGCTTATCCGCACTTAAAGATCCTATCATGGTATCATCCCAGCAGTGAGATCCGCATGGAGGCAACTATTGCTCTGGAGAAAATCGAGAGCGAACTGATAACAAAAGAGGGACTGTGCCCTATATTCGGAGCAGAACCGAAAGAGCAGTCTTGCAATGTTTGCAAGCAGCAGTGCGAGCTTTCAATCGCCAATCCGGATAACATTATTGCAAAGCGGTTGATCAAGGACGAAGAACAGGTACTGAAAAATCGAGAGGCAATTCAAAGCAAAGACATAAAAACTGAAGTAATACAAAAAGAAGAAAAAAAGGAAGTTCACCCAAAAGAAGAAAAAGAACTTGACTCGCTATTCAAGGATATCAGGGAGAGCTTCTCAAGCAGCGCAGAGAAAGTACTTGAAAATCTGGGATTAGCACATATAGTTCATGAACCTTCTGAGAAGGAGAATAAAAAACAAGAACAAATTAAATGTGGAAATTGTGGAGCTAATTTACCTGCAAAAGCCAAATTTTGCATAGAGTGCGGGGACAAGATTGGGGAATAAAACTCGATGCTGGCAAAGCGAATAATACCATGCCTGGACGTTACCTACGATAAAAAAATCGCCACAGTAGTAAAGGGAATCGAATTCGTAGAATTAAGATGCGCAGGCGATCCGGTAAACATGGCAAAGCGCTATAACGAAGAAGGCGCAGATGAACTTGTTTTTCTGGATATCACCGCCTCACATGAAGGCAGAGGCACGATGATCGATGTAATAGAGAGAACCGCAAATGAGGTATTCATACCGCTTACAGTTGGTGGAGGAATTACGTCACTCCAAGACATACGCTCAATCCTGCGCGCAGGTGCGGATAAAATATCAGTGAACACCGCTGCGGTGAAAAACCCCGATTTCGTGAAGCAAGGAGCGGAGATCTTTGGCTCACAATGCATAGTGGTAGCAATAGACTGCAGGAGAAATCGCAGCCTTGAGGCGAATAAAACCATATTAGAGCTTGAAGATGGCTCTAAGGCCTGGTATGAAGTGGTGATATACGGAGGAAGAACACCCACCGGTATAGACGCCGTGCAGTGGGCAAAGCGCGTCGAGGAACTGGGCGCAGGCGAGATACTGCTTACCAGCATGGATCGAGATGGCACAAAAGACGGATATGATATACCCATAACAAAAGCAATCTCAGAAGCCGTGAGAATACCGATAATAGCCTCAGGTGGAGCGGGCAATATAGAGCATCTGCGAGAGGCATTTCAAAGCGGAAAAGCCGATGCAGCGCTTGCTGCAAGCATATTTCACTTCCAGCAATACTCCATACCTGAAACCAAGAGATATCTTATGAACAAGGGAATAGCGATGAGGATATAGGAGCTTTTTTAGAAACTTGGTGGCAGATCTTACTAAACTTCGAAATTCGAAAACTGCTTTCAACAGAAAACAAATTCATGAAATATGTTCCCTAGCAGTTTTACAGTCAGAATTTACGATTATTTTAAATATCATAAAGTTATATTTATGATATTGTGGAAAATCATAAAGAAAAGTTTAGACTTATAGTGGAAGAGTACTGGAGAAAAGAATTACCTCATGCAAAAGAGAGAGAGATAGGCCTTAAAATAAACAGCGATCTGATAAATGATATTGCTGGTCCTAGACGAGCGGGAAAAACCTATTTGATGTACTTTACAATAAAAAAACTTTTAGAAACTGGAGTCGATAAAGAAGCCACTATTTATATAAACTTTGAAAACAGAAAACTGCTGCCTCTCACCTCTGAGTACTTTAATGATCTAATAGAAGTCATCAACGCAAAAAGGCTTCTTGAAAGGCAAAAGAAAATTTTCATTTTCCTCGACGAAGTACAGAGAGTCGAGGACTGGGAAAAATATGTTAGAAGCATATATGACGAATTTAAAGGAAAAATAAAGATATTTGTTACCGGTTCAACTTCAAAACTGACAGAGCCGGAACTAAGTTACCTGCTTACCGGGAGACACTTAACCACAAATGTATATCCTTTAAGCTTCAGAGAATACTTATCGTTCAAAGGCTTCCACAGGAAAGAATTTTTAATCGAAGAAGATATCGCGCTGATAAAAGAATTTCTCAGAGAATACTTAGAGTCTGGCGGATTCCCTGAAGTTGCTCTGCTTGGATCTGGCAAGGAAGAGCTTATACAAACATTATTTACTGATATTATAAACAGAGACATACTCCCAAAAGCAAAAAGGCGTGGAGAAGTTATTGAAGATATGGCATACTTCTTATGCTCAAACTCCGGAAAGCTGGCAAGTTTCTCAAAGCTTACAGGCATGCTGAACTCAATGGGGATAAAAGTTTCAGTGCCTACATTCGAAAATTACTTTTCAGTCATGAAAGAGGCGCTGCTTTTCTTCGACCTGACAGTATATTCCTACAAAGTTAAGGATCAGCTCCAGTATCCCAGAAAAATTTACTGCATAGACACAGGCTTTGTTAATTTTGCCGGGTTCAAATTTTCAGAAGATATAGGGAGACTGATGGAAAATCTGGTTGCAATAGAGCTGCAAAGGAAAAAATCTCCTGCTACTGAAATATTTTACTGGAAAGATCCTCAGGGTAAAGAGGTTGACTTCGTGATCAGAAAGGGTATGGATGTAAAGCAGCTCATTCAGGTTACTCACGCCTCAAGTAAAAACGAAATTGAAAAAAGGGAAATAAAAGGATTGCTTAAAGCAGAAGAAGAACTAAAGTGCAGCAATTTAATTGTCATTACTTGGGAGTATGAAGGAGAAGAAGTGATAAAAGGAAAGCGGATAGCATATAAACCTCTGTGGAAGTGGCTCTTAGAAGACTGGGGAATGATTTAGCAGCACCCAAATTTCAGCTTCTTCGCCACGCAGAGATCATTTTAACTTTAACAACCTCTCCGCTTTCTGCCCTCAGATGTGCTTCAATTCCAATTCCTGCCTCCTCTGCAGACCAGAAAACCTTCCAGATTCCATCTTCGAGCTTTGCCACGGCATTTGTGTATCTGAATTTGGAGATGAAAACTAGGATCTGCTCAATCGAAGCTGAAAATAGAATTGCATCTCTCTCCGAGTTCAGAGGGGGTGAGGACTTAATTTTGCCGATATCCTCTGGAGAATAGGGAAGTTCAAGGGTATTCGTCTCCACATAGCGAGCAGAAATGAGTTCGATAAGGCCGATTTTCTGTTTAAAGCTGTGATCGCTGCTATACCTGCTCAGCACTCTCCATTTGAAGGGTGAAAAAGTTGGAATCAGAGCAATTTTCCCATCCATGCCTTTAACCCTGCGGTATGCAATTTGCTTCATAAAGTACCTGAAGAAAAGGTAAAAAGCTAGGAGTAAAATCGCTATTATCGAGATTATGGGAAGAGAAAACAGTGCTCTGTTTGATAGGGCTATCAATACGAGCCAGAAAAGGCTTGAGCAGATCAATAAGGGGTTAACCGCAGTATCGAGTTCGAAGCTGCTTTTCCCCGCCAGCGGGAAGAAAACAGGTATGAGCCAGGTGGTTGAGAAATCAAGAAGAAGGTGAGAGTGACTGGAGAGAGCAGCAAGAAAAAAAGTTTTCAAAAAATCCTGTTTCAAGCCCGGTGCAATCGCTGCCAGACAGAGGCTCAGAATAGTCGCAAAAAGTATTGAGTGGCTGAAGCCTCGATGATGTTTAAGCGAGGAGCGCGAGATGAAAACATCGAAGTCCATGGCTACACCTGCTAAAATACACGTGATGAGCTCGAAGCTATTACTTCCCAGGAGGTTGCCTATGGAATATCCTATCAGCAAATGGGTTATCGCATCCAGGTAACACGCCTCCTTATCGCAGGATCGCTGGCTGCGACCACGCTCAGTGCGGACTCAAAGTTTTCCTCGCCGGATAAAGTTCGCTCGAGATATATGCCTGTCCTGCCGACTTCCGCCCTTCTCTGAAGCACCCGGAGGCGCTCTTCAACGATATCCTGGCTCACGCCTATAATTCTTGCAGCAACTCCCGGGGAAAGCTCTCCGAGGGGGGTTTCGACGTGTCCTTCGCGGGTCGGTTCAATCAGCATCAGGCGTTTGTCAGTGCCGGCAACTCGCATGTTCTGCTCTATCTCGGTGAGTGAGATAGCTCCACCGAATTTATAGAACTCAAGCTCCCGCCTCTGCGGCTCTATTACTGGAAACGTGACCATCGCGTTATCCTCAAGAATTATATGGGCTTTTATCAGGCTCAATGGAGTTGCCTGCACCAGCTTGCGCTCCAGAATCTCGAAACCGCCGAGGGCAAACTCCACCTGGAAAGATTTTATCACAAATGGTATAAAAATATCTACATCACTGCTCCTGGTTACATCTCCCCTTGCGATGCTGCCATGTACAAGTGAGGGAAGATTATTCTCCTGCAGGGCAAGCATTATCTTCCGGGCAGTGCTCCTCAATTCAGCCAGCGTTTGCCATCTCTGCTTTCCATAAACAATGCTTTTCTTCAATTCCATCTGACCTGGCTTTTTCCTCATTTTTTGACTTCCTCATCAATCCATTTCAAAAAAGGCGGATATCCCTGCTCTATTTCCCATGAGAGTATGCAGGGCACGTCGTAGCTGTGAAGCTGCTTTACCCTTACAATTACCATCTGCACGTTCTCCCTTCTGGTTTTGGCAATTATGGCTGCTTCATTTACCTCCTCCACCCCTTTCCATTGAAATATGGAGGTTATAGGGAAAATATTAACGCAGGCTACAAGTCGCTCTTCAACAAGAGCTCGCCCTATTTTTTTCGCCTCATCAATATTGCTGGCTGTAATATAGACAAGTGAAAACATCTGGCCACCTATCTTTATATCACATGTATCTCCATATAATATCTGTTTTGATGATAAACCTGAGCAATCCCTGGACACTGGCATTAATAGTATTACTGGTTTACTGGCTGGCAGTTGCACTGCTGGATAGAGCTGGGACACTTGAGAAGTACAACATCAGCAATGTCGGCCCCATTTTAATGATTAGGACAAAAAAAGGCCAGAGATTTCTTGATCGCATATCAGCACCAAGAGCCTTCTGGAGGCTTTTCGCAAGCGTGGGAATTCCTCTTATGGTAGTATCAATGGTAGCGATGTTCTCGCTGCTTTTATTCAGCGATTACTTAATGATCTCCCAACCACCTCGGCCCTCACCCTATACAGAGATTCAGAATGTGGTTATATTGCCGGGCATAAACAGATTCATCCCACTATGGTGGGGGATAATAGGTCTTGCCTCTGCAATTATCGCCCATGAGTTTTCACATGCCATTCTCGGAAAAGTTGAGGAAATAACTGTCAAATCACTTGGAATTTTGATGATGATAATCCCTATTGGAGCCTTTGCCGAGTTGGATGAAGAGCAGTTGCTGGGAGTGAAGAAGGATGCAGAGGAAGAAAAAACAGAATCAGAAAAAAGAGAATATGAATCCGGCGCCGCGCCGTGGCAGGACCGGCTCCATAATGCCTATTCGAAAAATCATCAGGAAACGAAAGAGATACTCACTGAGCCAAAGAAGGTAGCGAGCAGCGATCAGCGGGTTAGAGTATTTGCCTCAGGAGTTATGGGAAATTTTGCTGTAGCATTCATTGCCTTCACTCTTTTCTTCAGTCTGGTTTTAAACGGTATATCTCCAGCCGGTAACGATGTGGTAGTGCTCGATGTAGTCAAAAACTCATACGCTGAAAAAGCAGGACTGCACAAGGATATGATCATAACTCATTTTGATGATGCAAGGATCACAAATATAAGTCAATACAATTCATATCTCAACGTGCTCAAACCTGGTAGCGAGGTAAGAGTTCGCACATTTTATGACAACAAAGAAAATGTGTTTCTGCTGAAGAAATATGACGAGAGCGGTGTTTTAATTGTTGATGTGATCGATGGCTATCCTGCAAAAAATGCCGGTTTAACTGCCGGTATGAAAATAGTGAAGCTGGATGGAACTCCGGTTAATAGCACTTTAGAGTTTCTTGGCTATATGAATAAAACAAAGCCAGGGGATCTAATTAATGTACTTGTAATGGATGGAGACAAGGAGAAGGATTTTCAGATTGAGCTTGCAAGCGCACCGCATCAGAGCAAGGGCTTCATGGGAGTTCGCGTGGACAGCTCGCAGCTCGGCATGGCGGCCGGAGAGTTTCCATCCCAGATATATCTGGATGCAATTCGCAGCTTTCCATCCAAATTAGACCAGCCGGGTGCCTGGCTATGGCTTCTCGCTGCCCCGTTCCTGGATATACTACAGTTTGGCTTCAGTGGATTCGACGGAATGCTTTTGCAGTTCTACCAGCCTGCCGGGTGGGCAAGCGGACTTGGAATTGGAATATTCTGGATCGCCAATATTCTGTTCTGGATTGGCTGGATAAATATTACTGTAGGTATGTTTAACTGCCTTCCGGCGGTTCCGCTGGATGGAGGTCACGTTTTCAGAGAAATTGCAAGCAGCTTTGTCGGCAGATTGACGAAGGATGAAACGAAGCGAGAGAAGGTTGCAGGTGCAATTGTAACCGCACTTGCCCTGCTGATTTTCTCTTCCTTCCTCTTCCTTGTCTTTGGACCTTATATTGTCGAAGGCTTCATTCGAGCATTGTAAAAGGATTTGTATAATTTTGCGAAAAGCACAATAAACCATATATACCCCAAGCAACACTTTCATTACTGGATAAAAAAATGACTGGATCAATAGCCGAGCAGCTTAAAAAAGGACTTAAATGCGAAGACGCACTCTCTTGCATATTCAATCTGAAGCAGCTTGATATTGCTATCTATAAATGCCTGCTTGAGAAAGGAGAGATGAAAGTCGATGAGCTAAGCGAGTGCGTGAAGCGTGAAAAAAGCACCACTTACAGATCGCTTCAGAATTTGATTGCCTACGGGTTGGTGTGCAGAGAAACGCATGTAATAAAGGATGGCGGCTATTATTACACATATCACCCGAACGAGCCAGAGAGAATTTACAAAGAAATGAAGCGATGCATCAACGAATGGTGCTCTAAGATGAACAACCTGCTGGAAGAGTTTAATTCAACATTTCAAAAGAAACAGCATAAATGAAATAAAGCATTTTCCCCTTTTGTGAAACAATTCTTCGAAAACAATTAACAGCATTTTAGCTGCCTCAGCAGCCATTCACCTTGGGAATCGTAAAGTAGAAAGTGGAGCCCTTCCCAGGTTCGCTTTCCACCCAAATTTCGCCGCCGTGTAGCTCAACATAGCTCTTAGCCAGTGCAAGGCCTAAACCCGTCCTCTTGCTCGCTCTCGCAGTTTTCTTACCGCCTACAATGAAAAAGCGCTGGAAGATTCGCTTCTGATCCTCTTTTAGAATACCTGCGCCCTGATCGATCACTTTGAATAAATAATCGCCACTTCTTTCTTCCACGCTAATTTTGATCTCAGTATCCTCGGGGCTATATTTTACTGCATTTGAGATCAGATTATCCAAGATCTGGAAGAGTTTATCTTCGTCTGCAGTTATCACCAAATTATGGGGTACATCAACGTGGATCTCTCGCCCAGTTGGGGCATAGTCAAGAAGTATCCACTGAAACAGTTCATTCATATTAACATTCGAAACTTCAAGCTCTACCACGCCAGCATCAAGCCTTGAGAGCTCGAGCATGCGATCGATCAATCTGCTCTGACGCTGTGCATTGCGCTCCATAATCTTAATGTAGCGCAGCAGCATTCTCATCAAGTGGTGAACTTTGTTAATAATAAGCTGAGCTCATAGAAAAAAACCATCGGGAATGTGAGCAAAATTGGACTGATAATATCCACTCCCGGTGTAACCCATGTTGCAGCTATCACTATCACCAAATAAGCATGTCTTCGATAGTGCTTTAGAGATGAGCGATCTACAATACCGAGTTTAACCAGCACTGTGATAAATATTGGCATTTCGAATACAAGGCCAAATAGAATACAGCACATCAAAACGAAGTTTACGAATTCCAGAATCGAATATGTGGCTTCAACTCCTGAGAGAGCAGCGTCTTCGTAAAGATATTTGAAAAAAATTGGCAGCATTAAAAAATAAGTATAAATTATGCCAAGTATGAATAAAAAAATTGCAGAAACTCCCCAAATCAGGATTGAAGACTTCTTCAGGTTTTTAAGCTTTATCTGCGGAAATCTTTCCCTTAATATTTTATAGGTCTCAAATAAAATCAGCGGCAGTGCGATCAAAGCACCGATTACTATTGAGATCTTCAACTTCAAAATCAAAACCTCCATTGGAGTGAGATAAATAACCTTTGCCCCCTCAGGAAGCAGGTCTAGTTTGATTCTGTTTATCAATAGATCGGTAAAGGGAAACGCGACAATCGAAAATACCAAAATCATTCCCACGACTATCATTATCTTCTTTCTAAATCTGGTGAGCATTGTGCCCAGGATTTCGAGCTCTTCAAAGGCCATATCTTATTTATCAATGGATAGATCTTCTATAAAAAACAAGAGGCTATAAAATTCTGGCCATAATAAGGCCTATTTCAAAGAGCAATGCAAGTAGGACTCCAACTATCAGCTGAGAAAACATCGTAGGATCAGGCGAGACGAAAACCGCAAAGGCGATAAGGGCGCCGTAAACGAACGGTCTCTGCCGCTTCAAATCACCGTATTTTACCAGTCCTAATCTAACTGCAAACACCACGAGCAAGGGAAGCTGGAAAACGATCCCTAAACCAGCAAGCAATGTCGTTACAACTGAAAACGTCCTGCCAACAGACATCATTGGCACTGCCACGCTGTTTGAATAATAAACCATCAAATCGAAGAAAACCGGTAGAACTATAAAGAAGCCAAATGCCGCACCAGCTATGAAAAGCAGCATCGAAAAGGGGAATATCAAGAAGAAATATCTCTTCTCATGCGGATATAATCCCGGGCTGGCATATTTAAATAGTTCATATATAAGCAGAGGCACGCCCACTGCACTGGCAATAATGAGTGCCATAGTAATCTGCACGATCAGTAGCTCAAGTGGCTCGAACACTACCATTTTTACCCCTTTAGGGATAAGATGCCGCCAGATTGCCGCGATAATTTGATTTGTAAATGGAAAGACCGCAATTGTGACAGCGCAAAACGCAATAACGACAGTAACCAAGCGATTGCGAAGCTCGATGATATGCTCTATCAGTGGCATCCTCTTGCCGGATAGCAGGTCACTGCCAGGGTGGTTGCTCATGCAAGAGAATTATGCTCCCCTGCAGAAATAAGGATTACTGTTACATTACATAATGAAACTTCAAAAAATTTAAGAACTCATAGACCAAGCTATAAAATAACGCGGATATTTATGCCCGACTACGGCTTGCTTATATGTGTGGTTGCAACTTCGATGACAGGTTTAATGACTATAATACTTGGCTATCTTGGTCTTCGTAGCCTGAAAAGAGGATTACTTAAGATCTACGCAACATTTGTATTTATTGCACTGCTGATTTTCTCCACTGCCGGAGTGCTGCGCTCAACCAGAGAAGTTCTTAATCAGACTATTTTTATGGGTGTAAACGCAGTATACATCGAATATGTGCTGTACAGCATAACATACATTGAGCTGATCCTGGCAATCTACATGATCCATCTCATATCAAAATCACCGGTTGAGGAATTAAAATCGAAGGAGGCATGAGAATGTTTGAAGACCCCACGCTGATAAGCATGGTTATTCTAACATCTTTTCTGAGCATCACAACAATTGCTCTCAATTTATACGTATTTAGAAAACTTCCACTGGGCGAGCTGAAGGACTTCTCAGCGCTGGTGCTATCAGTTATACTGGTCTTCTCGCTGGGTGGCTTCCTCCGCTCGGCAAGGGAGATCTTTGACCTCACCTCGCTCAGAGGAATAAACATCGTTTATGTCGAATATTCCATTTACACCCTTACCTATATTGTCGCAATTTACAAAATAAGAGAAATAACTAAAGCAGGAAGAAAATAATTAATGAATAATTTATGCCCCAGCTTTCTCCGACTCAAGCTCTTTGCGCCCCTCAACCAGTTCTTTTCCACGCTCAATAAGTACTCTATGTGAAGTGGGCAGCTTATTACCGGCGCGTCTGAAAGCGTCTTTTGCCTTCAGGAAATGTTCTGGTCGGAATGCGATGGTGAAAATCTTATTGCCTGGATAAACCCGTGCAGCAGTGCCAACTGCCTTGCCGAATGCACGTCTCATACCATCTGAAACTCGATCTGCGCCAGCACCGGTGGCCTGCTTGTTCTCCCTCAGCACCTGATGCGGAAAGACCCTTAGCTTGAGATAATAGTTAGCTTCGCCTACCTCACGCATTAAAAACCTGTTAGCAGAAACACGAGCAGCTTCAAGAGCACTGTGGCGAATCTGGCATGCTTCTTCAGCAAGCATACTCATTATAATCGGGAAGTCACCTTTAACGTTACCCATGTCAAATTGAACAACCTTATTACCAGGTATTCCACCCATATATTCTCGTCTGGTATACGCGGGGCCTGAAATTTTCCTGTACATGCTTGCGGGTTTACGAGACATAATACACCCCTCTATTGAGTCTTATCCACTTTGTGCTTCCACTTTATATATTTTACCTCATTTAATCTGCCTGGCAATCACAGCGAGGTGATCTAAGTGAAAAGGCTCGAGAGTCTTAATCTCCTTTACCTTAAAATCTTTTTCCAGCTTTCCGATCTCCCCTATAAATATATCTTTTGGTTTCTGATTGGCAGCGATACTTCTCGCTTTAAGCGCAATTATGAGATAGCCAGCCTCCTTCAAAAAATAACTTGCATTCCTGATTGCAATCTCTGCCTGGTCGCGCTGCGAAATATCCTGGTAAATTACATCCACCCGCTCGACGATTGGAGTGTATGCACCGGGTTTTCTTGCATCTGCAAATATTGGAATTAGATTCGCTCGATATTTGCATACATCGAGCAGGGCACATGCAGAGCTATAAGAGAACTCAACAGCATAAACAACCCCTTTGCTCGCAATATCTGAGATATGGCTTGCTGTAGTGCCAGAAGCAGCACCGAGATACAGCGCTCTGGAATTAATATCGAGCGGAATTTTCATCTGCTTCAAAATCATTGCTGCAAGCTTGCTGCGATGAGGACTCCATGCCCTGTACTCAGGGTCTCTACCAAATCTCTGCTCCCCGTAGACTGAAATGCCCGGCGCAAGATTTTTTGTAGCAAGATGCTCGGTTCCATTAATCGTTATCCTTGAAACGTTTTCGATTCCCGCCGGAATAACCTTAAAATCAGACTCCATTTTCCTCCCCCTGCTTAATAATCTGGTTTATACGCTCGCTGAGCTCAATTTCAAGCTCCTCCAGCAGCTCGCCGGAGTAGAAATCCCTGCGAGCTGCGATTGCAAGCTTCGATGCAACCGCTCTCGCAATCCTCCCGCGAATTCTGGACGGGGATTTTTGTATTACAGGCAGGCAGTAAATTATTCCATGCTTCGGGGGCTTTTTTCCTCTGTGCAGATGCATGAAAATCGCTCCCTTTGCACCGAGTATTTGAATTGAACTTGCGGGCATTTCTGCAAGCTGCTTCAAGCCACCTGCAAGACAGATCAGCCTCGCACCCAGCAATCCGCCGGCGAGAATCGCAACATTTGGAGCTACTTCCTGCATCTCCTCCTCAACGTATTTGGCAATGCCCCTTTTCGTACGGTGTAGCTCCAGCAAATCCAGTGCAAGTCTCTCAACAATAGCAAAATCTCGCTCCGAAAAGTGAGCGCCAATTGAAATACGCTCAATTGCTCCAGCTACGTCTTCTCTGGTGCTCGCCTTAACCACGAAGGCAGCAAGCTGCTCACCGCTGAAAGTAACTTCTGGATGGCGAAGGGAATAAAAGCCTTTGAGCCTCTCTCCAAGCAAGCTGCACAGGTTATCAAGCTCGTCCAGTGTTTTTATTGCCTGCTTGATCTTTTGATCCCTTTGATTCAAAGTCTGATTGATACTTTTCCTTGCCAGCTCAATGCAAACTATCTGCAGCAGCTTATTATACTCATGTTCAGATCCAGCGAAGCCTGATTTCAAAGCCAGGTCTCTGAATGAAAATGTTTTTAAAATCTCCTGCTTCGGAATACCTTCAAATTCAAAAAAATCGTTTTTAAAAAGCTTCTCCGCAATAATTGCTGGTTCTCTGGCCATTAACCTGCTTTCAACGATATTTCCCTTCCCATCAATTACAAGGGAACCAAACCAGGTATTTATTAAGCGCAACTCAGTCTCCATCATCTCGAAGTAAAAGCTTTTATCTATTATAATCCTTTAGATTTAAGAATATGCTTGCACCTGAGATCGACCTGAGTGTTGAAATAGGCAGCTTAAAGCTGAAGAACCCAGCAATCCTCGCGGCAGGTATTCTGGGTACAACCGCCAGCTCTTTAAATCGAATTGCAAAACTGGGTGCAGGCGCTGTAGTAACCAAGTCAATCGGCGTTGAGCAGCGAGAGGGGCATCCTGGACCCGTAATCGTCCAGACCGAGTGTGGCTTCCTCAACGCAATGGGTCTGCCAAATCCCTCTTATAAAGAATTCGTAAAAGAGCTAAAGCTGGTTAAAAAAGCGACGGTCATAGCCAGCATATTCGGGAGCAATGCAGAAGAATTTGTTGAAGTTGCTACTGGAATCTGCAGAGCAAACCCGAGCGCTCTCGAGCTGAATTTGAGCTGCCCCCATGCAAAAGGCTACGGCGCAGATACTGGCACAAATCCAGAGCTTGTAAGAAGAATAACAAAAGCAGTAAAAAAAGAGGTTGAAGTACCTGTCTGGGTTAAACTTACGCCAAATGTCACCAGCATCGTAGAAATAGGGAAGGCAGCAGAGAAAGGCGGTGCCGATGCCATAGTTGCGATAAATACCCTCAAGGGTATGGCAATCGACATAGAAAGCAGCTATCCCTTACTCGGGAATAAAATTGGAGGGCTCTCGGGCACGGCAATAAAGCCAGTCGCTATAAGGTGTGTATATGAGCTGTATGAAAATCTCGATATACCGGTCATAGGAGTCGGAGGAGTAACCGGCTGGAGGGACGCCGTTGAGTTTATGATGGCCGGGGCAAGCGCAGTTCAAATCGGATCGGCGGTGTACAGTGACGTCGAAGTCTTCAAACACATCTGCAGCGGCATCAAAGCCTATTTAAAGGCAAAAAATTGCACCCTTGGAGATATAACGGGAAAAGCGCATGAGGTAGAATAAGCTTGAGGTCGATAAACACCGAGATAGTTAAAATCGTGAGTGAAACAAAAACCATAAAAACCTTTTACCTTAACTCTGAATTTCCAGACGCAGTTCCCGGACAGTTCATAATGGCCTGGATTCGAGGTGTAGACGAGATTCCCATGAGCCTCTCATACTCAAACGCCATAACTGTTCAGAAAGTGGGTGAGGCTACCAGTGCGATGTTTAACTTAAAAAAGGGAGACTCGATTGGAGTTCGCGGGCCCTTTGGAAATGGATTCAAAATCGCAGGCAGGAAAAATCTTATTATAGCCGGGGGAACCGGGGCGGCTGCGCTTGCGATGCTTGCAGAAAAGGCAATGGATAGAGGAGTGAAGTTAACAACGCTGCTGGGAGCAAGAACAAAGATCGAGCTGCTGTTCGAAAAGCGATTTGAAAAAGCAGGCAAATTGCTTGTGGCAACCGACGACGGCTCAGAGGGACATAAAGGCTTCGCGACAGAGCTCATCGATGAAACCGGACTTAACTTTGACCAGATTTACGTCTGCGGGCCTGAATTAATGATGGCAAAAGCTCTCGAAAAATTAGAAAAAAACAGTAAAGCAGATCTCGCGCAATTCAGCCTTAGCAGATACACCAAATGTGGCATTGGACTCTGTGGATCCTGCTGCATAGATCCAAGCGGCTTAAGAGCATGCAGAGAAGGCCCTGTATTCAAAGGCGACATGCTGATACACAGCGATCTGGGTAGATATACCCGAAATGGCTCAGGAAAAAAGGTGAAACTCAAATGATCGGAAGATTTCTCTATAGAGGAAAGGAGTTCTACGGCAGAGTAGAAGGTGAAAATGTGACAGGCGAGAGGGATGGAAGAATATACCCTCTAAAAGAACTGAAAATCCTTCCACCGGTGCTCCCGTCAAAAATCATATGCATAGGGCTGAACTACATAGACCATGCAGAAGAACTCAAAATGAAGGTACCAGATGAACCAATTTTATTCCTGAAGCCCCCAACTGCAGTAATAACACACGAAGAACACATCGTCTATCCGCAGGGCGTTACCCAGCTTGACTACGAAGCCGAGCTGGCTGTGATAATCGGAAAGCGATGCAAAAACGTGAAAAAAACACGTGCACATGAAGTTATCCTCGGCTACACGTGCTTCAACGACGTAACCGCTCGCGATCTGCAGAGGAAAGATGGACAGTGGACACGTTCCAAAAGCTTCGATACCTTTGCACCTCTAGGTCCCTTTATCGCAGAGAGCACCGAAGAAAACATCGATACGAGTAATCTGAAGATTATTAGCAGGTTAAACGGCGAAATCAAGCAAAACTCAACTACAGCTAACTTCATCTTCGACATCCCTACTTTAATAGAGTTCATATCCCACATAATGACGCTCGAAAATGGAGATGTAATCGCAACAGGAACGCCACCAGGAGTCGGCCCGATGAACCCCGGGGATGTAATAGAAATCGAGGTCGAAAAAACAGGCGTACTTAGGAATAAAGTTATTGGTGGAAGTGCGGGACATAAATGGTAGACATAAACACAGTTTATCTGAAAGCCTTCAAAATATACAGGCAGAACTTTTGGGCGTTTGCGCTGTTTACCGTGCTGCCAATGTTAATAATGCTGCCGGGAATCCATATAATGGACACGGCTTCACAGCAGATCAACACCACTCAACTCGAAGACCCTGCAAAGCTTGCTCCCGAGCAGCAGATGGAAATTGCCGGTAAGTTTTTTCAGGCAATGATAAATGCATCGCCCTATCTGATAGCAGGCTCCATCCTCAGCATACTGCTTTCCGGAGCAACAGTAGCAATTGCGAGAGAGAGCTACGAATCCGGCAGGCAGAGCAAGATCAAACCCGGGCTGGATACAATCAGGATGCGGGGACTGACTCTAATAGTGGGAATCACTCTGACCGCGATTATAGCAGTAACCGGATTGATGTTTTTCATCATACCAGGGCTAATTGCCTACCTTTTTCTCATGTTCGTGGCTCAGGCTATCATTATAGACGGGGCAGGGGCGATTGAAAGCCTGAGGAGAAGCATCAACTTTGTGAGAAGCGAGCTGTTCACCAGCTTTATGCTGCTAATGCTGCAAATAATCTTTTTCACCGCATCTGCACTTATAAGCGAAGTAACTACGGTATTAATAATTCAAACTTCAGCATCTCTGATTCTTGGCGTGCTCTTCGCACCCTTCATTCACTCCGCCCAGACAGTAGCATACTGCGAGCGAAAGAAAACAGAAGAGCTATTAACATTCTAGAAAAGATAATAAGTTGAACTTTAAAAATAACGATAACTATAATGATAAACTATTTAAGCATCGATATTTAAATAGTTTAACGTGATTGCTATGGTAGTCGTTAAAGTATCACCAAAGTTTCAAGTGGTTATTCCGGAGGAAGTGAGAAGAAAAGCATACATAAAGCCAGGGCAAAAAGTCGTGGTTATCGAAAAAGATGGCATCATAAACATCATTCCACAGAGACCTGTAAAAGAACTAAAGGGATTTCTGAAGGGAATGTCCACAGAAAATATCAGAGACGAGGAGGAGAGATTTTGATTCTCTTGGATTCCTATGCCTGGATTGAGTACTTAGCAGCAGGTAAACTTGCAGACAAATATGCAAAATACATAGAGGAAGCAAACGATGGAAACACAATAACACCCGCTGTTGTAGTCTACGAGGTTTACAAGAAGATAAAGCGAGAAAAAGGAGAAGAAAAAGCACTGGAAGCATACGCCCAGGTAATGCGCACCAGAATAATTCCCTTAACCGAAGAGTTAGCAATGAGCGCGGCTGATGCAAGCCTGAAATTAGGACTGAGCATGGCCGATGCAATCATATATGCAACTGCAGAAAATGAAAAAGCAAATCTTGTAACCAGCGATGCACATTTTAAAGGATTCGAAAATGTGGAGTTTATAGAATAATAAAATGGTGATATTATGAAGCAAAAACTCGCGCCCTTGAGAGATAGAATCGTAGTTGCAAAATACCACATAGACCTTGGCTACAGCTTGATGGGCTATGTAAACTTCTTGCTGTTGGTCATTACTGCAAGCTCGCATATAATCCCATTCCTGGAGAAATTCGGCATCAAATTAGAAGTAATCCAGCTACTCATAATCGCAATTCCCTCTATGCTGCTCATGGTCTGGGTGGTAGGCATCATTCTCGACAGAGTGGTAAAGCTGCCTCAAACATCTGCAAAGGAAGGAGAGCTCAGAAGCCCGTTTGTCAGCGACGTAAGAGCATTCATAACGAGAACAGACGAAAGACTGACAAGAATGGAGAAAGTACTGGAAAAGGAGTAATAGAACTATTTATATTAAAAAAATCAATTATCAAGAACTATGAAGCTCTCAATAATAGGCACAGGCTACGTTGGCCTTGTAACCGCAGTCTGCTTTTCTGAACTCGGCAACAGCGTAATATGTCTCGACGTGGATGAAAAGAAAGTCGAGATGATAAACGAGGGAAAACCGCCCATATACGAGATGGGACTGGAGAAATTGCTGAAAAAACACGCCGGCGAGAATCTGGCAGCAACGACCGATTATAACTTTGCAGTATCAAATTCAAATATCTCCTTCATCTGCGTTGGAACACCATCTACCAGCGATGGAAAACTAGATCTATCCCTGATAAAAGCAGCAAGTGCAAGTATAGGTAGAGCACTGAAGCGAAAAAAGGGCTATCATATCGTGGTGATGAAGAGCACAGTTTTACCTGAAACTTCGGAAAAAGTGGCAATACCATTGATCGAGAAACACTCAGGTAAAAAAGCAGGCGGGCAATTTGGCTTCGCAGTAAATCCAGAGTTCCTGAGAGAAGGCAAAGCAATATATGACTTCATGAATCCGGATAAAATTGTTATTGGCGCAATCGATAAGAAGTCAGGTGATGCTATTAAACCACTCTACAAAGCCTTCAAATGTCCGATAATCAGCACAGATCTCAAAACTGCAGAGATGATTAAATACGCAAATAACGCTTTTCTCGCCACAAAAATCTCATTCTCAAACGAAGTTGGAAACATATGCAAGCAGCTGGGTATTGATACGTATGAAGTTATGAAGGCAATCGGGTATGACTTTCGAATAAACCCGCACTTCTTAAACTCAGGTCTGGGTTATGGAGGCTCTTGCTTCCCGAAAGACGTGAGTGCCCTTATAAACAAAGCCAGAGAAACAGGATACAGGCCAGAATTACTGGAGTCAGTTGTGAGAATAAACGAAGGTCAGCCTGAGAGGATGATAAAATTGCTGGAAAAAAGGCTTGGCAATATTAGCGGCAGAAAAATTGCGCTTCTAGGGCTGGCATTTAAAAATGATACCGATGACATAAGAGAATCAAGAGCCATACCGGTGATAAAAATGCTTGCAGATAAAAAGGCAGAGATCTCCGCTTTCGACCCCATGGCAAATGAGAATATGAGGAATATATACCCAGAGCTAAAATACTGCAAATCAGAAAAAGAAGCCCTCAAGGATGCCGAGGCATGCCTCATATTAACCGAGTGGAAACAATTTTCCAAATTAAAAAAAGAGTTCAACGTCATGAAAAACAGGCTGGTAATAGACGGCAGACACATACTTAACCCAGTTGGTCTCAATATAGAATACGAAGGACTGTGCTGGTGATAAAATGAAGGTCATAATTCCCGCAGCTGGAGCTGGCAAGCGTTTATATCCGCATACCCATACCAAGCCGAAGCCCATGGTCAATGTAGCGGGTAAACCCGTAATAGGCCACATCCTTGACAGAATGATCGATCTAAAACCGGAAGAAGTTATAGTCGTAGTGGGCTATATGAAAGAAAAGCTTATAGATTATGTTGACTCGCACTATTCTCCTCTCTTCAAAAAAATATCATTTGTGACTCAGGAAGAGCAGCTTGGACTGGGACACGCGATCTACATCGCCAGAGATGTAATCAGCGACGAAGAGGTGATGATTGCGCTCGGAGATATGATCTTCAAGGCAGGATATGCAGAATTCAGAACCCAGTGTCGGAGAGCAATGCCATGCGATGGCGCAATAGGAGTGAAGAAGATAGACGATCCCAGAAACTACGGCATAGTAAGCGTAAGCAAAAGCGGAGCAATAACAAAGCTGGTAGAAAAGCCAAAGCGCTCCAAATCAAAGCTGGGCATCGCAGGCGTATACTTCATAAGAGATACCTCACATCTCCTCAAATCGCTGGAAAGCATTTCAAAGAACAACAAGCATAAAAAGGAAATTCAGCTCACAGATGCACTGCAAAAAATGGTGGAAGAAGGTGCAAATCTTCGAACCTTTGAAGTATACAACTGGTACGACTGCGGTCGTCCGGAATCCCTGCTGGAGGCAAACCGGATATTGCTGGATGAACTGGAAAACGACGTACCCGAATATGAAGACTCAACGATAATAAAACCAGTGGCGATAGCAAGCGATGTCAAAGTGAAAAACTCCGTAATAGGACCCCACACCTCGATTTCCGAAGGCTGTGAAATAGAAAACTCCATCATATCAAACAGCATAATCGGTGCAAATACCAGAATAGCAAACATGTACCTTGATGCCTCAGTAATCGGAGACAACGTAAGGCTTGTTGGAAGAGCAAATTCACTGAACATAGGCGATTCATCGAGCATAGAGTTTTAGAGGGGAAGGAAGATGAACAGAAGCGTGGTAACCGGCGGCGCTGGATTCATAGGATCGCATCTCATTGATTACCTGCTAAAAGAAGGACATGAAGTAATATGCATAGACAACCTAAGCACAGGAAACAAGAAGAACATAGTGCATCTTGTTAAGAATAGAAAATTCAAATTCCTGAACAAAGACATCACCAGAAAAATAAAAATCAACAGCAGGATTGATTACATCTTCCATCTGGCAAGTCCAGCATCGCCAGTGGATTACCAGAAAATGCCGATCGAGACGCTTATGGTTGGAGCAAGTGGCACGAGCAACACCCTTGAACTCGCCAGAGAAAAAAAAGCCCGCTATCTCATCGCCTCCACATCCGAAGTATATGGAGACCCACTTGAGCACCCCCAGCGCGAGGAATACTGGGGAAACGTAAATTCAATCGGCCCTCGATCGTGCTACGACGAAGCAAAGCGCTTCGCAGAAGCGCTGACAATGGCATATCACCGCAAGCACAATTTAGACATCAGAATAGCGAGGATCTTCAATACATACGGACCAAGAATGAGGTTTGACGACGGCAGAGCAGTGCCCAACTTCATAATACAGGCAATAAACAACAGACCACTGACGGTTTACGGAAATGGCAAGCAGACCAGAAGCTTCTGCTACATCTCGGATATGATATCGGGAATCACCAAGCTAATGTTCAGCGAAGAGGCAAAAGGAGAAGTAATAAACATAGGCAATCCAGATGAAATCACCATACTCGAGCTAGCGAAAATAATCATAGAACTCACAAACAGCAAATCAAGAATAACCTATACAGACCTCCCACAGGACGATCCAGAAAAAAGAAGACCGGATATATCGAAGGCGAAAAAAATATTAAGATGGCAGCCAGAAGTAGAGCTAAGGGATGGATTGAGAGAGACGATAGAGTGGTTTGCGAAAGGGAAAAAGGGTGATTGATTGAGCTACAAAATTTTAGTTACCGGTGGTGCTGGTTTTATAGGATCGCATTTAGTCGACGCACTGGTCAAAAAGGGAAATAAAGTACTGGTTTATGATAACCTCGATCCGCA
>CAZVYP010000029.1:0-24131 GCA_964631075.1 uncultured Methanocellales archaeon
CGTTAACGGCGCTAATATAGTAAATCAAAACATAACTCTGGCGCCAGTAGCTCCTGCTCCGCCGCATCCAGGCGAGCTTAAAATAGTCTGGTTCTCACCGGGTGCAGTGGATTATGTATTTGTCAATGAAACTGCGAGTGAAACCATCACGTATATACTAGCCACCAACCAGCCAACCACAAGTGATAGCTGGTATCTGGATTACGTGCTTGTTTCCACCGGTGGACAGAACTTCAGTAAGAACTGGAATGATTCAGATGTGGGAAGACACGTGATAAAGTACACCGGTAAGAATGCAAACGGAACGGTGAGCTTTGAGTGGTACGTCAATGTCTACAATGAAACTGAAATACCTTTTGAGAAAAAAGGGCTATTTGAAATAATCGACGAAGCGCTTTCTAACCACGTCTATGACATAAAGATACGGATGTTCGAGTACAAGGTCGAGCTGTCGCCAAATGCCTCCGAAAAAGCCAGACTCGTTCGAGAGCGAAATGAGCTGATGCATGACGAAATCGCCAAGCGCCAGATGACCAGAGAAGCATTGAGGAAGGAGTTCCAGGCGGGCAACATCTCAGTCAAAACCTACGTTGCAGCGATGCATAAGGTTCAGAGTGAGATGAAGAATGCAGTTAAAGAGCAGAAATCTATAGAAAAAATTGAGAAGAAAGTGGGCCCAGCAAGGAATGGAAAGAACGGAAAGTCGAATGGTAAAGGTCACGATAAATGGGAGTGATATTCTCAATCACCCCGCATTTTATTTTTTTAATCTAATCAGATTCTCTTTTCCTTTTCGGATCTTGACGATTCTGTCTTTCTGCTTCAGATCTTCAAGCAGCAGGCTTACCTTGGATTTCGAAAAACCTGATTTTTCAACGATCTCAGATTGATACATCTCGCCTCTGGGTTCTAGAAGTGCGAGGATCAAAGCTTCATCTGTCTCAGGTATTGATTCTTTAGTGATTTTGCCAATCAGGGACATTAAACTGTCTCTCTTTAGCACTGCAATCGCTGCAATAATAATTAGTAGTGCGATGGTTGCGAGGTGGGTAATGTCGAAGGATTTCTCCGCTAACACTACCGCTGGCTCTCCAGCTTTAAATTCTCTGTAAGCCTTACCCTCCCAGATGACCTGATCTTCCTCAACTTTATCGCTCTTTGGCCTGGAATCAAGAGCTTCATAGCCTGAAGGCATTTTTATTATAAAAGTGCTTCCCTCAAGCAGCACAATGCCTTCAAAAAACACATCTCCAATAAAAATCTTTCCATTATCAACTTTCGCGAATCCGTTCCATGTAAATTTATATGTGATGGTGCCGTAGTTACCTGTAGGGGTCTTGGAAAGGCTGTATATAAGGTCAAAATCGCTTGCGAACATGCTTCTTTTCGTGGCAATCTTTGACTGGGCAACGTAATCACTCATTTCCTTTGTATATGTCTCCAGCATCTGTGATTTATCTGACTGCCGGGTAGAATTGTTCCAGGCTTCTAAATCTGCCTCGTCCTGGAGCAGTATTCGGCGCTCTGCGCTCCAGATTGCGCTGCCGTTTTTCATCACCTCGATCTTAATTGTCGTAGTCTCAGATTCAGCCATCGCAATTTGCACATTTAGAAATAGCAGGATGAGCAGAAGGAACGCGGCAGAGATAATTTTCGGTTTCATCTATAGCATTAGATGGAGCACCTTAAAAAAATACTTAACTGTTATATCGCCTTCCAGACTTTCGCGAGGCTTTCTCCGCGAACGTGTATTTTGAACTCCAGAAAATAGCCGAATGGCGTTGAAGACGCAGCGAAGCCCTTTGACGATAATTTTTCTTTTATTGATTCAAGCATAGTTTTTGCGAACTCGATGCTTGACTTGCTGTCTGAGAGATGAGCAAAAGAATGAAGCACTACCCTGCTCCTTCCGTTTTTTCTCGCAAGCCAGGTTATATTGTCCACCGCTTTCCTCAGCACTTCATTCTGCCGTGCTTCATCTTCCTGCTCGGATTGAAGGAAAACTACGAGCGCATTTTCCACTCGATCCTCTCTATCCGTGCTCTCAGCATTTTCGACTGTTTTGCTGTAAGTTTTATACCAGAATTCATGTGTATCGAACATCAAAAGCTTCATTGGCTTTATTCCTCCCTTCTATAGGTTTTGACGCTGCTTATGAAGCCCACTCCTCTATCCGTGAGCCTGAATTTCTCACCTTCGTGAACGATGTAATCTGCTTTTTCCAGCATGGTGAGGTGATAGCTCGCCTGAGAATGGGCTAGCTTGAACTCTCCGGCGACTTCTTCGATGGTTTTTCCTGTGCCGATACCTATAAAGTGAATCATTTTTCTTCTTACAGGACTTGTAGTTACAATTGCCAGATCTGAGTGCTCCTTTCGTTTTTTAACGAGTTCGGAGTTCTCTGCTTCGAGATCGTCTTCACCATGCATCTCCCATCACTTCCTATGGAGATGATATGTAATTCAGGTATTATAAATCGTATTTGCAGGCTTGCTAAAACTTAAATATTGCTTGATATGAATGAATAGGGTATGCCAGTGGGTATCGTGCTCGTTAACGTGGAATCGGGGAAGGATCGCGAGGTTTACGAGTCGTTAAGTAAGAAGTTCAAAGAGGTTTATTTCTTATTTGGCAAGTACGACTTGCTGATCAAGCTTGAAGTAAAGGACTTTGACGAGCTCGGTGAAATCGTTTTCAACGATATCAGATCGATCCATGGTATTACGTCAACGGTGACCCTTGCAGGCACAAGTTTGCCCGAGAAATAGGCCCCCTACATGTATATCTCAATCTTCGCCGGGGTAACAAGAACGCTTTTTATGTGCTCCCGCATAAATGGACGCTTTGCCCTTGCTCCTGAGAATGTTTCTCTCCCTTCTTTTTTAAGTGCTTTTCTGAGGAAATCTTCGATGGTTGAGCTGCACTGGGAGAGCAGCAAGCCCGCGAGGTTCTCCTCGAATTTTAAATCGGGGTAGCGCTTCGAAATGTGCTGCTTCAGGTCTTGAGCTGTTACTTCAACAATTTTTTGCCCGGTGTAAATTGAGATTGCTTCGCGCGTTGCTGCTATGCGGTCTATAAACCTGTGAAGGCGGGAAAAAATTAATCGGTTCTCTTCTCTTTCAATTTCCAGAGGCAGAGCATTCGCCCGCTTTAAATTTTCGATTATGCAAGGTGCCATGAATGGATCGGGTCTTGAGAAGAGGGAGTTTATCATATTTACCTGCACCCCGAGGTGGTCCTTGATTTCCAAGCTGGTAATCTCTATTTTCACAATAGATCAGATCCCATTAAAGCTAGAGCATTTGCTGTTCACCGAGCTTTATTATGCGTCTGACTTCGTTTCTGAGCTGATCTGGCAAGCCACGTATATCGACGTCAAGGAATCCACGCACTATTACGGAGGTTGCTTCGTCGGTGTTTAATCCTCTCGCCATGAGATACTGTATTTCTTCTTCTGCGATCTTTCCGACTGCTGCCTCATGACTCAGATCCACTCCCTCTATCTTGCCCTCGAGCTCGGGTATAGCGTGTATTGCTCCGCCATTCTCGAGGATCAAGCCCCTGCACTCGAGGTGTGCCTTCACACCCGGTACTTCTCCAATTATATGTCCCCTAGATATTATCTTACCGCCCTTTGTTATTGTTCTGGCTATTATTTCGGCTCTGCACTCCTTAGCAGAGAGGTATACTCTTGAGCCTGCATCCATATAGCTCCCCTTTGGGGCGAATAGAATTGTGTTGTATCTGGCAATCGCATTATTGCCGGTCAAACGAGCGGTGGGATACATCTGCAGGTCTCTTGCGGGTTGCATGCATATGTAGTTGCTCATGAACACTCCGTTTTCCTCCACTATTGTGCCTGTTCTGGGTCTGACCACTACTTCCTCCGCCCAGTTATGGATCATGGTGAAGCTCACGATTGCGTTTTTCTTCACGTAGAACTCCGATATGCCAATATGCAGGCCGCTTTTAACTTTCGGCGCTGTGGTGCAGCCGGTTATTATATGCAGTTCGCTTCCCTCCTCGGCGATTATTATGTTATGCACATTCTGGGCAAGCGATTCTTTGCCTATGAAGAGACAGGCCTGAACTGGATATATCACCTTTGCACCTGGCTTTGCTCTGATGAAATAGCCGTGGTTAGGGTGAAGCTCTGCCTGAGCGGTGTATTTGTCGCTATCAACGCTGACAGCTTTCCAGTAGTAATTGCGCAGCCACTCGTATTTCTCAAGAGCATCCATAGTGCTCATAACTTCCACGTCAGGGGAGCGCGGCATCGCACAGATCACCGAGTGATCGAGCTGGAAGAAGGTACCAGATCTCTGCTTCTCATCTGCATCCATTCCCACCTCGATCGATTTCTCGCGATAATCCACAGGGAGCTCATCGATTTTTTTAATTGCATTATGCCTTGTGCTGTTCAGCTTGAATTTGCTCAGATCTATATCTTCCCCGAGTGCGGCTTTTTTATGCCTCGCTGCAAGTGCTTTTTGCTTGAGATCTACCTCAGACAAGCCACACACCCCTCATAGCCTTTCTGCTTGATGTCTTCCAGCAGCTCAACCGGATTGCCCGAGCACATCAGCGTGCCGCCCATCATTATATGCGCTCTATCGGCCTTGACGTAAGTCAGAATATGACCGAAGTGGGTGATTATTAATCCGCACTTGCTGCGCTTGCTCATACGCTTGCCCCTCTCAAGCAGTTCGTTGATAACATCTCCAACAAGATGTATGTTCACCAGATCGATTCCAGAGTCGGGCTCGTCGAGCATTAAAATATCAGGTTTTAACGCCAGAAGCTGCAGCAACTCGGAGCGCTTTATCTCACCGCCCGAGAAGCCGAAGTTCACATCTCTATTCAAAAAATCGTCTCCAAAGTCGAGCTTCTTAGCTAAATCCTCAACCCTGTTCCCCTTCCTGCCCATTGCTATACCCACCATGTCTCTGAGCTTGACTCCTCTCAAGACAGGCGGGTGCTGGAATGCCAGCCCTATGCCCATCTTTGCGCGCTCGTTTATGGGCATATCTGTTATATCCTCTCCTTTGAAGAATATCCTCCCGAATTCGATCTTGTACTTCGGAATACCCATAATTGTCATAAGCAGGGTTGTCTTTCCACTTCCATTAGGTCCAAGCAGCGCGTGGATTTCTCCGCCATCAATGTTTAAATTCAGATTCTTCAGTATCCTTTTCCCGCCAACGCTGACAGTGAGATTCTCGATTCTTAGCAAGCCGATATCACCTTGATGAGAATTATATATTACCGAATTTCAAGGATAAGAGGATTTCTTTTTTGAATTGCAATAACCGACTTGTATATAAACAATCATGATAAAAAAAGTGGCATAATGGAGTTCAGAAAGCGAAAGCACATAATCTTCGTACTGATAGTTGGGGCAATTATTTTCACAATATTTATACTTGAGATAGGTGTGGATAAGCTGATTTACCTGCTCTCCAGAAGTGAAAAGCAGTATTTATTGCTCGCAATAGGCTTCAACTTTCTAAATATACTTGCCTTCACCCTCTCGTGGAAGATCATAATACTTGAGAAAATAGGTTTTATAAAGCTCATAAGAATATACCTCATAGGAGTCTTCGTCAACTACATCACACCATCTATGGGCACCGCTGGCGAACCGGTTAAGGCATATCTTCTGAGCAAGGAAACAAAAAGCGAATACGCAGGCGCATTTGCCACTGTTATGACCCAGAGAATGCTGAACACCCTTCCATTCACGATCGTAACCATCTTCGGAATAGGCATGCTAATTGCCATACGCCCCGCTGCCTCCTGGGAGTTCGTGGTGCTTGGAATCTCCTTTTTAATCACCGTTGCCATGTTTCTGTTCCTGATTTACCTGTACTTGAGAAAAGAGCGGCTCAAAGCAGTTGGAAGATGGCTTTTAAAGCTCTTCTTCCCTTTGATCAGACGATACCAGAAAGGCGGCGTGAATTTCACAAGATATGTTCAGAAGATCGATCACTCCATTGAATCCTTCCACTTCGGGCTGAGACGGATCTCCAAACAGAGAATCAGACTGGTTGCATCGATGAGCCTCTCGTTCCTCGGGTGGTTCTTCGACGTGCTGCTTGCATATACAGTATTCCTTTCGCTGGGTTACAACATCGAGTTCGGCATTCTGATAGTGGCATATTCTGTGGCAATGGTCGCGGGCATGCTACCGCTATTCCTGCCGGGTGGACTTGGAACCGTGGATGCAACAATGGCGTTGCTCTACGTCGCAGCCGGAGTGCCAGTTGAAATCGCATTACTCTCCACCGTGCTCTACCGCCTCATTCAGTACTGGCTGAACACAATAATCGGGGCGGCGTGCACGCTGAGGATATAGATTTTTTCTCACCCGGATCACAGCTTCTCCAGATAAGGCTCTATCCGCTTTATATTTGCCACGCTGTATTTTATCATCAGTGGTGTCAGGAATGTGGTTATTACCATCAGCGTTGCCGCAATCGACTGGAGCTCTGACGGCGCACCAGCAAGTATGGCGTATCTTGCGACTATCAGAGATACCTCGCCTCTTGGTATCAGAGTTATTGCACATATAAACGCGGGGACCTTTGGTATCCTGAAAAACTTCAGCCCAACGTAGCCTCCAAGCACTTTGCCGCTCAGAGCGATCATTGAGATCGCCAGGCCAAAGGGGATTCCTATGATCAGGAATCGCGGGTCAATGAGGATTCCTATTGCTGTGAAGAAAACTGCTGCGAATATGTCCTTGGTTGGCTTTATGAAATGTGCTATGTCATCAGTATACCTCGTCAGTGCGATGATGGAGCCGGCGAGGAAGGCACCAGTCATAGGTGCAAGCTGCACCAAGCCGAGGACGTAGGAAATAAAAAGACAGATGGAGACTGCAAACAGCACCATGCCGTCGTGTGATATACGGTTGACGAAGCCGAGCATCGACGGAAATGTTCTGGTTCCAATCAGTGTGACCGCAACTACGGCTAGGAGAATTACGGTTAGCTCCCAGATCAGCTTGAGGGGATATATGGCAGAGGATAGCCCTATGCTGATTGCAAGTGTAAGCCCTATTAAACCATATAAATCATCCACAACTATAGCCGCAAGGGTTATATCAGCCCCGCTTACACCCAGGAGATTCATATCCTGTATAAGCTTTACAGCTATGCTCGAGCTTGTGCTCACCAGCAGTACTCCAAGGAAAATTGCTGCTGTAAAGCTCCATCCCAGCAGCAGTCCAAGTGCCATGCCAAGTAGAAAGGAGATCAGCGCCCCTGCACCTGCAACAAAAAAAGCGGCTATGCCCACTTGCTTGAGTCTGGCTATGTTGAACTCGAGGCCCATTGAAAACATCAAGAAAACTGCCCCTATCTCCACGAAGCTGTCTATGGTTTTCTCTCCCCCCTGAATAATGTTGAGAGCGAATGGCCCGATGAGCATGCCAACTATGAGCATTCCCACTACCGCTGGAAGCTTGAGCCTTGTAAAAATCACGTAGCCGAGTACGGCAGCCAGTAAGATAATTGCAAGGTTAAGCAGCACTACCGGTGAATCCATCCCATACTACCCTTATTTTGATACTACAACAACGCTAATATATCTTATCCATCTTAGTATTACCATATGCAAGTAGAGGAAGCCCATCTCGCTGGCATCGGTAAAAGGGTGGTGTATAAAAATGTTTTAAGCGGAGACACCATCGTCGTTGTCGCCAGAAATGACGGTGTTTTCGAGCTGCATGTGAATCCAGATAGCATCGGCAAATCGACGAGCTTAAAGCTGGCTAAAGATGAGGCAAAGAGCATTGGCATTTTCCTGGGAGGGCTGCTCTCCAAGCCGGGAGTTGTTGATGTGCTGTCATTTGCGATAAGCGGAGATATAGCTGTTGATCAGATTACAATAAAACCCGGCTTAAAAGTTGTGGGAAAGACAATAAGCGAAATAGATCTGAGGAAAAACACAGGCGCCTCGATTCTCTCAATCATCCGCCATACCCAGACAATTACCAATCCGGATGCGAGTCAGAAGATACTGGAGGGAGATGTGGTGGTTACAATCGGCACTACGGAGCAGCGTGAGAAAGCGCGGAAGATACTGCAGAGCTAGGGTTTATTTCTTTTATACTTCTTCCCGGGCTTCAACTCAGGCGGAATGTCTTTAAACGCAGTGATTACGTCCTCAGTGCAGGTTTGCTCGTACTCCGCCCCGGGCATGAATAGCTCGATTTTCTCAGGCTTTATGACCTCTTTCTTTACTTTTGATTTTGTTCTGGATTTCCGCTTCATAGAATTTTAATTTAATAAATATAATAAAATAAGAAATAAATAAAGGAAAATCTATGCTGGCTTCTCCAGAAGCGCAACTTTCTTTACTTGCTTTCCGTCCTTGTCGTGCGGCTTTCTGAACAACGAGTCGTTTGATTTCTCGATCTCCTTTGCCTCGTCTGCAAGAGCAGCGGCTGTCCTCATCAGATCGTGTGATGCTGCACCCAGTATGATGTATTTATTTGGATCCTGCTCGATGAAGCATGTCTTCACGTTTATGCTGCCCACGAGCTCTGCCATGCTCAGCGCTGCAAAAGCCTTTGCCTTGGCGTATGGATTCTTGAAGTTTGCTCTCTCTGCGCAGCGCTCCGGATTGGCAATAATATTTGGCACCGCTACAGGCTGTCCTGCTTTTGCCATGTCGATCATCTTATCCAGCTCTTCCTGCACAAGCCGTGCAGCGCCGCAAATCGCGAGCACTTTTATCGCATTAGCATTGAAGTCAGCCATCTCAGCCGGGTCGAGAAATTCCCTTCGAGCTGCAATCAGAGGATCTACTGGCAGCAATATGTAGCCGAAGCCCTCTGTCTTGAGAGCGGCTCTGAAATCTTTGGATTTCTGGTCTCCACCCGTCGGGCCGTCGGAGATAACCAGAGTTGGCTTGCCCTTGAAAAATGCTCTCGCTGCTGTCGGTCCACCAGCGCTGCAATTGGGGCTGATTATAACGTAGAAGTTGCAGTCCTGTGCCACTAGTTTCTGTGCCTCGGGCGCATCGTCCTTGCCCATCTTCGCACCTGTTCCGACGATTCTGCAGGCGATATCGCCTCTATCTGCTCTTTCATCGAGCAATAGCTCAACCATCGCACTCATCGCGATGTTTCCCATCTTCATGACTCCAACTTTAACTACCATATTTTAGTCTCCTTTGCAAGTCTCCCTTTTTACTCGTGTGAATATAAATCTTGTCAAATTTTCTGAGCGAGAACAATTTATTTAAGCAAAATCAAATAATAAAAAAGAAGCTATGGACAATAAAGAGGACAGAGATGCCTTTAACCATCGAAAACGCAGCGTAGCTCTGCTATCAATAGCATCAAATGTCACGCTTGTAACTTTGAAACTGATTATCGGAGTGCTTATCTCATCGGTAAGCGTTATCTCGGAGGCGATACACTCAGGGATAGACCTGCTGGCGGCAATTATTGCCTATTTCTCGGTAAAGAAATCGTCTCAGCCTCCCGATGAAAACCATAGATTTGGGCATGGCAAGATCGAGGATTTTTCCGGAGGGATTGAAGCAGCTTTAATATTTGCCGCAGCGATTTTTATAATTTACGTAGCGGTTGGCAAGATATTAAATCCCTGGGAAATCGAGATAGAGACTGCTCCAGGTATCGCAATAATGGCAGTCTCGGCTACTTTAAACTTTTTTGTATCTCAAAAGCTGCTTAAAGTCGCGAAAGAAACCGACTCAATTGCGCTTGAGGCAGACGGCTGGCATCTGCGAACCGATGTTTATACATCTCTGGGAGTTTTCACTGGCCTTGTGTTAATTGCAATTACTCGCCTGAAAATTCTGGACCCAATTTTCGCGATATTTGTGGCACTCTTCATAATGAAGGCTGCTTATGACCTGACAAAGCGATCAGTCTTTGACCTCATAGATCACAGGCTTTCAGACGAAGATGAGGCAAAAATTGAGGCCATTCTGGCAGAGCATACTTCCCAGTATCTTGAGTTTCACAAGTTTCGAACACGTAAATCCGGTTCTGAAAAATTTGCAGATCTACATCTTGTAGTCTCAAGAAATTTATCTCTTGACGAGGCCCACGCTTTATGCCACCATTTAGAGGATGACTTGAAAAAAGTGTTTCCAACCATGAACGTGGTAATTCACGTCGAGCCATGCGGCAGAGAGGGTGTTACGTGCTCATTCGAATGCGATGATAAGATGTGCACCTTCAAATGCGATGAAAAACGCTAAGATTCATAGATTTAGCGCGCCGTTGAACATCTCCTCGCCATGCAGCGGGTATACTTCGACCAGAAAATCGTGTATCATTTTATGGTCATCAACTGCGGTGTTAAAGCCGCACCAGATGTATTTCATTGACGCGCCGAAGGAGAAAAAGCGCTTTCCTAGTGCTTCGAGCGAGCCGAATATCAGGGGTACGGCGCCTTCCTCGATGTGTATGACCACATTAAAACCGTTCACAATGGCAATAGCCCGGAGTGAGTCCTCCCCGAACTGCATGCAGTCAATGAAATCCTCAAGTTCCAATCGGTGGATAACTCCAATTTTTTCAGACTGAATTTTTTCGATCTCCTGCAGATCTATATCGCAATCTCTCATGAAATCAACGACTTTATCGCCTGCGAAATAATTTCCATCTTTATCTTCGCAGAAAAATATGAGATTTGCTGAAGTGAGAACATCAGCACGCTTCCTCTGTTCTTTATTCATCGCAAACTTTACAATCATCTGTCAATATCTCTGCACTGGAAAAACTTAATGCTTTCTTATCACATAGAGGTTTTGTAAGCTGGAATTTCAAATGAGAATAAGACTATCAATAATAATGTTAATATTACTGGCACTCAGCATCAGTGGCTGCCTTGAACAGCAGGTTGAAAACGGAGATGTGGTGGAGGTTAACTACATAGGGATGCTTGAAAATGGAGAGGTGTTTGATACCTCCTATTCAAGTGTTGCATTTAATAATTCAATTCCGAAGAGCGAGTTTTTCCAGACACGCGCTTATTATGAGCCGCTTTCATTCGAAGTGGGAGCGGAAGAAATGGTCCCTGGCTTTGAAAAAGCGGTTATAGGAATGAAAGTCAGGGAGAAAAAAACATTTACAGTTACCCCTGAAGAAGGCTATGGCAAAGCTGATCCAGCTCTTACCTATGCAATACCAAGGATTCAAACTTTTCCCAGAATGCACGTTGAAAATCGCACAATAGAAGTGCAGACATCGCAGTTCGAATCGCTGTTTGGAGAAGAGGCTGCTTTAAATAAATCCCTGAAAATTCCAGGCACAAATTCAAATGCAACTGTTATAAATTTAACCAGCAGCACGGTATCCATCCAGTATGACTTAAAAGTGGGCGATGTCTTCGAAGTGGAGGGTAATCCCTGGAATGAAACCGTTGTGAGCCTGAACGAGACCAGAATAACTTTTTCAATAAACCTCGCTCTAAATCAAACCATCCAGTCTCAGGGAACCCCGTGGAACTCGACTGTCATAAAGACTAACGGCAACATCACCCTCCTGCACAATGCCATACCGAGGACAAAGATATCCACAATGTACGGTACTGTGACCATTTCCTTTAATGAAAGCATGATAAATCTGGACTTCAACCCTCCACTTGCAGGGAAGAATATGACATTCCAGGTTGAGCTTGTTAATCTAACCAAGAGCAAAAAGTAGGGAAGCGCCATGCTCACGATGGACGATCTGGCTATAGATCCAGAGAAAAGCAGAAAATTGATTGAGACATTTATCAGGAATCATATCAGATCTGCAAAAGCCAGTGGATCAGTAATCGGGATGAGCGGGGGGCTTGACTCATCGGCTGTGACAAAGCTGTGTGCAAACGCCCTCGGTCCTGAAAATGTGCTGGGACTCGTAATGCCTGCGGGTGCTGAAGAGGCGGACACTGTTGATGCTGTTGAGCTGGCAAAGTCCCTTGGAATTGCATACGAAGTGGTTAACATCAGGTATGCGCTTAAGGCTTATCAGAAGAGCTGCAAGCACTTACAGAGCAAGAAAAAAATTCCAGGAGCTAATCTGATTCCGAGAATTCGCATGGCTATTCTGTACTATCACGCCAATCTCATGAATTACCTTGTGGTGGGTACTGGTAATAAAAGCGAGTTGCTCTCCGGATACTTCACAAAATATGGGGATGGAAGCGCCGACATTCTCCCGATCGGAGATCTATATAAAACTCAGGTTCGCAAGCTGGCAAAACATATTGGAATTCCTGAGCACATACTGAAAAAAGCTCCAAGCGCAGGTCTCTGGAAGGGACAAACCGATGAGGGAGAGATGGGAATCAGATATTCAGAGCTGGATCTTATTCTTTTTGCCAGCTCTGAAAAGGGATTAAGCGAAAAGGAGATACTGAGTGAGACAAAGCTTTCCTCCCGAAAAATTGCTCTGGTAATGGAGAAGCTCAGAAGGAGCAGACACAAGAGAGAGATGCCGCCTGTTGCAAAGATCCGGTGACTAAGTTAAAAGTTAATTATCCTCTAATCCACTGCTTTATTTGATCAAAAATAAGCGTGACCCAGCCAACATAGGGCACCTTGATCTTTGCCACTCCAATGACCCACTCAGGCTTCACAGGATATTGCACGATTCGCGTTTGATCGAAGCCTGGATTATTATCTCCCTTGGTAATGTAGCCGGCGAATGGAGCTGGTTTGCCACCCGGCATTTGATCCCCCGCCTCAACCCAGTACATTGCCCTGTGTATAATTGGCGTCCTGGTAGTGCTGCCATCGGGCTTGTAGAGTATTACATCTCCATAATCTTCGAACATCACGTAGTTCGACGCCATTCCCTCTTTATTTGTAACGATTTTTGTATAATTGGGGCTCTGTATAAACAAAACATCACCGATATTTATGTGCGGTATCATGCTTGGAGACTCAGGCACCACCATAGGCGGCCAGGTACCGGATAGACAGTACAGCACCAGTGCGATAACGGAAACGACTATAAGCGCTGAGAAAATATCTATGAAAATAGCTACAGCAGGGTTTTTACTTTCCCTGAATCTCTGCACCGCTGTTTTTAATGATTCAATCAGACTTATACCATTTCCTCCAATTTTTCGACAAATAGAATACTAATTTGCAACTGCTTTATTGAAAAATCTTATGCTCATAAAAATTATCTCTTTTAAATATCTTTAAATAGTTACTTCACAAATAAAAATATGAGAAAAATGAAGGTACAGCATATCGAGCTAAAAAAAGGCAAATTCGAGGTCTTCAAGATAGGGGATATGAGGTTTGAGCGAATCTTTGAATGTGGTGAGTCCAAGGGAGAGAGATGGGTGGGATTCCTTGAGGATAAAGATCGCGATATTCCTGTTTTCGCGCGTTCGAAGGAGGGCTTCACCATCGAGGAGATCCGTCAGACGCTGAAAGCCACTCAGAAATTTTTAGAGGTAATGAAAAGTAAAAAAAAGTAGTCAAACACTTGCCCGGTGCGAAAGATTGCCTACCAGCTGGATTATCGCACTATGAGCTGTCTTTCCTTTCTCGGTAAGCACATATTGCTTGAAAATTCCTTTCTGAACAAGGCCTTCGCTCTCAAGCTCGCTCAGATGGTCTATTATATTCGACCGCGATCTTCCAAGCTCTTCGGGAATGTCCCTCTCAGCGAGATCTTTCTGGAGCGAACAAAAAATCATAGTGGATGTTAGCCCCTGCTCTTCGTTGTACAGCAGATTTATAATGTACAGGCGGGCGAAGCTCTTGGTAATATCTCTTATTCCTGATATAGTCAGAACTTGATATATCCTGTGAACATCATCGGTACTAATTTTTTCCATTCCATCACAGTCCAAATAAAGATAGCGCTGTTAGAATATTTATTTTTTGTTTTTACACGATATGTTAGAAAACTAAAGAAAGCTGAAAAAATATACATAGTTTATCCAATAATTAAACATTTTATCCTTGAGTTGAAAAAAATGCTCAGACCTTGAAATTTAAACATAAAAAGTATTTAAGGAAAAGCACATTGAGTAATGGAGCGCTGAAATTGGCTGACATAACTGCTGCAATCGAAATAATAGTTTTGCTGATTGGAGGAATTATCCTGTTCTCAGTGGTGGGTCTGCTTTTGAAGTTTTATGAAGGAATGTGGATCCAGAAGAGGATCGAGCAGATTCACAAATACAGGGACTATATAATTGACAGGGTTACTGGCGCGCTTACAATTGCAGGCCGCCCGCCAAAGCGTAAAAAAGAACAATAGTCCATTTATAATCAGCGCTTGCTCTTGGCCATATCCTTATAGCGCTTGATATTCCAGGCTGCCAGCACCATCCATCCAAATCCCAGAGCAATCATTAGATAAACCATTGGAGCATTCTGATTTTGATCTCCTATAATATTCTTCACCTGAGTAGTGGCTAAGGCAATTATCGTAAAAGCAATAGAAGCAGCAAGATTTATTTGAAGCTTTACATAAGGATCAGTTGCCATATCCGCACCTCTTGCAATAGTTCTGTCCGCTAATATATATATTTGATGCCTAAGATGGCTTGGCATGCACCTCCAGAGTTCCCTTCAACCGGGACGGAAGGGGTCTACCTGCGTTTCACTCGTATACCTTTTTTCACCCAAACCTGCGGCCAATCTGATTACTTCTCCGAAGGGAAGAGGACTCGCGGAAGAAACTGCAATTCTCTTTGTTTTTGAGAAAAACTTTAATAATATTGGTTACAATTGATATATATACGAATAAAATTAGAATAATATTCAAAATAAGGATAAATCAATATGGCGGGTGAGCCGATTATAAGGGGCTTTAAAGCAAATGATGCTCAAATGAGTATGGACTTCTTAATTGGGGTAACAATATTCTCAATTACCTTTCTATTTGTGGCTCAGAGCATAAGCGGGCTATTCGTACCATTTCACTCGGAATCGGAGGACGTTCAAAATATGGCAAACAGAGTTGCAGCTTTCCTGGTAGAAGAACCACTCGGCCTCGCTAAAAGCTCGAAAGACCCCTGCGTAATTACGCTTGAAAAAGCAAGGGAATTGAACAGCTCCCTCAACAACTCCCTACTATATGAAAGTAAAAGAATTGACCTAGGACTTGTCACATCCGGTAGAAAATTCGATGTCCTGGTCGAGCTTCAATGTTTAAACGGAACAGTTTATCGCGGCAACAGCACGGCAGCGGTTATTCAGGCTGGAATGACCCCGCCGGATTTCTCAACACTGGCGCAGTCAAAGAGAGTGGTGCTTTTGAAAGACAACAGTGAGCTGCTGATCCTCTCGGTGAAGGTGTGGTAAATGAAGGTAAAAAATCTAGATTCAAATGGCTCGCTTTACACGCTTGAGGCACTGGCAACAGCAGTCTTAATACTTCTGGCACTGCTATTCGTAACACAGGCGACGCCACTTACGCCTCTAACCTCTTCCGCATCCAATCAGCAAATAGAGTTTCAACTTATGATCCTTGGACAGGATCTTCTTACAACTACCAATTACAGCGAAGATCCTGTAAATACCAGCTCGTCGCTGAAAAGCGCAATTCTGAATTGGGATGGAGCTAGGCAGAATAACCTTGCAGGGAAAGCAGCTCCAAATTCATTCGAAAGAGCACTGCTTTCCATTTTCGGAACCAGAGGCATAGCATATAACGTGGAAGTCATCTATTTAAATACCTCGTCGTATGACCTTGTCACATCACCGATGATCTGGAATGGCGAGCCATCTGATAACGCTGTTGTTGTCTATGAAACTGTAGTGATTTACGACAGCGATACCATCCACGCCAGGAATCCACTAACGGACATCGACAGCGGCTCAAGATTATACAACATTGCCCTCGTTAAACTCACAGTCTGGAGGATGTAGCTGTGAAGAGAAGTATATCTGCATCTCGAGATGGACAGATGATTCTTCTCAGCGGTTTCATACTGATACTGGGCTTGCTGCTCGTAACGATTTTGCTGAACGACGTGATTCTTATGAGCAATTCCGCCGGAAGCGGTCTCGTTCCGAGCAAGCAAAACTTCAAAGCCCTCCATGAAATGACGATTCGCGAGGTTAGAAATGCGGTCACAATGGCAAATAAAAGCGATATCACCCTCTTCAATCTAACCTTTTATTCATATTTCAATAGATTCGTAAATGGAACTGCCTCGATATATGCTGCCAAGGGAGAAGCAGTTGAAATTCGCCTAGACTATATGAATCGCACTGGAATCAGTGCAGATTTCCTGAATGTCACACTGATATACTCCAACGGAGTCTCCAGGACTGAGGAAAAAATACACGTGGATATAACGTGATCGAGATGAAAAAAAATGGATCTATAAAAAGTGATGAAAGAGCATTAACAATTACAATCGAGTTGCTCTTAACATTCTCCATCTCGGCAATCTTACTATCCATCGTTGCTGTATCTTTTCAAGGTATACTTAACAGTGCCACAGATGTGGCGATGTACCAGGAGCTTGGCTCTATCGGGAACGACGTAGCCTCGAAAATTGAGGATCTCAATACGATGATTGATATAGCCTCAAGATCAGGGGATATAAATGATCTCAGCTCAAAGATCTTAATTCCGGAAGATGTAGGAGGCAGCCCCTATACGCTAAAGCTCGAGAGCGGCTTGATACGACTAATGCCTGAGGTCAACCGCAATATAGAGATAAAAGTGCCCTTCAGCCCGAAAATACCTGTAACAAATTGCAACATAAGCAGCATGGATAAATCAATTGTCCTCGAATTTAATCGCACCAGCGGCACGATCCTCTTCGAGAATGCAGCCAGTCCTGTACCTGATACCACGCCGCCAACGGTCAAATTCATAAGCCCGAGCCCGGCTAACGGCTCGACAATAAACCAGACCGTGACTTTAAAGGTTAATGCATCTGATAACGTGAAGGTCTCAAAAGTAGAGTACTATTTGAACAACTCCCTTGTTTATACTGCAGAATATCCTTTTGACTGGGAGTGGAACACCGAAAGATACCCCTCAGGGCTTATCCGGGTAAAAGCTATAGCATATGACAGATCTGGAAATACCGCAATAAACGATTCGATGATCTATAATGTCACCGGACTTGCTCCGGGGGTAGTATCAGACCTGAGTGCAACCGCCCAGACATATCCCAACGTACGCCTCAACTGGACAAGACCAGCCAGTGGCTCGGTGGCAAGCTACAGAATCTACAGAAGCACATCGGAAATAAATGACTCTAATAAATACTTTGCAACCGTGCTTGCAGACCAGTGGTTTGACTCCCCGGCTAGCTACGTGGATTCAAGCACAAACAAAACACCGGGAACTAAATATTATTACGCGGTCACTGTAAAGGACATCAACTCAACCGAGGGACCTGTCTCCAATCCGGCAAACGCCACCCTCCCTAACATCGGCACCTGGCGAAGTTATGACCTTGAAACAGGAGTCTTCGCACCAAGTGGTTCACCTTTCTCCAGGACATACCCATTCACTGTAATTTTCCCCGTCGCCGGCGCTGATGCATTTGAAGTTGATATTAAAATCAGTGGAAGTCACACCCCGAAACCTTCAGGTCAACCAGATGAACTCTCCACGGATATTTTTGGTCTTTGCGAGAGTAAGAAATATGATATGAGCGCAACTCTCTGGTTCAACTACACTGATACAAAGCCAAGCAACAACACAGCATACAACCTCACAGTCTCCGGAAAAAAGGTTGGATCTCTCGACAATATAGCGATTGACTACGTCGAGGTCTTCGTAAAGTATACCTATTGAGGAAAAAATGAAAGCCAAGAAATTCGTTAAATCGGAATCAGCAGTCTCTGAGAACATTGGCTTCGTGTTAGTGATGTTCATCACAATCGGGGCAAGCGCCATACTCTACACCCAGGGCATGCCGATTCTCGATATGGCTGAGAAATCGGCACATCTCCATGAAATGGAGCAGAGCTTCCTGGTGCTTAAAACTAGCTTTGATGAAGTCGCATTTAACCAGGCGCCCTCCAGGACCTCTGAGATAAAAATAAAAAGCGGAATGATGTCGCAGCTCAACGAAAGCTGGATAGAAATAGCGGGAGTGCGATATCCCCTCGGTTCAATAGAATACAAGCTTAAGGATCGCATAATTGCATATGAGAACAGCGCAGTTTTCGTGAAATACCTTGAAAGCGAAAGCACCCTTACCCTTGCGCAACCGAAGATTTCAATAGGCAACATATCCAGCCTGCCGGTAATAAGGCTAAATGGCTTATACTCAAAATCAGGAGAGGGCGTAGTAAGAATAGTGGACAAAGCCAGTGAATTCATCTCGCCAGTGTATACGGTTAATACAACCGTGTTAATCAAAAGCGAGTACTACAAAGAGTGGGGCGAGTACTTCAACGAGACCCATGGATTGAATGTTAGCTATCAAGATGCAGGGAAAATCACGACCATCAAATTCCCGACTGGATCTAAGATATACTGCACCATCTCAAAAGTCAACGTAGCAATATATTAACACTTACTCTATTAAAACTGCGTTTACAACGCCGTCCTGAGAAGGTCTGCTCGTAATCCTTGCCTTGCCCAGCTCAGTCTTAATTATCGCTCCCTTTGTGAGAATGTTCCTCCTTACGTAGTGGATATTCGCCGTATTTTCCGCTACCGTTTCAATCTTAGCCTTTTTGGTAGCGCCGGTTTTCGGATCAGTTACACTGGCAAGATCGCATTTCAGCAGGCGAACTTTCTCAGTGGTACCGAGACCATTAACTTTCTTGCTGCGCTTCTCACCGATCATCGGCTCAGTTGCTTCTCTACCAAGCTCGAACTTGCGCTTCCCCCGAAACTGAGGAACCTTTCCTCCGGTTAACTTCCGCTTCGACTGTGCTTGCCACTCCATATATATCATACCTCAGCACGACTTCAGTAAAATTGACCCAAAGTGTATATAAGCTTATCCTCTTCCTCTGGCAATAAAAATAAAAAAGTGATATTTAAATATTGCACCAGATGTATTTATGTTTATGAAAGACTTAGAGCCCTCAATTTACAGACAGAGACTGATAATCGAAGGCAGATATTCCATTAAAATTTCCGATTATGTGATAAAGCAATTCTTAGAAGATTTTGCTGAAGAAATAGGAATGACGCTTTTAACCAGTCCTTTTATTTTTTCCCCTAACAAAATAAACCACCCATTACACCATGGGATAGCAGGTTTCGTAGGGTGGGTAGAATCCGGATGCACAATTTATACCTGGGATAAGCTCAACTTTTTCACAGTCGACGTTTACACTTGCAAGAAGTTTTCAATCAAAAAAGCAGTAGCTTTTACAGAGAAATTCTTCAAAACCACAGCAATAGAATTTGAAGAAAAAACTTATGGCACTCCAAGAATAAAGGCATAATTTTAATCGAGATAAAGACATTAACCTTAAGATATTTTGTCTAAATATACTAATCTATCAGATTTTATCGAACCATGATTTGGGAACTGCAATGCGAGGAAAAAACATTATCATCGAGCGCAAACGGCTGGAAGAAGAAATTCTCGGTGTCAAGGGGAATGCTGAGCTATACCTAGAATCATACCTGCAAGAAAGTGGATTTCAATTTCATTACAAAGTCCGGTTTAATAGTAAAAGCAGCGTGAATATAGATATAACCGCCACGGCAACAGTGAGAGATGATAAGAGTTCTATATGGTTGCATTGAGGACATCCAACAGAGTAGAAAGATACTTACACACGGAACATCGATTAAAAATATTACGAAAAAAAAACTCACAACGTTTTCTCTCTCACCCAGCAGCATAGGATTATGGAGATAGTTACACTAATATTATTATAAAAAAAATCGAGCACTTTATCATCATCATGACTGGAAAAAAAAGAAAAATATATATAATCAAAAGATAGTAATTAAATTAGGGTCTCCCCCCTATCATTCACTTGGAGATTGGAAACCATTCTATTTTTTCCGATCTCTAAGTTTTACTTATAGCAATTGCCATCAAAGATAAATCACCCCGAAAGCAGGTAAAGCACTCACTTCACCAGCAATACTTAGCTCTGCAGTGTCATTATCATTCTTAATTTTGTTCTTTTATAATCAACGATGATAACTATACCCAAGGATTTATAAATAGCATTAAAATACTTACTACTATATGCAAATGAATGAACTTGGGAGTACCCCTCAAACTTTCGCCCATTACCTCTATATAGGAAATCAATGTTTACCCCACTTTTACGACAGACTTGGCGAGAGAATCACCTATTACGAAGACGAAAACTCCATCGATGGGATAATCTCCTATCTCTCGATCTACGCATACTACGGAGACCTGGCTGGGAAACTGATTATGCCCCACAACCTAATTGCATTCATCCACATCTCATATCTGGAAAAAGTAGCCAGAATCGACGATATATACGTCGCACCGGAATACAGAAACCGCGGCATCGCCACAGAGCTATTAAATATAGCGATGCAAACCGCATCCAGAAATGGATATGAAAGGATGAGTGGAGTACTAGGCAACAAACCAGGATTCAAAGATTTCTTCACAAAACGCGGATATTCCACACACATATTCAACGATCGAAAAATATACGTGTTCTGCGATCAAGAACCAGTACCCCCTGACTATTTCTATTATGGCCCCTGGGAAAAAATAATAAGCGAGAGCAGACCACAACCTGACACCAAGCAGGAATGGTAATTCTATAATCCTTGATAAGCCCTTTTGAAAACCATTAGCCCTAGAGCCCGAAAGATCCTGAGAGGCAAACATTTATGACTGAATGAGTCAAGCATATACAAAAAATTAGCAAAGGAACAGGTAGAAAATGCCTAAGTTCAAAACAAAATATGGCATTATTAAATTATACATCGCAGAGAACATCGGAATAGTTCTCGCATCAAAGGAAAACATGACACTTGAACAATATGCAGAGAAATACAATCTTCCACCATCAAAGAAGGAAATGATGGTGGAGCTATTGAAGCGAAAGGAAATCGAATTCATAATTTAGAGCTGCAATTCTGCAGCTTCTTTTGCAGGAAGCCACCAGGTCTGGACAGGTTCTCCCCTCTTTGAGTCTCCCTTTCGAACTTAGGGGTAACTGCTCTTAGAATTTTCTAAGGATATCGAATTTTATAACCCTGCAAGCAAAACGTTTGTAAATACTAATTGTTCTCACGCTTTTCAGGAAATTGGGCTACGTTGAAAAAGAATATGCGTACAGGATTTATCTTCGTTTTAATCGTTCTCTGGGTAGCAAAAATCTCGAAAATTGGATCTATTTCGCATCCAGATTTGCATTGAGAGGGAGGGCTAAAAAATTAGAAACCAGTGTAAAAGTTTATTAAGATTCATATCGCATAAAATTGATTTTCAGTCGATTTCTTAGTAAATTTGGCTATAGTTGAGACGATAAGCTTATTATAGTTCAAAAAATATTTAAAATATGTTGAAAAATGAAAAGAAATTCAAAGTTTCAATAAATTATTGAAAAAGTTATCCACTTTGCCAATTTGAATACAGGTCTCATCAACACAACCGTAGAAGGCATATCACCATTCTCAAGAAAAGCAATAGGCCCCAACCTTCTTCCCAAATCGCTGAATTCACTTCCAAACCGCAGCATGAGAAAGCTCAAACCCAAGAAGCGAGAGGACTTCTCTAACCGCCCTAAAAGCCTCTTTAAATAAAGTAGAATCAACTGCATAATCTCAACAGTTTTTTCTCATGCACAACAAAAATCCTTATCATCAAACAACTCACAATACCCTAACAAACCCAAGGTATGCATTTCCATCCCGAAAGAAATTCATATCTTAGGTTTTATAAAATTTTAATTAACATCACCAGATATCTATAGGAAGTTATATATCCACTGGGTTATTATTATTTCATCTCGGATTGGATTGGGCTGGGATTTGATGTATGTTTGATATCTTCATCTTCTTTGTCTTGGTTGTCGTTGGCTTGCTCATTTTGGACGAGGGCTCGAATCTCATCAGTGACAATGCAACAATTGTTGCCAGGCGGACTGGCAGCTCGAGGTTTGCAATTGCCATTCTGGTGGTTTCCACTCTTACGTCGATGCCTGAGACGCTTGTCTCGCTCCTTGCGATGCACGAGGGAAGCACTGATATAGCAATGGCAAATGCCCTAGTATCAAATATTGTCCAAATTTCTTTCATTATTGGCCTCTCCGCGATGATCAAGCCGCTTAAAACTACAAAGGAGATGATAACAAGGGATGCCGTTTTTCTTATAACCGTGACAATGGTTGCTTCGGCTCTTCTGCTGGACGGCAATCTCTCGCGCTTAGATGGCATAGTGCTGCTGCTGCTATACATACCCTATGCCATAAATCTATGGATTTCAGAAAGAACGATGGGAGAAGAAGAGATCCACGCTTCACTGAAAGAAGTTTATGCGGAACTCGTGCTCTTCGGACGCATCTTCAATCAAGGATTCAAGATAAGAGCGGGATTGATCTGGCTACTGATAGGGATATTCCTAGCTCTCGTTGGAGCTGGATTTTTGACAAAAGGTTCTATAGAGATATCGAAATCTATGGGGATCAGTGAGTGGCTGATCGGCGCAACAATAGTTGCAATTGGAACTTCGATTCCCGATATTGCCGCTGCGTATCATGCGACCAGAAAGGGCATGACAGATCTTGCTCTGGGAGCTGGAATAGGGGCAAATATCACCAGTATATTGCTCACCCTGGGAGTGATGGGACTAGCTTATCCCCTTGAGTTCGATGTCGCACAGATGCTGCCAACGATTATTGCAATGAATGTTTTAACATTTATTCTCTTCATATTCATGGCACTTGGTAGAACGCTCACCAGGAGACAGGGAGCAATTCTCTTTTCATTTTACATTATTGTCGCGATTTTGGACACAGCCTTATGAGGGTAAGGGTCAAACATTAGCAGCAAGCGAATAAAAAGCAAGGACAGTGCACGGCGTCCAGTCTAGAGAATTTTGTTGAAGACTTAACTTCGCCAATTGATCTTTTCACCACTGTCCACTTGGTCTAGCAGTATTTGCTAGATGGGTTTTTACCATGGAAATTTAAAGACAAAAGCCTCTATTTACGAACATTATTGTGAGCGTTGGATGCGAATTTTGTGAATTCATTTTAACTATTGTAACAATTACAATATGTATCTAAAGTAAACTTGACAGACTATTTTCTTTAATTTCAGCTTCTAAAAGATAAATTTACTTCTGAAACATTTTTATATAAGTAAGGTACTTATATATTAAGAATCTTACATATATAGCTGGTGACTCGTATGACGAACAGGAAACAACTAATTGAGGGAATTATGAACAGTTTTCACGTTGTTCATAACCAAATTAAAGCGAGAGCTGCCCATTTAGGGCATCAAAATGGCATTGCCCACTCCCAGTGGTTTGTTTTGAAAATTATCGAACACTACAAAAATAGAAGTATTAAAGATATAGCGGAAACGCTGGGAATATCTTCAAGCGCTGCAACCCAGCTTGTAGACGGTCTCGTGCAAAGTGGCTATGTGACGCGGCAGGAGGACCTGAAAGATCGCCGCTCGGTACGTTTGGAGCTTTCTCTAACAGGTAAGAAGCACATTACCGCTGTGAATGAAAAGCGCATAAGCGAAATGGCGGGACTATTTGATGCATTAACCGATAGTGAACTGGAGGAATACCTGCGATTGCAAAGGAAAATCACATCAAGTTTTTCGGATAAGAAATTGATCGACAAACAGATAATTATGCATGATTAAAGAAAAAAAATCTAATTAAAAAATTTGCTGCGCTTGCACAGGATACACTGCAACACTGATGAGCCAACTCATCAAGCCGATGAATAAACACTCGACAAAGAAGAGGTGAAAATGCACACTCATACACATGGCCCCGAATCCCCGGCCCAAACAGAAGGACGCTTGGTCCCCTGGGCGTCATTCTATGACGTACTGGTAAATACCGTCACCCTTGGTCATGCCCGCCGACTACGCGCCTTAACCGTGAGTAATGCCCTGCTTCAGCCAGGTGAAAATGTTCTTGACGTCGGCTGCGGCACCGGCGGCGTCACTATCCCAGCCAAACTACAGGTTGGAAAAAATGGAAGAGTGGCAGGCATTGACCCTG
>CAZVYP010000030.1:0-23809 GCA_964631075.1 uncultured Methanocellales archaeon
CCTGTCGGGTGCAATATGCGGTATATACAATTTTCTTATGCTTTTCACGAGATAAGAGGATAGCTTTTAAATCGTGAAGTGACAATTATTACCAGCAGGTGAAGCTTGCCGTGGTTAAAGACGTCAAAGACATGCTGATGCACGATGAAACGCTTTTTAAAGATCAGGAGTACTTTGAACTCGACTTCCTGCCTGAGCATTTTTTGCACAGGGAGAAGCAAATGGAAGCGCTGAAGTTCAGCGTGAAACCCGCTTTCCGTGGCATGAGGCCACTCAACGCGTATCTCAGGGGTCCCCCTGGTACCGGGAAGACAACTGCGGTTTTGAAGCTGTTTGAGGAGATCAAAGGGGCGACTCAAAAAGTTGTGCCTGTTCACGTTAACTGCAAGATCGACTCAACCCGCTATACAATTTTTTCTCAGGTGTTCCAGGTTCTGTTTGGCTTCACTCCACCTAGCTCGGGTGTTTCCTTTAAAAAGATATTTTCAAACATAGCAAAGCATCTTGCGGAGAAGGAAAAGGTTTTGATAGTTGCCCTTGATGATGTGAACTACCTTGCTTACGAGCAGGAGGCAAACGATGTGCTCTACTCGCTGCTGCGCGCTCACGAAACCCAGCCGGGCACAAAGATAGGGGTGTTTGTGATCTCGAGCGACATGTCGCTTGACCTGCTATCATTACTTGATTCAAGAGTGCAATCCATTTTTCAGGCTGAAGAAATATACTTCCCGCTGTACTCCCGAGACGAAGTCAGGGACATCCTTGCACATAGAGTGAAGCATGGCTTCTATCCAGATGTAGTTTCAAAGGAATTGCTGGATAAGGTCGTTGACTGTGTTATGACATCAGCGGACTTGAGAGTAGGAATAGATCTGCTGAAAAGATCCGGATATAACGCCGAGCGGAGAGCAAGCAGGAAGATATCCCTGGAGGACGTGGATAAGGCGTATCAGCACTCAAGACTTGTGCATTTGACTTATACTATTAAATCGCTTAAGTACGAGGAAAAAGCTATTTTGAAAATCCTTGCTGAGTCAAAAGAAGCGGTTAAAGCAGGTGATTTATACAAAGAGTTCCATGCTAAAACAAAACTGGGCTACACAATTTTCTATGAAATGATCAACAAGCTAGATGCCCTGCGAATAATCGACGCGGAGAGCGCAAGCAAAGGCGAGCGAGGGCAAACGCGGAAGATCACGCTGAGATATGAGCCAGAGGAAGTGCTGGAGCTGTTGAAGTGAAAATTGCAGTGAGCTGCTGCCATTAATCAATCTCCATTAAACTTATATATCAAGGGCTATTCATTAATGCTTTACTCGAAGGCGATGTGCTTGTACAACGCGAGGAAAATCGAAGCAAAGTGGCAGCGTAAGTGGGAAGAAGCAAGGCTTTTTGAAGCAAATTCTGATGATAAGCCCAAGTTCTTCGTCAACTTTCCTTATCCCTATATGAATGGCTATCTTCACTTGGGACATGCTTTCAGCCTTATGAGGGTGGAGATATTTGCAAGGTACAAGAGAATGCTGGGCTTCAACGTGCTTTTTCCATTTGGTTTTCACTGCACTGGCACGCCTATTATCGCTGCTGCCCAGAGGATTGCCGAGAATGAGCAGAAGCAGATTGAAATCATGAGGGGAATGGGCATAGCTGAGAGTGAAATCTCTAAATTCGCGGATCCTATTTACTGGTGTGAGTTCTTCCCGCGGGAGACCATACGTGATTTGAAAGACATGGGGATGAGCATCGACTGGCGGAGGAGCTTCATCACCACTTCGCTTAATCCCTTCTACGATCGCTTTATAAAATGGCAGTTCAACAGGCTCAGAAGCGGTGGATTTGTCTCAATCGGCGAGCACCCTGTGGTGTGGTGCACGAAGTGCAAAAATCCTGTTGGCGACCATGCCAGGCTTGAGGGTGAGGGGGTAACACCTGAAGAGGTTTATATCATAAAATTCGAGCTTGATGGTAAAATTCTTCCAACCACCACATATCGTCCTGAAACTGCTTTTGGCGTGACAAATCTGTGGATAAGGAGCGATGCTGAGTATCTCGAAGCAAAGGTGGGCGAGGAAATCTGGATTGCCTCTCATGAAGCATTTAACAAGTTGAGGGAGCAGAAGCGAGAGGTTGAAGTCATAAAGACATTGAGCGGAAGGGAGCTGGTGGGCAAGCACTGCTTAAACAGAGTGACCGGTATAAAAGTACCTATACTGCCGGCCAGCTTCGTGGATCTGAAGACAGGTACCGGTGTTGTGATGTCAGTTCCATCGCATGCGCCATACGATTATGCCGCGCTTAAAGAGGTCAAGTGCTCTCCAGAGAAGTTTGGTGTAAGTAAAGAAATGGCGGAAGCGATAAAGCCTGTTTCGCTGATCTCAATTGAAGGATTCGGCGAGCATCCTGCGGTTGAAATCGTTGAATCGATGAAGATCGAAAGCCAGAGTGATAAAAAGCTTGAAGAGGCTACTAAGGAGATCTATCGCAAGGAGTTTCACACGGGCTTGCTGAAGCCAAATACCGGGAAATATGCAGGCAAGAAGGTGTTCGAGGCTAAGGAAGAAATTGTCAGGGATTTTGTAGCCGGGAATAAGGCTGAGATTTTCTATGAGCTGCCTGATAAAGTGGTATGCAGATGCCTGACAGAGTGCACGGTCAAAATAGTCTCGGATCAGTGGTTTTTGAACTATGGAGACAAAAAGTGGAAGGCTAAAGCAAAAGAAGTGCTTGATAAGATGTTGCTGTATCCTGAAAATTCGAGGGTGCAGTTTGAATACGTCATAGGCTGGCTAAAAGCATGGGCGTGCACGCGGGAGCTTGGGCTGGGTACAGTTCTACCCTGGGATGAGAGATGGGTGATTGAATCACTTTCTGACTCAACGATCTATATGGCATACTACACTATTGCGACGTACCTCGAAAATCCGGATTACGGAATAAAGGCTGAGAATATAGATGCTCACTTTTTTGACTACATCTTCACAGGCATGGGAGATTGCGATGAAATAGCAGGCAGAGCAGGTATTAATTCTGAGCTGCTTGAGGAAATGAAGCGCGAGTTTGAATACTGGTATCCTTTTGACTTCAGAAACTCTGGTAAAGATCTCGTCCAGAATCACCTCACTTTTTGCATTTTCAACCACGCTGCGATATTCCCGGAGAAATACTGGCCCCGTGCTTTCGGCGTAAACGGCTGGGTGCAGGTTGACGGGGTAAAGATGAGCAAGTCCAAGGGTAACTTTTTCACCATGCGGCAGATCCACGGGAAATTTGGAGCCGATGTGACCCGGCTCAGCCTTATGTATGGTGGCGAGGGTCTGGACGATCCTAACTGGGAGACTGAGTTTGCAAAAACAGCGAATGTCCGGCTGGAGCAGTGGCATGATTTTGCGGTTGAAAATTATGGTAAAGGCAGAGAAGAGCGCGGATATATAGATGACTGGTTCGATTCAAAAGTTAATCGCACCCTGAAGGAAGTTAGTGAAGCGATGGATAAGACTGCCTTCAGAACCGCCATTCAAAGGGGCTACTTCGATATGCAGAACTATCTGCGCTGGTATGTGCGCAGATCAAGGACGCTTAACGTTGAGAGTATATCGAGGTTTATTGAAATTCAAACATTAATTCTTGCGCCGTTTGCGCCGCATCTATGCGAGGAGATCTGGGAAAAAATCGGCAAGCATGGGTTCATATCCAGTTCAGCCTATCCTGAGTGTGATGAGTCCAGGATAAATGATGGTATGGAGAGGGCAGAGGAGTATCTGAAGGGCTTGATACAGGATATTAATGAAATTTTAAAGGTTGCAAAGATAGCTAATCCAGCCGTGGCGTACATTTATACCGCTGAAGAGTGGAAATATAAGGCATTGAAAATCGCCTCCGGCAAGAATACAGGTGAAGCAATGAAAGAGATTATGAAGCACGGAGAGATGCGCAGGCTTGGCAAAGAAGTCGCCAGGTTTGTTCAGAAAGTGGCGAGTGAAAGAATTACGGCGGAGGAGATCGATGAGGAAAAAGTATTGCTCGAGGCGAAGCAATTTATTGAGGAAGAAGTGCATCTTAAAATTGAGATCAACTCCACATTAGATCCTGAGAACAAGCGCAGACTCGCAATTCCACGCAGACCTGCTATATATATAAAATAGAATGGAAAAGTATGTAAGTTGTAAAAATTGCAATAATTGCAAAAATTGAGGAGAAATAATTTGTCTTTCGACTTAGGATGGGGGCAATTTTATGCTCCCTGAAGTGGGAAGAATAAACACATTAATCATGATAAAATTGTAAAAATTGTAAAAATTGCAATAATTGCAAAAACGATTCCAGTGGAAATGGAGGGGTTATGTTTGATAGAAAGCAGATGCACGAGAACTGGGAGCAAGAGCATAAAAAAACGAGCTGGAAAGGCCCCTTTTCAATTGAACCAATCTTGAAATATCTGAGAAAGGACCAGCCTGTATTAGACATTGGGTGCGGAAAAGGCAGGTATCTCATACCGCTAGTACGAAAGGGATACAAAATAACCGGATGCGATATTGCATTATCACCCCTGAAAGAAATAAAACAGCGCCACACCGACTTTGATGCAATAGCCTGTGAGATTTCAAATCTTCCATTCAAAACCGGAGCCTTCGAAGCCGTACTTTGCTTTGGGGTGCTGCAGCATTTATGGGAAGCGGAGAGAAAACTTGCAGTCAGAGAAATTCATAGAGTGATAAAACCAGAGGGATTGCTCTTTCTTGAAGTGCCCGGCGTAGAGGATATGAGATATGGAGGAGAGGAAGTAGAAAAAAATACCTTTCAGCGAAAAAGCGGCATACTGTATCACTACTTCACATCAAGTGGCATAAAAGAACTGGTGGGGGACTTCGAAGTTATCAGAATCGAGGAAAGAAAAACGGAAAAACAGTTTCGCGGCGAGAAATACGTGAGACACTTCATTTTCGCAATTGTCCGCGCTTTGCCTCAATAGTCCTCAGGATCTCAATAAGCAAGGAAATTCTGATCTCAGCCCTGGCGGTTCTCCAGAAAGTATCAAAGTTCAAATCAGGGAAGCGCTCTTCATAATCGAGTGCCTGAAGCGCCATCTCCAGCTTATCAAGCTGCTTCAGAAACCATGCTTCCTCAGAGGTGCCACTGGCATACTCCCTCCAGATAGCAAGGTACTCTTGGTCTCCGAGCAGTTGCAATAGTTCTCCTGCTGCTTTTATTTCCCTCTCGCGCTTTTCAGCGGAAGCCTTATCGTGAGGAGTTATATCCCCTGAACCGATCTCACCGAGATCATGGACGAGAGCCATTTTTGCCAGCTTATCCACGTTCAACCCGGCTTTCTTTCCGAGTACCATTGCCATAATGGCAAGGCGATAGCTGTGATCAGCCACGCTCTCAGGATTTTTCACACCCACGCGGAGCCAGCCTTCCCTGGTGATTGATTTCAGCCTGCCAGTTTCACGGAGGAAAGTGATAAGATCGTTTACACCTTTTGTTTTTCCCGCTTCTGACATTTTGATCCCTCAACATATTTTTCTACGAACTTTAAATCATCTAAGGTATTCACGTTAATCGCCAGCTCTTTTCTTCTTGTGATAAGAACATATTCATCCTGCTCATCCCGGATCAAAGCGCCATGCAAAATATTAACTCCGCCGGGCACCAAAAGTCTGTTCATTTTTTTGAAAACAGTGCCTGGCTTCAGCCCGAGCTCTTTATATATTGAAAGCGGCACATAAACAGCCAGCGCAGGCTTGCTTGCTTTCCGGTAAACTTCCAGTATTTCCTTGATTATATCACCTGTTATTAGCGGAAGGTCTGCCATTACCAGCAGGAAGGGCTCCTTTATACCCAGCTTTTCCGCTGCGAAGATGTAATCTGAAACATAGCCAGTGCCCGGTGCTTCGATTATTTTTACTGTGTCACTGTAATTTGCAATAAGATAATCACGAGTTTCAGGCGTTCGCGGGGAAACCGCTGCAAATATCTCATCGATCGAGGCTTCAAGGAGAGCGTCGATCACGTAAGAGATCATTTTTCTGCCATTTATCTCAAGCAGAGGCTTCTCAGCATTAAAGCCTAGCCTGCTTCCCATGCCACCTGCCATTATCATCGCATGCATACTATCACAGCAATAACGCCTGTTACTAGAGCGAAGATTCTTCCGATCTCATTTGATGCACCCATGACATCGCCGCTGATGCCGCCGAAGTTGCGATTAGCAATTCGCAGCACTAACAGCGCGGAGATAATGCTCGCCAGTATGACTGCAACTCCAGCTATCCCGAGAGCTAAATAAGCAATAGCAGCGGAAAATACAAGAGCAACTGCGAAATCGCGCTTGCTCGCATGTTCGATCATCATCGATCCAAAGCCTTTGTGTATGCCCTTTCCCAAAACGATTAACGTGATCATGCTCAGCTTGGCAGCGATCTCGGCGGTTACAAATAACTTGAACATCAGCAGCGGCTGCCTCAAATCTGCAATTGCCCAGAGCGCAGAAAAAAGCGCAAGAATAGCTAAAATGCAAAACAGTGCTCCCCCGGTGCCGAGCTTTGGATCCCGCATGATCGCTATTTTCTCTTCTTTGGTGCCGTGTGCAACAACGCCATCGCCGAAATCCGCCAGGCCGTCGAGATGGTTAACACCGCTCAGCAAGTACAGCAAAACGATAAGCAGCAACGCAATGATTTGGGAGATCACCAGAGGAAGTGAAAGCAAAAGATAGCCAAACCCTCCAACAATTATGCCTATGACTAAGCCAAATAGCGGGAAGAGGTAGATATGATGCGAGAGCAGCTCAAGCTCTTCCATGCTGATGCCAACCGGAATGGTGGTGAAAAAGCCAATGCCTGCTTTTAGTAGCTTCAAACGTGATTCCTCTGGAGTTGTAGAATTTGCTGGCTTTTTACTTAAAACATCGCCTTTATTCGCTGCTATCTGCTTTGCCTGACCGATGTTGGTCTAACTCTTACTTGATATTACTCTTATCGTATCTGACCCCTTAAATGGCACACCTTCGAAGCCCCCTTCTACCCACTTTTACTCTCCTCCCGGTTAATTTTTCTCCTCAATTTAACAAGCAACTGGAAATGACTTCAACCTTGAACTTACCATCCCCCTTATAGCCCTCTCCAGCTTACACTTACACCCTTTCCAAGCCCGCTTATTTTTCTATATTGTTGTATATATAAATGCATCGCATTTTTAACATTATTATGATTATGATGATGACTTTTTTATCCCTCAGGCTCCACCACAAGTATGTGCTCTTCTTTTCTCAGCACTTTTAATTTCTGTCCTTTTTTGATCTCTTTTTCGCTTTTTGCCTGCCAGCGTTCTCCCTGGTACATTGTGAAGCCTGTCGCACCGCGTGGTACGTCTTCCATTGCTATTGCAACGTCCGGCAGCTCTTTCATTACTGGCTTGCGCACTCTGATCTGTATTACTTTGTAGATTACGAAGGCGAAGAAAGCTGCGATTACTGCTGTTATCAGGATAAAGGTTGTTGTAGCCATGTTATACCACTCTCCTGCGATGTACCACTTTTGGGCGTCTCTGCTTATTAAGAATATGTTTCCAATTGCGATGCAAACAATGCCTGCAACTGCGAGTGCCCCGAAGGTGTGGATGTGCACTTCATAGATCAGTAAGCCCACTCCTATAACTATTAGGAGCAAGCCCGCGATGTTTACGTCGAATCCCATTCCCACCAGTCCTAGTATGAGCAGGATTGCACCTGTTACTTCCATTCCTATTCCTGGTGATGAGAGTCCGAATATTATCCCGTATATGCCTATAAGCAGCAATATGCCTGAGATCATAGGGTCGCTCACTATGCGCATTATGCTTATTCTCAACCCGGGTGAAAAGTTTTCTATGCTTGCGTCTCCGGTTTTCAGTGTCATGTTGCCTTCAACGGTTTCAATTTGCATTCCATCTACTTTTATCAGCAGATCTTTCGGGTTGGTGGCGATGACTTCTATTATCCTGTATTTCAGAGCATCATCTGCGTTTAAATTCAGGTTTTCAGTTATGAATTTCTCGGCAGCGGTTTCATTTCTTCCATGTGCTCTGGCTTTTTCTTTAATCGAAGCAACAAGCGCGTTGATGATTTTTGGTTCATTTATCGGCTGTGCCGAGCCGCTCCACTCCACTTCCACCGGCTGTGCCGAGCCGGTTATGGTATGCGGTGCCATCGCTGCGACGTGCGAGCTGAGCAGAATAAACGTACCTGCGCTCCATGCGTGTCCTCCCTGTGGATATACGTAGCATATTACAGGCACTTTTGACTGCTCGATGTCTCTTGTCATTTTCAGCATCGCGTCGACGCTGCCACCGGGTGTATTGAGGAGGATAACCATTGCTTCATAGTTTCCAGCTTTTGCCTCGTCAAGCGCCTGTGCGATGTTCTCTGCGGTGCTGGAAGTTATGGTTTCATCCACTTCAATTATCAGAACTGAGTTAGAGGAAGTTGAAGCGATCTGTGCCATAGTAAGCAGGAATAGGATCAAAACTAAGATCTGCTTCTTCATGGAAGAATGGCCTCTATTTCTTCGTCTCTTTCATTGATTCTCTCATTATCCCGAGCATCGCCCCTGAGCTCGCACCTGCGGTGCCCTCGGTAACTACTATCAAATTTTTCTCCCTGGATATCTCAGTCCAGGTTTGAAGCTCTCTTAATCGAAGAGCTGTTGGATTCGCAGCGTAGCTCTCCGCTGCCTCTGCCATCATCTTTGCTGCCTGCTTTTCACCCTCAGCCATGATTATGCGGCTTCTCCTTTCTCGCTCGGCTTCTGCTTGTTTTGCTATTGCTCTTTGCATTGCCTCGGGTATGCTGACGTCCTTCAGCGGCACAGCTATTACCTTTATTCCCCAGGGATCGGTGTGCACGTCGAGGATTTCCTGTATCTTTTTGCTCAGTTCCTCTCTTTTCATGAGCAACTCGTCGAACTCAACCTGCCCCAGTACATCTCGGAGCGTGGTCTGCGCGAGCATGTTTGTGGCAAAAACATAGTTCTGAACGTTGACAACTGCTTTGCTGGGATCGAAGACACGGTAGTACACAACAGCATCCACGTCCACGGTTACGTTGTCGCGCGAAATTATATTTTGCTTGGGCACGTCAAATGTAACTGTTCGCAGGTCCACTATTTGCAGTCGATCGACAATTGGCACGATGAAGAAGATACCGGGCCCCTTAGCTCCTACAAGTCTGCCAAGTCGAAAGATGACCGCCCGCTCGTACTCTCTAACGATTCGAATAGAGTTCACCAGAATAAAAAGTACTATTAAAATGGCAACGATTGCTGCAATTGTGACACCATCTACCATATATATCACTCCTAATTTTGCGATCAGGCTATATTTATTTGGTGGTTAATGGATAAAAGAAGAGCCTCTTTATTCTCTCTCAAGAATCCTGTCTAAAAGCGTTTCAAATGCCCCCACGACTCCAATTTTCTTTGTTACAACTGCGGGTACAATAGGAATGTTATCCGGTATCTTCATGCGTTCTCTGATTTCTTCAGGTTTTAATGCACCGGGTAAATCCTGTTTGTTGGCCACTACAATATAGGGTAATCCGTGAGTCATCGACAGTGCAAGCATCTCTTTTGCTCTCGGAAACTCAGCCGGGTTAGTGGAGTCTATTATTAGAAAAACACCCATTGCCTCGCCGCCAAGCATTTTGAGAATCGGGTTGAAGCGCTCCTGTCCAGGCGTGCCAAAAATATCCACTGAGAAGCCCTTGTGCTCAATATGACCGTGATCCATGGCGATTGTTGTTCCCAATCTGTCTACTGAGACCGAGCGCGTGGAAAGGGCATGTATAAATGAAGATTTGCCTGAGTTATAAGGACCTGTTACCAGAACCTTAGGGATATATGCCCTGATTCCTCCGGGTCGTATAACCCTGAAGAGCATGTTTCGCCTCTTTGGCTCGGTCCAGCTCGCCTTTGAAACTCCATAGTATTGCCCGAAGATAATTCGCTCTGCTATTCCGCTTACTGTGACGACAGTGTCGAATAAACGCTCTCTTATAGTTTTTAGAATTTCACCACTGTATGGCCAGGCCGTGAAGCAATACACAACGACATTTCCATGCACGAGGTTATTTTTGTTCCACTTCTCAACGAAATCCAGGGCTTTTTTCTCACCACATAAGTCCAGTAATGTTGAAAGAGAGCCAAATACAATCAGCCCTCCTCGCAGATCTTTCATTGCTTCTGCAATAGTCGTGTCAATGCTCTCAATTTTATCCGGGTTTTGAACCACGTATTTTTCATTTGAAAGCTCGCCCAGCAGCATTGAGTATGCATCTACTATAGCAAAATTCTGGTTATATTCGTTTAAATCCCAGCCAAATTCCTTAAAAGTCTGCCTAACAACTCTCGGAGGTGAGTTAAATGTCACATAAACTGTATTATTGCCCTCCTGCAGATTGGTATAAAGAGTCTGAATGCCAAAAACCTCCCCCTCCACTCCTGGGAATACATAATACAATAAACTTTTACTCTTTGGCACCCCCCCTCCGAGATGGTCATCCAGCTTAGGGATGCCAGTGTGGATCAATGTTAATCCCCCTTGATGATAACTTTTGCGTTATCAATTTCATATCTGAACCAGTCTGTTGGCTTGGAGGCGAATCCCACCCCTCTGATGTAGTAAGCATCATTACTCATCTTAATTTCAAGCACACCGTTGAAAAGCTGTTTAAGTGTTGCAATCGACTGCTCATCATGCATGCCCTCCTCAATTATGTAGACTCCTATAGCATTCGCGCTTCTTATCCTGCCTGTAAAAACGTGCAGAAATCGAAAAACAGTTTGGAGATTTGAGTACATTAAAATAGTTGAGAGAGAGTTTATGCAAAGGCGTGTATTTCGAATACCTTTTTTCATCCAGAATTCTTCGAAGTACTGGCTAATTTTTACGCCGATTCCAGTCAAATCCACCGGGCTTGAGGCACGCTTTATAGAGGGTGTATCGCTGACGCTTAAACCAAGTGTCCTGGACATGCAGTCAACTATCCCAAAACGCTCTTTATGCTTTTCTAAATCAAGGTTATTCTGGTTGAACCATTCGACTATATTTTCACCTGTATCGCGGGTAGACACCAGAATTGCAGCATCATTGTTTTCAAGTCCATTATAAACAATATTGTTTAGAATAACATTTTTGCCGCTCATAGGAGGGCCTATAAGCATGATATTCGATCCCGCTTTTACCTGTCCTATTGATTCATCAAACCGACGAATGCCGAGTCTGTAACCAGTCATGCAATCATTCCAGAAATAAAGTATTCACTAATAGTATATAAATTCTTTATAAATTCAGTTGAAACACAGGCATTTTTTTATCTTAAAAACCAATTAGAGTATATGACTTTGCATTCTCCAAAAAAGGATTTCACAAGTTCCTTTTATAACGCTCAACCCAAGGGATGCGATCTATGCGCTAAAGGTGCAAAGCTGGTGCTGTTCATCACAGGTTTATGCTCGAGAAATTGCTTTTACTGCCCCCTTTCAGAAAAAAGGAGAAATGTCGACATGGTTTTTGCAAACGAGCACGCGGTGAATTCTGATGAAGAGGTGATAGAAGTGGCTCTTAATATGCGTGCGCTGGGAACAGGCATAACTGGTGGGGAGCCGCTGCTCAAATTTGACCGAGTGCTTCATTACATCTTATTGTTGAAGCAAAAATTTGGCGGAGAACATCATGTGCACTTATATACCTCTTTGCCTGCCGGTGAAGCAGAGCTCAGGGCGCTTAAAGTAGCTGGTCTGGATGAAATAAGATTCCATCCACCCGAAGATGTGTGGGACTCGATCGAGAAAAGCAAGTATTATGAGTCTATGAAAATTGCGAAAAAAGTTGGCATGGACGTTGTGATCGAAATACCAGCAACTCGCCCTGTTGTTGGCATCATCAGGGCTCTGGAGAAAGTTGGGGGTTATCTGATTTTAAATGAGCTTGAGTTTTCGGACACGAATGAAGCAGCGATGAAAGCGAGGGGCTATGAGTATAGAGATGATGTATCTTATGCGGCTAAGGAAAGTGAAGATATTGCAGAGCAATTATTCAGGCAGAGCAGGAGTGTGCCGTTTAGATTTTGCAGCTCTCGCTTCAAGGATGCAGTGCAGATGAAGGAGCGGCTGAAGAGAATAGCGAGTAACGTTGCCAGACCATTTGATGAAATAAGTGACGATGGTACGATAATATACGGCATTATCTCAGGAGGAAGTGTTGAAGAGGCAGTTAAAATTCTGGATAGCTTGGGGGTTCCGGATGATATGTATCATATTGAAGGGAAAAACATTGAAATTGCATGGTGGATACTTGATGAAGTGGCAGAGTCAATTAAACCCTGTTATGAGTTATGCATAATAGAGCGATATCCGACCAGAGATGGTTTGATCGTGGAGAGAATCCCTCTGTAGGTGAATTAAATGGTCAGTAAAATGGATTGCATATTCTGCAAAATTATCGCAGGCAAAGCGGGGAGTTATAAAGTGTATGAGGATGAAAAAACAATTGCCTTCCTCGACATAAATCCGGTAAACGCCGGTCATACTCTGGTTATCCCGAAGGAGCACGCAGATAAATTATCCGAACTCAGCATGGATACGATGAAATCGCTATCCATCGCCCTTCAAAAGGTGATTAAAGGGATAGAATGCGCAATGAAACCTGAAGGGATCAACATAATTGTGGCTCAGGGTAGAGTGGCGGGGCAGACAATTTTTCACGTGCACTATCACATCATACCGAGAGCCAGCGGGGATAGCCTGAGGTTTGATGCAATTCCGAGGAAGATGAGCGAGAGGGAATTCAGCGAAGTCGCAGGGAAGATCTCGGATTCGATAGCCTAGTACGTAAGCAAAACTTTTTATAACAATGCAGTAAATCAAAAAGGTTGATATTGTAGGAATTAAGATAGTTTATAGAAATCTGCTTATGGAAGTGGTCATCTGGGTAACGACGAGGAAAAGATCAGAGAAAGATTGAGGGATTATCTAAAACGGGATGAAACAGGAGTGAGGAGGGCAGTGCTTGAGCTATTCCTCAAGAGCAAGACCTATACCACTGAAGAGGTCTACAGCAGTTTAAAAGCACTTGGCTTCAATATAAGCTACAGGGGGATATCCGCGATGGTCGGGCTTATGAATACCCGGCTGGGAATTCTCAGCATAGACGTGACAGGTGACCATAATATCTACTCGCTTAAAGAATGTCATAAAGATGCGGTAAAAGCAGCACTGTACAAACTGTAATGTCAGAGCGTGAAAAGATGTCGGAATTTCTGTATAAGGGCTACGAGCGCCTACTGCTTAAAGAAGTAAAGACAGGTATTATACCACATCACATTGCAGTTATTCAGGATGGTAACAGAAGATTTGCAACGAAACTCAAGCAGCCCAAATATCTTGGACACTTATACGGTGCAGATACATCAGAGAAAGTGCTGGACTGGTGCTGGGAGCTCGGGATAAAGCAGCTAACTCTTTATTCATTTTCCACCGAGAATTTCAAGAGAACCGAGGAGGAGAAAATAGAGATCTTCAACTTGCTCAAGCAAAAGCTCAGAGAAATATGCGACGACGAGCGAACACATAAGCGCAAAATGCGGGTGAGAGCAATCGGAAAAATCGATCTATTACCCCAGGACGTGGTAACTGCGATAAAAGAAGTTGAAACAATAACCCAGAGCTACGACGGCGTTTATCTGAACATAGCCCTTGCATATGGTGGAAGAAGCGAGATTGTGGATGCAGCGAAAAAGATAGCCCAGAAAGTTGGGGAAGGAAAGGTAAAAGTTGAGGAAATCGATGAGAACACAATTTCAGCTTACCTGTATCCCGATGAATCGCCAATCCCTAAAGTTGACCTGATCATAAGAACCGGGGGCGAGGAAAGAACCTCGAACTTCCTGCCCTGGCAGGCAAGCGGCTATGAAAGCGCGGTTTACTTCTGCGCCCCCCTCTGGCCTGAGTTCAGAAAAATTGATTTTCTAAGAGCAGTAAGAACGTATCAGCAGAGGGAGAGCGAAAAGCGGCGCAGAACCGTGCTTCGAATATTCGCACTGCTTCAGGAGTGTGGAAAACTGGAGCTGGAGGAGATATATAATCTTTCCAGAAAAACCATCAGCATTACGAGAGAGGAAGTTTCAAAAATTTTGAGTGATGCAAAGAAATCATTAAATAATTAGCCTTTTAAATCACTTTGCTCGTATCATAAAAATAAAGCCGCGTTGCCAGTAACTGCCCTGATTTCAGGAGGAATGCTCCAACAAGATGATGGGCAGTGCTATGATCGCGGACAATATAAAATAAAAAGGCGCCTCAGTAGCTCAGCCGGCAGAGCGCTTCCTTGGTAACAGGGGATTTTGAAAAAAATCTCCGGGCAGAGAGGAAGAGGTTCGCGGGTTCGATTCCCGTCTGAGGCTTTCAACGGATAGAAGTTATTTCTATTTGCATAGATTCAGGGCTGAGAAGCAATGCTGGAGAAAGAGAAATCGGAGATCATCGAGGTGAGAGAAGACCCTGAGTACGTTCGAGGGCGAGTTGCGGAAAAAGCAGCCGAGTACTTCGCTGCAGGTTATAACTGCGCTGAGGCAGTTCTTCTGGCACTCTCGCTGCACTGGAAGATAGAAAGTGAAGCTATCCCTAAAATTGCCACCTGCTTTGGCGCTGGAATCGGTCGAAAGGGCTCAGTCTGCGGAGCAGTTACGGGATGCGTAATTGCGCTTGGCTTAAAAATGGGGCGAAAAGACTACGCAGATTACGAAAGAAAAGAAAAAGCTTATGCTCTTGCTCTGGAGCTCTACCGCGGCTTCGAAAAGCAGTTTGGCTCGGCAATATGCTATGAGCTAACCGGATGCGATCTCACGACGCTGGAGGGCAAAAAGAAATATGCTAACTCAGGTCTGAACAAATACCGCTGCGAAAAACTTGTAAAAGAAGCGGTGAAGTATCTGCTCATGCTGACTGATACAAATTGAGAAAAGGAGAAGAATATTTATCTAAAAACATAGATTTAAGCAGGGTGGAAAAAAATGGAGCGTGAGAAAGTTGGCGAGGTCTTCAAATACTGGGGCAAAATCGGCGTAGCAGGGATAAAAATCACGGAAGGCTTCATACAGGCAGGCGACACAGTCCAGATACAGGGAGCAACCACCAATTTTGAGCAAAAAGTTGAGTCAATACAGATCGAAAAAGCCCCGATAGAGAAAGCAATGAAGGGACAGACTATCGGAATGAAGGTGGGAAGCGAGGTTAGACCAGGAGACTCGGTTTATAAGGTAAAAAAATGAGGAGGTAATTAAATGGTGCTTGAAATTTTAACTTTTATAATTGGAGTTGCCTATGGATATATGAATCCAGGCAAGGAAGACAGGATGAAAATAATGAAAAAAGGACTTCTGATCGGTGTAATACTCGGAGCAGTATTCGGCGCGATAGGATTCTTCGTAAGGGGTCTAGTCTTTTTCGCAGGATCACTGATAGCCTGGGTAATAGGCATAGGCATTATGACAGTAATTTTCGTGATCGGCACATACATCGGAGACTGGGCTGAGGTCAAGTTCAAAAAATAAAAGCGGCAATCACCAGACCTGCTGCAAAGACGAAGGAACGTGAAATGTGCAGATACTGCGTGCTCCATGGCAGCGGCAGGCGCTGGTTTTTAAATGCAGAGAACTACGCCAGCAAGCATTTCGGCGATGAAGAAAGAAGAGAGCTGGCTAAAATTTATCTGAAAAATGAAAAGCAAACTCCTTTTGCTTTAAAATATTCCATTGCATTTCGACTCTATCCACAGCTGCTGGAAATGAATATTCCTTTTTTCAGCCAGTATTTGCGCGTCAAAGCAAAACACCTGCTGGAGCACTACCACTTTGGACAGGTGCTCAGCCCTGAAGAAGCCCTCGATGCAGTAGAAGTTGCGGGTCATACCGCGTTGATAGATTGCTGGTGTCGAGCGCGGCAGAGCAGGCATAGAGAGCTGTACTGTCTCGGTGTTGGAGCATTCAGCGACTTCGCGGAGAGCCTCAACTTTAAAAGCAGAGATCTCTCCATCGAAGAAACCAGGAAATTTCTACAGGAGATGCATTCAAAGCACTGCTATCACTCGATCTGGACGTTGAAAACCCCTTTTTTGTACACAATTTGCAGCTGCGATGCACGCTACTGCTGGGGGTATAGAGGCAGATTTAGGTGTGGCGTGGAACAGGCACTAATAAAGGGTCACTGTTATTCGACAACTGATTCAAAGAAGTGCAGTGGATGCGGAGCATGTGTTTATAGCTGTCTATTCCAAGCAAGAGCGCTTATAGAAGGCATAGCGATGGCTGACGATGAAAAATGCATGGGCTGCGGACTATGCAAAGCTAAGTGCGAGCAAAACGCAATTAAACTGAGAGAGCATGAGGAATGAGCGTGCTCAAGCGGGTGAGACTGATCGCTGATTACCAGTTTGGCAGTGGCGCTGGAAAGGCACTATTCTCCGAGTCTGCTCAGTTCATTCTCTCATCAAAGGACAAAGTCAGGCAGATTTACGATGGCGGGAGGAGAATCGCAACACTCCGGGCGGGCGACGGCTTGCTGACGCTGAGCATCGAGGGGGGCGAGAGACTGCGAAAGTGCTTCCCATATCCCGTACTAAGAGTAACTGTAAGCGATGAGGCAGCGCCATTCATCGCAGAGGGAAGATCGGCTTTCGCGCGGCATGTAATCCACGTCGATCCCGGGCTTCGTGCGGGTGAGGAAGTTTTAGTCGTGGATAAAAATGATCGCCTTCTGGCTACAGGAAGAGCTGTGCTCTCAGCAGAGGAGATGCTGAGCGTCAAAAAGGGCATGGCTGTGGATATACGAATCGGCACCGGCGGTGATGAGTGACTATCGCTTTAAAATCCTCCTGATCATCAGAAGCCCAGTTGTGATAATTGAAAGGATCACTCCCCCTGCCAGGAATTGATTGTTCCTGTAAACAGGTTCAACTTTCATCTTTGAGAAATACAGCACGTCATCGGATTTAAGGTCAACCTCCCTGACTTTTTCATCAACATGGACAGTATAGTTGCCCGCATCAAGGCCGTAAAAAGTGGCGTTTTTGGCAGCTGTTCTTCCCACCAGAGTTTCGCCTCTGCTAACTCTAATGTCGGAGAGGTCATCACTAGATTCGATTTTCAGGTTGACATAGCTTCGAATTTGAATCGCTCTGCCATCACAGTAAATGGGGCGATCGACGATATCAAGCAGGCTCAAAATAGTAGGCGCTATGTCCTTCTGCTCGCGAACATCAAGCACGGCTTTGCTCTCTATCCCGGGGGAGTAGATTATCAGCGGGATTCTCTGGCTCTCAGGGGTGTCACTGTATTTCTCGGAGGAATGCCCGCCTTTCGAATTGGCAGTTGAAAATTTCATTCCATGGTCGGAGGTTATAATCAGCGATAGGTTTTTCCTGATGCATGTTTCAAAAAGCTGTGGCAGGCCTTCATCGAGCTTTTCTATTACCTCTGTGTACCGCTCTTCATCAAAATTATGCCCGGCCAGATCAGCACCGCCAGCGTTGACCGTTAGAAAAAACTTTTTATCAGGATAGTGCTCTGCAAAGTAATCTGCTATGGAATTTAAGCTGTCTAACGCCCATTTGTTATACCGCGCATACTTCTCGGCACCTTTTTCTCCCTCCATATAGCCTGGCAGTTTCTCCGTTAAGCTGAGCATGAAGCTCTCAAGATCTGGCTTAACATCTGAGTTTTTCTTAAGCAAAGCTACAGGATTATCTACGGAATTTGAGGGATCGTGAATTGCGATATCCTGCTCTTTAATCACTTCCTCAAAATCGCCTTTTTCCAGCAAAGCCAGGCAGACATATCCATTTTTTCGCAGTATGTCATAGATCGATGCATCGCTGTAGCCGATTATTTCCAGATCGGCATTTGAATAGCCGGTGGCAATAATAGAATGTCCTCTCTGAGTGGTGGGCAGAAGGGCTCTGACATCCTGCACTACTATGCCTTTGCCAGCGATGAGGGAAAGATTTGGCGTGCCTGCCTTTCTCAACGGCACTCCATTCAGGTCATACGGGATGTAATTATACGTTGAGAGATAGCTTGCTCCAGCTCCATCAAGTATGAGCAGTATTGCGCCATTTTTCTTTTCCAGCTTTTGAAGGTAGAAATCTTCTGCTCCGGCAATCTGAATTGAAAGGATAATGACTATGGTCATAGTAATCGCAGCAGCGTTGATCGATTTAGATTGCATCTAGCTTGCATCAAAAGATTTGAAAATAAATAGCTTTGCATTGCGGTCGGAAAATAAACAAACAAATAAGAGGGATGATGAAAGAAAGTAAAATATATGCAGGAAATCAGGCTTCACGGCAGAGGGGGACAGGGAGTCAGGAAGGCTGCTGATGTTATGGGTAGAGCGGCTTTTCTCGCTGGTTATTACGTTCAGGATTTTGCGATGTATGGCGCGGCGAGGCGTGAAGCACCTGTTGCCGCTTTCTGCCGCGTGGACAAAGATCCGATTTTGCTCCGCGGATACGTGGATACCCCTGATTACGTGATTGTGCTGGACGAGGGCATGTTTTCCGCGGTAAACGTGCTTGAGGGTCTGAAGAGCGATGGAAAGCTGCTCATAAATACACCCAGAAAGCCCATTTTTTTCAGGAAAAAATACGGCTTCGAAAAGGTGTATACCATCGATGCCACCGGAATCAGTCTTGCAATTACCGGTCGGGAGATACCGAATATAGCGCTGCTGGGCAGCTTCGTCAGGATCAGCAAGCTGTTTGATATGCAAAAGTTGAGAGATGCGGTGAAAATTGAGATGGAATTAAGCGGTGAAGCCCTTGAGATCAGCATGCAGACGGCTGTGAAGTGCTACGGTGAAGTGATGCAATGAAAGTGCTCAGAGTAGAGGGCAAATATGAAGGCATAAAAGGAATTCCGGTAATCAGAGAGCCGGGGAGTGCAAAGCAGAGAGCTAGAGCAAGCTGGAGGGTTTTCAAACCTGTGTGGAAGGAAGAGCTCTGCAAAAAATGCAGGCTCTGCTGGTTGCTCTGCCCGGACTGCGCGATCGAGTGGCACGAGGGCAAGCCCCACTTCAACTACAGGCTTTGCAAGGGCTGTCTTATATGCAAAAACGAATGCCCTGCCGGGGCGATTGAGAGCAAGAGGGAGGGCGAATAGTGGAAGCGAGAGATCTGCTGAGCGGAAACAAAGCTGCCGCTTGGGGAGCGAGACTTGCCAGAGCTGAGGTGATACCGAATTTTCCAATAACACCTCAGACCGAGATTATAGAGGTCATTGCTAAGTGGATAGCTGACGGGGAGATGGATGCCGAGTTTTTAAGAATGGAGAGCGAGCACTCGGTGATGAGCGCCTGTTTGGGCGCGCAGGCTGCAGGTGTCAGAAGCTTCACGGCAACTTCCTCTCAGGGATTGCTCTACATGCACGAGCTTCTTTACATAGCATCCGGACTTCGCTTTCCGGTTGTTATGGTAAATGTCTCTCGAGGTTTATCCGCACCCATTACGCTCTGGTCCGACTTTAACGATATTCTGGATCAAAGAGATGCGGGCTGGATTATCCTGTTTGTGCAGAACAATCAGGAACTCCTTGATACCATAATCCAGTCCTACAGGATTGCGGAGAATGAAAAAGTGCTCCTGCCAGTGATCGTTAACATGGAAGGCTTCATACACTCCTTCACAAGAGAACCAGTTTTAATTCCAGATCAATCAGAGGTAGATCGATTTCTGCCCAGGTATAAGCCAGTAACTTCACTGTGCTATGGTAAGGCAGAGACGTCAGGGGCAATTGTCTTCGACGAGTACATGTACTTCAGGAGCCAGCTTCACCTTGCCCAGAGAAATGCATTAAAAGTGCTGAAAAAAGTCGATCGCGAGTGGAAAAAGCAATTCGAAAGAAGCTACGGAGCGGTCGATTGCCACGAGCTGGAAGATGCGGAAATCTGCCTTGTGACTGCTGGCTCAGAGAGCACGACTGCCAAATATGTGGTTAAAAAGCTTCGCGAAAACGGTAAAAAGGTGGGTCTGCTGAGAATCAGATTGTACAGACCCTGGCCAGAGGAAGAGCTGAGAAATGCTCTTGAAAATGTGAGAGCAATAGCAGTTGCAGATCGAGACGTATCCCCCGGGTATGGAGGGGTGTTTCATGGTGAAATAAAAGCCACGCTCTACGGCAGCAGGAAAACGCTGAACAGTTTCATAATCGGTTTGGGAGGGAGACCAATACACGCAGCAGACTTTGAATTTATGATCAAACAGACCGAGAAAGATATGAAGGCAAAGCGAAGCAGGGTAGAATGGATCGGAGGGATAAAATGATAGAGAATCTGCAGCAAATTCCCGAAGAAGAGTTTATCACAGGCGGGCACCTTGCCTGCAAGGGCTGCGCAGCGGTGCTTGGCTTGAAGCTCATCACCAAAGCTCTGGGAAGAGAGACAGTCATAGTAAATGCATCCGGATGCATGACCCTGCTCTGCATATACCCTGTTACGCCCCTCAAAATCTCGTGGATCCATGGCGCCATTGAAAACGCAGCGTCCACAGCCAGTGGAGTGCGAGCGGCTCTGAAGAGGCTGAAGATAGAGAAAAACGTGGTCTGCTATGCAGGCGACGGCGCAACATACGACATAGGCATGCAGGCGCTATCAGGAATGCTGGAGCGACGTGAGAAGATAATCTATGTCTGTTACAACAACGAATCATATGGTAACACAGGTGTGCAGCGATCTTCAGCCACACCGTATGGAGCCTATACTACTACAACCCCTGCTGGCGCAGAGAGTCCACTCGGCACAGCGATGGAGCGAAAGCCGATGACCAGAATCGTGGCAGCACATGGTACGCCCTACGTCGCAACTGCCTGCGTCTCTTATCCCCTTGATTTTATCAAAAAAGTTCAGAAGGCATCGCTTGTAAATGGTCCAAGCTTCATCGACCTGCTAACACCATGCTCAACCGGCTGGGGCTTTAACCCTGAGAAAACCATAGAAATCGGCAGGCTCGCAGTGAGAAGCGGGATGTGGGCTCTCTACGAAGTAGTAAATGGTAAATTCGAGCTGACGTTTAAAATGAAGGACAAAAACGTGGAGGAATACGTCAAAGCACAGCGGAGATTCAAGCACTTATCGGCAGAGGAAATTGCCAGAATACAGGCAAAAGTGGATTGCGACTTCGCGCTGCTGGAGCAGGGCAAATTCTGGGAGATCAAATGATTATTTTTATAATGATTATAGATATACGCAATAAGATTGCGACCAAAAGCTGAATGAGCACCTATAAAGTAAAAAGCGCACCCATCAGAAATGCAATTAATCCAAGGAAAATCGCCAGCAGTGTTATGCTCCGCATTTGCTTTACGGTGCTGATGCTGTATTTCTCCAGCAGGTTAAACGAGGTATAGGCAAACAGCAGGTCCGACAGAAGTACTGGAATCAGATATATCTCATTCTGGTAGTACTTCGCGCCTTCTGCGTAGAAATATGGAATCAGGCTCAATATTATCCCGATTATGAACAGAGCACCCGCTGAGTGTGCGGCCCTTTTTTCTCCATAAATCCTTGCGACGCTTCTCACGTTCCTCAACGCATCGCCTTCGACATCCATCGCTCCCTTCATAATCTCCCGTCCCAGACCTGAGAGAAAGGCGATTAAGGCAAGCAGCCATAGCACAAAGGGTAGCTTACCAGTAATTGCCCCGCCGAAAATGAATGGAATAGCCATGGAATAGGCTATATATATGTTGCCCGGAAAGCCAGTTTCTTTGAGCTTCACGTCATAGAAAACACCGAAGAGTGCGGAGATTAATGCGATGAAAAAGCAGATCCAGTTGAGCAATATCGAAGCTAAAACTCCGATGGGAGTAAGTAAAAGCGCGATAACGAGAGCTATTTTTGGTGATAAGTCTCCTCTCACGAGAGGGCGGTCAACACGCTTGTTCGCTCTGTCCACTTCCAGATCATAGTAATCATTCAATGCAAATGTGCCAGCTTCGATCATAACTGCTGTAAGCAAACCTAATAAGACGTTGTAGGATGTAAGAAAGGCAGTGTCAGAGACCACAATTCCAATTACAACGCCAAGACCGAACATGATTCCATGCTCCAGTCTTGTAAGCTGCCATATGGCTCTCAATTTGCTCAGCATTGAATCACTTGTAAGAATCCCCTGCATTATTAAAAACTTTGTCTGTTTATATTTCGAGAGTCAATAAAATAGCTTTTGTCGAAAAATTTAATAACGCGCGGTTGAATACCCATTGGATTGAAAATGTCCCGCATATTTTACCCGAGAATTGCAGTTTCATTCATCGCCATGTTTTTGCTGATGCTTTTCACGCTTTTTCTGCTCGCCTGGCTGGGCTTTATAGGTCTGGCTTTCAGAAGGCTTGGCTTTTCACCGTTGCACTCCATACTCATCCTGTTTTTATCCCTGGCTGGCAGCACTGTTAATATACCTGTTAGAGAAGTTGTATCGCGAGAGCCAGTAATTACTGGCAGGGTCGTCGATTTCTACGGATTTAGATATGTCATTCCGTCTATCGAGGTGGGGCGGCGAACTCTGATAGCAGTAAACCTCGGTGGAGCCATAATACCCGTGCTGATCTCCGGTTTTCTGCTGATGAAAGCAAATCTGCTTCACGCGCTCATAGGTATCGTGATAATGACATTTTTTATTAACAGGCTCGCAAAACCCGTTAAAGGACTCGGCATAGCAGTGCCAGCACTGATCCCCCCGATTCTCGCCGCTATACTCGCGCTGATAATCTCACCAGGGGAAGCCCCGATCATAGCCTATATCTCCGGCACCCTCGGCAGCCTGATCGGTGCCGATCTGCTCAACATGAAAAAAATTCCAGAGCTCGGAGCCCCGATCGCCTCGATAGGAGGAGCAGGGACCTTTGACGGAATATTCCTCATCGGCATAATCTCAGTGCTGCTTGCATAAAATATTAAATGTTAAACTTAACTTCGAGCTTGAACAGCTTTTTCGTCGGCAGATTCAAAACATCTTTTGCCCCGGTTCGCTTTTTAATCTCTCTTATCAGCTCATTCAACCTTTTCTCATTCTCCGCTGCAAGGGTGAACCAGATGTTGTAGTGGTGTTCTCGCAAATAGTTATGGGAAACGCCATCGTAGGAGTTGATTATATCCGCAACTTCGTCAATTCTATTCTCCGGAACACTCATCGCCACCAGAGTGCCCTTCATCCCGAGCTTTTTCGAATCCAGAATAGGCCGTATCTGCCGGATTTCCCCGCTCTCGAGCAAGCGCTTTACTCTGGCGATTGTCTCCCTCTCGTTTATCCCAGCACGCTTGCCAATTACTTTAAATGGCCTAGCATCCAGAGGGAATTCAACCTGTAGCATCTTTAGAATAGCTCTGTCAATTTTGTTCATACAGTTGTTATAATTATTTGATGTATTTTAGAAATACCTTTTGCAGCCAAAGCTGAGAATTACAAAAGATTACCCACCCCTTTTGCACATTGTTGTGCATCAAAGCTCTGAGTGCTGATTGCCTTCACACTGTTAGTCGCTATTATGGCTTCTGCTACGAGTGATGGCATTTTCCTAGTTATGTATTCCAGTACTTGAGCTGAAATCGCGTCTGCTTGCGTTGTCGCTTGCTTCAGCTCCATAGCTGTCTTGACATCGAGTGCTAGGCTGCATTGCTGGCAGAACTTCGCCACTGGGCTATTAATGACTTTGCACCGGGGACATTCACGAGGCTTTAAAGTCTCTTGCTCTTTAACCTGCTCTTCCACCTTGATACCGTGTAACTTT
>CAZVYP010000031.1:0-23424 GCA_964631075.1 uncultured Methanocellales archaeon
GAACTGGCACGAATTTTTTTATTATAAATTAACTATCACAAATTAGGACAATGCCTAAATTTTAATGTCATCAGGAAGTTTTTTAACCTTAAATGGCACTTCCATCTCAATTAATTTTTTGAAGTACTCAGGCTCAAACTTATTCTCTTCATCAGAATATGTTTTATCTCGTATAAAGATAAAAAGTAATGTCTTAGCACCCTCACAATCTTCTAACTTCTCTACATCTTTTTTAAATTCTTTTGCTGCTTTTTCACCTGTAACATTAAGTTTAAACTCAAAAGCAAAAAGCTTTCTTATGTCCTTTTTACAACCTCCAGAAAAACCTTTTAACGTAGAAGAATTATCTGGCCTAAGTATTACCAAATCTAAAGTTCCTCTTTTTCTGCCTTTTAGAACGTTATCATGCGGATATTCAAGATGCAATAATGGAAATGGCTTATCCTGGCTTAGTAAATTGCCATCGTCATGCGAAAGAAGCCTATGATAAAATTGACCATGAATGTCCCGTTCACCTGTAAAATTATAGGGTGATTTTAAAAACTCTCTTATGAACTCATCTGCTATTTCTTCAACCATTTTATTTATTTTTTCCTTCATTTCCTGATCATACTCTTTTCTACTTGATTAATTCTGAATCACCCACGATGTTTTGCCCGTTCCCTTACTCCTCCACCAACCTATTCACCTCTCCCGGCTCGAACTCCTCCACTTCCAGCACATTCCTGATGAAGTTGAACAGCTTAGTCCGCACTTCCGGCGACAGTGTGGGGTACCATATCGGGCTCGCGATTACGAGTGCGCGGAAGACGTAGAAGGGTGGCATGAACTTCAGGATCTCGCTGTCACCAGTTTTTTCAAGGTAGTTGTTGAGATAGGTGTCGAAGAGCTTTTTGAACTCTCCTTGTAATCGCCCATATTTTTGCAGGGAATAAAATAAATAATTCATGCTCATTGTTGCGAGGTCGTCGGCTGCTTCGCCGAACTCACCTCTGCTTCGGTCGAGCACTGTGAAGTCAACTCCTTTTCGGAAGAGCACATTCCACGGGTGGTAGTCGCCATGCACCGCGCACAATCTCTCTTTATGGTCTTTCAGTTTGAAGCGCCACTCCACGCATTTCTTTTCGATCGCGCAGAAGTCCTCTTTCGAGGCGAATTTGAAGTCTGGTGGGTAGCTGTCGATCAAGCCCATTATGCACTCGCCGTGCCCCACGAGCTCGCGTATTCTGCGCTTGTACAGCTCTTCGTCTTTATGCTTCTTTGAATGGATCTTTACAAGATAGTCAGAAAGTGCTCTTGCTCTGTCGATGTCGAGTTTTCTCAGCTTTCCTCCATCTCTGAGTCGATCGAGGTCTTTGTAGTACTCTTTGCCTTCAATTTTTTCCATCACTATGAAGAATTCATCTGCTTTTGAAGTTGAAAATAGCTCTCCGTTTTTTGTGAAGTAGCCAACATCGAGTGCCTTTACATGTCGGGGTAGTCTATTGAATGTTGAATACTGCCAGAGCAGGATCTGCGCGCGATCTGTGTAGTGGTCGTGTCCAAAGCCGCTCTGCACTCGCATGGATGAGAGCACGTATGAGCGTTTTTTCTTTCCCCTTTTTACTTCGATTTCGATGGGTTTGCCGTAGCCGAAGCCTTTGAGTTCGTCTCTCGCTTTTTTCTTTTCTTTCTTCGCTTCGGCTTTTTTGCCGATCTCGCCCACGTACGTGATCTCTGCTTTTTCTCCAAACTGCTCTCTCACGTACTCTCTCAGGCTCGCAAGCTTCATTTTCTTTTTCCCCTTTGCAAAATTATGTGCCCATTGTCCAAGAGCTCAAGTATTTCTCCTGCTTCTTGCTGAGTGATTCGATTTTGATTCCCATTGCTTCGAGCTTCAATCTTGCCACTCTTCTGTCGATTTCATCTGGCACTTTGTACACCTGGTTTTCGAGTTCACTGTGGTGCTCAGCAATGTATTTCACGCTTAATGCTTGGTTTGCGAAGCTCATATCCATGACCTCGGGCGGGTGTCCGTAAGCGGCTGCTAAATTCACGAGTCTGCCTTCTGCCAGCAGATATATTCTGCGTCCGTCTTTCAAAACATACTCTTCAACGTTTTCCTTCACCATGTTTTTCTTCACCGCGAGCTTTTCCAGATCGGGAATATCGATTTCGACATTGAAGTGGCCTGAATTAGCTAAAATTGCCTGGTCTTTCATGAGCTTGAAGTGCTCTTTTCTGATTACGGATACGTCTCCGGTTACTGTGATAAACAGGTCGCCAACTCTTGCGGCTTCTCTCATGCTCATCACCCTGTAGCCATCCATCACTGCCTCGAGAGCTTTTCTCAGATCAGATTCGACGACAACAACGTTTCCCCCCATTCCGCGAGCGCGAGTTGATACTCCCCTTCCGCACCAGCCGTAGCCAGCTACTACAACTGTTTTTCCCGCGATTAAAACGTTCGTGGCGTTCAATATTCCATGCATTGTGCTCTGCCCTGTGCCGTAGCGGTTGTCGAACATCATCTTGGTATCCGCATCGTTGACCGCAATAATTGGATATTTTAAAGCTCCATCCTTGGCCATAGCGCGTAAGCGTATTACGCCGGTGGTTGTTTCTTCGCAGCCGCCGAAGATATCTGGAATCAGCTCGCGGTGTTTCTCATGCACCACTGCGATTGTATCCGCGCCGTCGTCCAGCGTGATATTTGGCTTAATTTTCAGTGCTTCTTCTATGCACTCGTAGTACTGCTTCTCGCTCTCCCCTTTTATTGCGTATACGTTTACGCCTTCTTTCGCGAGTGCTGCTGCCACATCGTCCTGCGTGCTCAGGGGATTGCTCGCGGTTAGAGAAACTTTTGCTCCACCTGCTTTGAGAGCGTAAATCAGATTTGCAGTTTCCACGGTCACATGGAGGCATGCGGTTACCTTCACGTTTTCCAGCGGCTTGCCTTTTTCATACTCCTTTTTGATGAGCTGCAAAACTGGCATATGCCGCCTTGCCCACTCGATTCTTTTATTGCCTTCATCTGCGAGCGTGATGTTCTTGACTGTGTATTTTTTCATCGCATTACCTCAATTTCAATAAACAGCGATCAGATATATATGTTATATCTCATACTCATGCTAATATGGGAGACGATGCCCGACACGCGCAAGTGCTATAAATCAGATAAGATCACGGTGTTTTTCGAACCGAAGCTTTGTATACATGCCGCTGAATGTGTTCGCAAGCTTCACGACGTGTTCGATGTTAACAGGCGTCCCTGGGTAAATCCCGAAGGCGCGGATCCTGATAAAATCGCTGAGGTGATCCAGCTCTGTCCCAGCGGGGCACTTGAGTTTGAGCGGTATGACGGTGGCCCTCAGGAAGCTGTCCCGGCAGTGGCGACCATTACGGTGGTTCAAAATGGGCCTTTCTATGTTCGTGGAAATGTTGAAATCCGGGATAAAGATGGAAACCTGCTGCGAAAATGCAAGCGAGTGGCACTCTGCGCATGCGGGCAGTCCAGGAACAAGCCTTTTTGCGATGAATCCCACAGAAAAGTTAAATTCGATTCGCGTCGAAATGTGAATTGATGAAGCTTCAACTTGCAAATAAAATTTTGATTGGTAGAATAAAGCGTTCTCCGCTTGTGCTGTGCCACAGCATAACAGGGCTGTGCAATTTGCGCTGTAAATTCTGTCCATTCTGGAGGCGAGCCGGATCAGAAGAGGAGCTCTCGCTTGAAGAAATAATTGCTCTGATAGATCAGGCGGCGTCACTCGGAACTGCTGTTTACACTGTCTGGGGTGTTGAGCCCCTCCTCAGGGAGGAGCTCCCGGAGTGTCTTTCTCATGCAAAGCAGCAGGGTTTGATTAACTTCATGATCACCAATGGAATGCTGCTTGAAGATCGAATCGAAGAGCTGGCGCCTCATCTGGATTATCTTTCTATTTCGATCGATGGAACAGGAGAAACGTACAGAGAGCTGCGAGTTGGGGGAGACTTTGAAAAAGTCTTGAGGGGACTTAAGCTTGCCTCTCGCTACAGGTTCCAGACTGTGATAAACTGCGTGATCACCAGTAAAAATATTGCAGAGCTGGAGCGACTCGTGAATCTGGCGGAAAAATACAGCGCTGGAATTCTCTTCGAACCAGTGCATGAATATGAAGAGCTTACGAAGGAAATATGGCAGGAACTTGGAATTAGAAATCTCGATGAATACGGAAGAGCTATTGATCGTTTAATTGAGCTAAAAAAACAGGGGCGAAAAATATTAAACTCCTTTGTTTATCTGAAAATGATTCGCAGCTTGAAGCCGGATTTTAAATGCCGCATAGATCGTTTCCTTCTCCACGTTGATCCGTATGGAAACGTAAAAATGTGCAAAGGTAAAGTTAGCTCTATAAGAGCAAAACCGCTGGGAGAGATATGGCACTCTAAAGAAGCGGATCGCTTGAGAGGTGAGATAAAAAATTGCAAAGGCTGCCTGTTTTCGGGTTACGTTGAAGGCTCATTATTCTACAGTGCCAATCTTTCTTTGATCGCCAACTACTTCCGGCAATTATTATCCTGACACCGCTAGAACAAAACTTTTATTTTTCTTGCGTCTATAAGGTATTCATTACTTTTGAATAAAATGGGATTTACCGTAAAAAATATCTTGACAATACAATCTGAAAGACACCCTTAATTTGAAGAAGAATCTGGAGGCCAGCAGCAAAGCATTTAAGCCCAGATTATTTCTTTTTTCTTTTCTCAATCTGCTCTTTGATGTGCTCTCCGGCGATTATCCCGGTGGCTGCGGAGTTCACGATATCCCTGCTAACGCCTGCGCCGTCGCCTATTGCATATAAGCCTTTAACCTGGGTTTCGAAGCCTGCCCATGAGATCACACGCTGTGCTGAAAACTTGATCTCCGGTGCATAGAGCAGAGTTGAATCGGAGGCGACTCCGGGCACTACTTTGTCAAGCATATCCAGTCCTTCTATTATATCCGTGACTATCCTTGCAGGCATTGCCATTGATATATCCCCGGGGGTAGCGTCTTTAAATGTGGGAACAATATAGCTTCTATCTATCCTCTCCCACGTTGACCTCTGTCCCCGCTTCAAATCACCAAGCCTCTGAAGCAGTGGCTTGCCCCCTCCGATTGTATTTGCGAGCTGCGCGATTGAGTATCCGTAGGCAGTCGTGTCTTCAACCGGCTCGGTAAGATTAATTCGTACTATGAATGCAAAATTGGTGTTGCTGGATTGCTTTTCGCGCATTGAGTGCCCGTTTACGCCCACAACATCGTCGTACTGCTCTTTAACGACGAAGCCATATGGACACGTGCAGAAAGTTCTAATTAGGTCGTCATAAGTGTGGGTGTGCATTCTGAACTTCGGATCCCAATTTATCTTTATCACGTCTTCGTATACCACCGCTGGTACCTCGACGCGCACTCCAACGTCTATCGGCAGGTGCTTAAGCGGGATGTCCAGCTTGCGGCAGATTTTCTCTAAAAAGTTAAAGCCAGATCTACCTGGAGCGAGTACTACGAAGTCCGCATTGATTTTCTTTACTCCCTCGCTGTTCTTCACAACAACACCGACCACGCGCCCATCTTTGACCTCAACATCCTCAACTGTGGTGCGCAGCAGGAACTTCACACCGCCGCCTTCCATTTCACTCTTGATAGATTGAACGAGCTTTGGCAGCTTGTCGCTGCCGATGTGACGCTGCTTGATCGGTATAAATTCTATGCCAACAGCCGCTGCTTTTTGAAGCAGACTTTCAGCGCCAATTGCGCTTACCTCATTGCTTGCGCCGTGGCTTACAAATACATCGTCAACTCTCTTAATTAGCTCCCAGGATTTCTCCGGAGTAACAAATTCCCTCAGACTCCCGCCAATCTCAGGATGCAAATTAAGCTTGCCATCTGACATACACCCCGCGCCGCCTACGCCGCAAATAATATCGCAGGTGTTGCAGTGGATGCACTCGTTTTGCTCTGGAATCTTGCAGTGCCTCTCCAGAGCTTCCCTCCCCCTATCGATTACAAGCACATCTGCTTTACCCATCAGCTCCATCGCTGCAAAGAGACCTGCCGGACCGGCGCCAATTATCACAACTTTTTTCATTCTCAGCCTCGGCTAAAATTCAACCTCTACTTTTTAAGTGCTACTGGCTTATCAAATTTACTATCTGGTGTATGAATAGACTCATTGGAACGTGAAGAATCGAAACTTTCCTGCGAGCACAAGTCCGATCAAAAGGGCTACTGGAATAAACATAACCGTTAAAATTGTCGATGAAATGTGCACAATTCCCTGCTCCTCAAGCGCATTAAATACGAAGTGTCCAAGCTCGGTAAGATAAAATGCTGCAAATATTACGTACAGTCCTTCTATTGTGCGCTGCATATGCATCTGGGTCTCCTGGGTTTCATGAGTGCTCTGCTGCAGTTGATAACTCTGTTCCTGAACAAGTAAATTGATCTTCATATTTAGCAGAGTAATTATATCCGAGATTTCATCTCTGATTTCCTCAACCCGCTGCATGAAGCGCTGATAGTCGTTTCTGATCGAGATCCATCCTCTCAGTAGCGGGGCTGAAAGAGAAGTGTAGCCTTCCAAGGGCTCTTCCCGCCAGTTTTGCAATAAATTTTGCATGCTCTCGCCATGTATAACTGCATCCGCCAGTATATGCCGGAATTCCTCGCTAATTTCTGCAGTCTCTGCAAGGTTCGTCATAAGCTGGTGAAGCCAGTTTTTTATTGTCTGAGAGCTGGCCGTATCGAGCTCTTGCCGGATCGATTTGAATCGAGCGGCTATTTCACTTTCAATATTGCTGAGGCGCGCTACTGCAACCTCATATTTATTCCTCGGAAGTGCAATTAGATGGAAGTAATTTTCAATTCGCAATAAGTTGTCAACGATGAACTCAGCCTGCCTCTCCAGCAGCTCCTTACGCGAAGAGAATATTAGATATCGCTCTCTTCCATCGCTGTCGGGCTCGAACTTTGTGAAGATCCTGACATCTCCGGGGTATCTTCCGGCAAATATTTCCGGAGCCTTTAATAGCTTTGCTATTTCTGCATCTGAAAATTCCCTGTCGAAAATCAAAATGTCCAGATCTGAAATTCCGTTTTCAACTGGAAATAGAATAGATGTAAGAAATGGCAACTTTCCGAAGTTAATTCTCCCATCTCCAATTAGCCAGAATTGAAATGCGTAGTAGTTGAGGATGAAATCGAGCTTTATCATTATGCTGTAATCGGCGGCTTTCTTTACTCCATATGCATTGTGCTTATGCCACGTAATTTCGCTCTCAAGAAAGCCGATCCTGAGCGCTATTCGCTTGAACTGCTCTTTAACTGCATAGCGATCTCTCCCGTTCAGAGTGTAGCAACGCACATTAACATGAGCAGGGAGTGGAACCTGTTCCAGAATCGCGCGGGTTATTTGCTTGTGGAGATCTTCAAAAAGAGTTATAGCGCTTGCAGGACATTTTTTGACGCACTCACCGCACTCGATGCAGTTCTGTGAGTTAATTATCTCTGCTTTACCTTCAACTGTTCCATATACCTTGCCGGGACATATCGTTGCGCAGAGGCCGCAGTTGGTGCACTTGCTGATGTCGACTTTGGGAGGCATATTTCAATGTTGTTTGGGGAAGATAAAAAATATTGTGATCATGCCTCCAGCCTAAAATCAAGATTTGATATGCCTTCGCATCCAGAAAACAGCGGATATTAGTTAAATTTAAATGTTATTAGAATTAAAATTTAAGTTGGAATTAGAATTTCCTCACTTTCAAAGGGGGTTGACGTGGCAAGCAGAGTAGCGGTAGAAATGCCAGTAAAGCAAAAAGTTCTTCTTCCATCCGAAGATGAGCTTGAAAGGTTGGTAAAGCTGCAGAGCAAGTGGGAAGAGAAAACAAGAAGCAGGAAGACTGGTAAGACATTTGTCTCAGGCAGCCTGTATCGCTTTATCCAGAGGTTCCCTTTTGGATACCACAGTCTTGACAAGATCTCGTCGCATATGCTTTCGCCTCTCACCATTGAAAAGCATATCGAATGTTTAATTGCGGTTGGAATACTTGAAAAAGATAAAAATAAAAGAGTGGCTTTAAGTATTGCTGGTAAAAAAATTGCCAGGGTTTTGCATAAATTTGATCAGGATAACCTGGAAGAGTATATTCTGAATCGCCTCGGGGAAATGAAACGAGAGCATTCCCGTAGGCCGGCTGACGTTTCTCGCGATTTTAAAGAAAAACTGTGCGGTCACTGCAGATATAAGAAAGCAGAAAGATGTCTGTATCGGGGGCATTGCGAGAGAAGAGCAGAATTTCCCTGAATTTTTCTAATAATTCGTTTGCGTCTCTTTGAGTGTTAAAAGAAATGTGGGTTGGATGAGAAAAAGCAGAGTTCTTACTTTTCTCGGGGAAAAAATGTTAAATATACAAAAGATCATGTTGATTTTTTTAAAAATCGAAGAATAGTAAAATTTATTTAGCATGTATAGCAATTGGGAAACCACAGTCTTGCTTACTTGTGCCCGATGGGTTTAACCGTTTTCCCCATCCCAAAACTGCTTTTTAAAAGGGGCACAAGTGAGTAAAGTGCTACTATTCCATTATAAGCTTTTCAACTAACTTTCTCCCCCTATCTGAGCTGAAAACAGGCAGCTCCCAATCCTGAATCACTCGCGTGCGGGTTGTTTTTGCTCCTGATTTCTTTAATGGATCAAAGCCGCTTTTTTCATAGCTTTCCCTTCTTATCAAGATCCCCCTCCTCTGCCAGGCAGGAGTAGAATTTAGATTTATACCTTTTTTGAAGAGCATCTCATGAATATGGCCAGCGGACATTCCTTTCAGCCGCTTAACTGCCTGAGGTCTCGCAAGCCCGTCTTCCAGCAGCTTATAATAGCCATAGCTATTAACGTGGTTTCTCCAGGCTTCGTTCTGCCTCCAGACGAGGTACTCTAAAATCTCGCTCTTATAAAGCGGTATTACGCGTGAGTCAAAAGCCAGAGGAATCTCCTCACACAGCTTCAGTGTCAGGGCACTTGAAAAAAGGCTTGGAACTGTGGAATTGAGCTTTTCAATTCTGCCTTTAAAAGGAAGCTTTATGAAAAAAATATTGACTTCATCAGAAAAAGTGTAAGCGAAAAGTGGATTTAAACCACTTTCGCCGATGAAGAGAGCAGCTGCATCTGCCATCGCCGTGGCAAATCTAAGGTCATATGGCTTTTCGAATTTAAGCTTTTCAAATATGCTTTTAAAATTCCTTCCATCTATTCTGATGACAAGAGGCGGAAAAGCTTTGATCTCGGAGTAAACCTCTCGATCTTTCATCTACTTCTTGGTTTCTTGAGCAGCAGGCTGCGGTTTAGCCCTGGCAACAGGCTGCTTTATGATTATTATATCACCAACTGCAGTGATCCATCTATACGGCAGCAGAATGCCTTTCGAAGGCACATCGAAAATATCTTTGTTTACATCGCTTATCGCGAGATCTGTAATCCGCTTCTCATTTGGATCAATTCTTATATCGTCAACCTTCCCTACGTACTTTCCCTTATCGGTATAGACCTTAAGATCCATCAAAGAAGTCAATTCAGTGCGCATATCCAAATACCTCTGCCATTAATGTCTACTAAGAGAATATATAGTTTATCAGTCTATCATAATTGAAGTGATGAAGACCCGATTTAGAATTGGAAGCATTGCCAGAATCCCCATATACCTTCACATAACCTTCCTTTTAATCCTGCCCTTCTTTGCATGGGTTTTTGCCGTTAACCCATCCCCGCTGGGCTTTGGAAAAGAGGCTTTACCGATAGGAATAAAATTCATCCTGGGTATAATCACAACAATATTTCTCTTCGCATGCATTTTGGTGCACGAGGTAGGGCACTCTCTCGTTGCTCTGAAATACGGTACAAAGATAAAAGATATCACCCTCTTTCTGTTTGGAGGCGTGGCTGCTCTGGAAGAGCTACCGAAAGAACCGAAAGTTGAGCTCAGAGTGTCCATTGCCGGTCCGACGACGAGTCTATTTCTAGGGCTATTCTTCTATACACTGAACTATGCCTCACCCTCATTAGGCAGCACTTTCAGCACCTTTACCCTGTTACTTGCTTACATGAACCTCTTCCTGGCAGCCTTCAACATATTGCCCGCATTCCCGATGGACGGTGGTAGAGTTTTCAGAGCATTTCTTGCCTCTCACACTTCCTACGCAAACGCAACCCGCAAAGCAGCTTTCATCGGCAAGCTGTTTGCATTCATTTTCGGGCTGATTGGAATACTCATTACCCCTCCTGATATTATGCTGCTGATAATCGCTTTCTTCATCTTCGTGGGCGCATCAGAAGAGGAGAACACTGTGCTCGCCAGCAGTCTTCTCGAAGTGGTGAAAGTTAAAAACATAATGAGTACCGATGTATACTCGATCACACCTGACACGAATGTCAGTGAATTGCTTGCGATAATGCTCAAGAAAAAACATATGGGGTATCCTGTTATGGAAAATGGCATGCTGGTGGGAATTGTAACTTTTAATGATGTGCAGAAGGTACCAACTTCCGAGCATCTTTCCACCACCGTTGATAAGATCATGAGTGGAAACATAATCTCGGTTACTCCGGACGATGATGCTGCCACTGCACTGAAGCTTATGGCTCAACGCAATATAGGTCGATTGATAGTGAAACAAGGCGATGCAATGGTGGGGATCATCACCAAAACTGATCTGATGCGAGCACTCGCACTTCTGGAGTTCATAGAGAGAAGCTCAGCACAAAGGTGATGGCCATGGATCAGAGCGAGATAGAAAAGCTGAAGTCAAATATCATAATCATTGGCACGGCGCATGTTTCAGAGAAAAGCGCAGCAGAAGTCGGCGAAGTTATCGATAGGGAGAGACCAAACGCAGTAGCTGTAGAGCTGTGCAAGGGCAGATATAAAGCCCTTCGCGAAGAACCACAAAGCGAGATTAAAGTCAATGAAATGCTTAAAGGCAGCAACACATATTATTTTCTAACAAGCTGGCTTCTCGCCTATGTCCAGAACAAAATCGGCTCAGATTATGGAGTAAAACCCGGCAGTGAGTTTCTAGCAGCAATCGATACTGCGGAAAAAACCGGAGCGCAGCTTGCACTGGTGGACAGAGATATCCAGATAACACTGAGACGCTTCTGGGCAAAAATGACGTTTATAGAAAAATTAAAAATGATATGGGCGCTGCTAACTGCGATATTCGGCATCGACGAAGAAGAAATCGACCTCGATAACATCACCAACAAGGATATTGTAGACCAAATGGTGCAGGAGCTCAGAGCATACTCACCTCACGCCGCAGAGGTGCTCATAGACGAGCGCGATGCATACATCGCCGGCAACCTTCTGAACCTTGCAAGAAACGGGAAGGTAGTAGCGGTAGTGGGAGCTGGGCACAGAGAGGGAATAAAGAAATATCTGGACAAACCTGACTCTATTCCGAAGCTTGAAACTTTAACCACAATACCAAAATCAAGGTTCAGCATCATAAACATCCTTACCTCGCTGTTCATTTTAATCGTAATTGCTTTACTCGCAATGCTGCTGATAGCGGGGGTCTCACTGCAGCATTTACTGCTCGCAATAGGCATTTTATTTCTATGCCAGGGCATTTTCTCGGGACTTGCTGTAATACTCGCAAGAGGCCATCCCTACTCAGTGCTGACAGCCTTTTCACTCGCATGGTTCGCGTTCCTTAACCCCTTCATCGCAGTCGGCTGGCTAGTGGGCTATGTCGAAGCGCTCAAGCACCCCCCTCAGAAGGAAGACTTCAACCTCAGAAAGATCGAAACATTCCAGCAGATGTTCGAAAACCGCCTGTTCCGAATAGTCCTCATCGCCGCACTCGCAAATGTGGGCAGCATGATCGGCACCTTCATAGGCGCGGGGCTCATGGTTTCGTACACAGGCGTAAGCCTGGAGCTGTTGAAAAACTCGTTCTGGACAGCGATAACAAACGTGCTGCATTAAGGGGACTACAAGAATCGCCTACCGCATAAGTGACCTGCTTGCTTAAAGAGTAATCGAGGCAGCATTCCCCCTTTACACTTCTCCAATCTGCTTTATTTATCCTGCATTTTAAGCTGATCCGTCAGCCTGACTGCGTCTTCTCTGCTGATGAAGACCGTTATTTCCGCCACCGGTGTCTCGAAGTCTATCCAGACGCCGCCTGTGCCGTCGAGGTCCATATTCTTCGCTTTGCTCCCGTCGGGAACGATGTATCCGCTCTGCTTGTCATCCTTCCGCGTGAATCTGATAAAACTCATTTTATTGCTCCAGTTACCAGATGGGGGTCATATTATAAAAACGCGTTGGGTAACCTTTTTACTGTTAAAGGAAAGATCAGGATTAGTATGAATACTGAGCTTTTTATCCACGCTGTTGTTGCAATTTTCGTTATAACAGATCCCTTTGGCAACGTGCCGGTTTTCCTCGCGCTTACAGAGGGCTTCTCTGCTGAGGAGAGAAAAAAGCTGATAACCAGAGCTTCACTGATTGCGCTTTTAATTCTTTTGCTCTTCGCGATATCTGGTGAATATGTGCTCTCATATCTGAAGGTGCAGATCAGCTCTTTGAAGATCGCGGGTGGATTGCTTCTGCTTGTAATCGCCTATGATATGATGCTGGGGCAGCCCAGAAAGTACTCTTCGGATGAGCTTGAGGATAGAAAGGGCGTGGCTATAACTCCGATGGCAACACCTTTGACCGCTGGTCCAGGGGCTATGACATCAGTGATGATCTATATGAGTTCGAGCGATACTTTATCAGATAAGTTTGTAGTGATCGCTTCGATATTTGTCGCATTGATTCTGTTCTGGATTGTAACTGTGAACTCTGATCTTGTCTATAAAGCGGTGAAAAAAGATGGCACACAGGTGCTGACAAAAATTATGGGTATAGTGCTAGCGGCGATTGCAATCGAGATGGCGCTGTCAGGAGTAAAAGCTACATTCGGTTTGGGCATTTGATTTAAAAAAATGAGGAGGTTTTAATACCTCCACCTCGCCAAGTCTCTGAGCATCTTTACCACGATATGCCTGAATTCCTTCCAAGACTCGTGTGCCTGCTTCAGAGCTGCCTTCGCGCCTTCAAAATCGCCTGTGTCTGCCTTTTGTTTGACTTCATTAAGCTTATCCTGCACGGTGCTGAGCAGCGTCTTTGCCTGTGCAACCAGCGTGGCATTTGCACCCTTGCTCTCTAAGAAGTTCACAAGAGAGGTTGCATTTGCCAAGACTGGTGGAGCTCTTACGTCGACGAGGATGTGCGCCCTGATCTTGATTGTTTCATCTCTTGCCTCAATCAGTATTTCTTTCAGCTTTGCCGCTACTTCCCTTACCTCGGTAACATTGTGGCTGTCGAAGGCTGCTGCCACATCATCCCTGTATCCTTTGAACTGATCCAGCAGTGCCTGCAGCTGTGTCACATCTCCGCCGCTGGCTTTCAGGTTATTTATCCTCTCTGTCCAGTTTGCAACGATTGCATCGAACCTCGCAAGCGCGAGTTCTTTTCTGGTTTCCCAGAATATGCTGCCTGCTTTTGCCTTGAAATCACTTAGATCCTTTTTAGCTTCCTCTCTAATAGCATAGTACGTTGCATTGTCTCCTGCGTGTGCGGCTGCCTCAGCCGGAGCCTGCCAGCTTGCAAACTCGTCTCTCAGTTTCTTCAGCTCAGCTATATCCGCCAAATCGACTTTCTTCTCTTCTGCCTTTGCAATTATTTTATCCATTGCTTCAAGCTTCTCTTCGTATATTTTCTTATCGTGTGCAAACTGGCTCATCAGATCGCCAACACCGGTATCAGCGAGCACCGCCGTGGTAATCGGCGAAACGAGCATCAGCATTGCACAGATTGTGCATATAAAACCTTTCAATTTCATTTTCAACACCTCATTTTTGGCTTAACCAAATACTATATTGATTTCAATAAAATAAATAGATATTTTATCTCATAATTAAAAAATAAGCTTAAAAATTCTTTATTTTGCTTTAATAAGCTTTATTATGGTTAATTTATTATTAAGCGAAAGACGTATGTCAACCATAAAAAGACCAAAAAAGAAGGAGAAAAAATTTATTGCTTTAATGCTTTACAATCCTTTATCGTTTCATAAATGCGATAAAATTGGAATTTAAATTAACTAAAAATCATAACAAATCTAAATATATAGCATTTTAATTAAATATCTAATTTAATATCCCTATTGATTATAAATTAGGTTATCACGCCCTTGTTATGCAATCAGGGGAAATTGACACCTCTGTTAGTTTGGGTACCTTCCCCCACGTTGCAATAGTATCGCCGATTATCACTATTGCGCCTTCGACTCCAGCGATCCCTTTTACGCTTTTGAATGCCCTCTCAACGCTGGCTCTATCCTGCACTTCGTTGCCAAGAGCGGTGGCACATGCGTCTGCAAGAGAAGCGCTGGTTGCTATAACAGTAGCTGCATCCGCATTACCCAGACTGATGGAAGGTCCAACTGTGCCCGATGAGGTGCAGATTCCAAATGGCTCAAATCCTGGCTCAAGCACGAAGCCAATGTTTTTAAATGATGATTCCCCGGCATAGATGCCGAGCGTTATCTCTCTGTCGTTCAGAATCGCGATGTCTCCGCCATTCTCGACTATGGCATGCGTGGCACCTTTTGAAGTCATCGCCTCCAAGGCGAGCTCTGCTATTGTGCCTGCGACTGCCGCCATTGGCCCAACTCCGGCTTTCCCTGAGACCTTTGACATGAGCTGCACGATCTCGGGTGCGCTTTCTTTGCATTCATATGGCTCGAAGGTGATTTTAAAAAACGGGTCTCTGGCTATGTATTGCTCGAGTTGCTTTCGATGGTATTTGATGCTCTCGATTGCCTCTGCTATATATCTCTCTTCATCGGCGATGATCGAGACTGCTGTTTCCTTCAGCTGGAAGTGCCTGCGCATGTTTATCTAGAGATCGTAAGTGCTCTGTGCGGACACGTGGGAATGCAAGCGCCGCATTGAACACAGTGACTGGGATCGAAGCTCACCGTCCAGTCCTTTGCAAAGTCGAAGACTTTAAGCTGGCAAACGCTGACACAGGCTCCGCAGTGCACGCACTCTTCATCGCTCCGCAGAATTGGCTTCTCAAGCTTGGAAACGTCCGCGCCAAGTTCTTCAAACGTTTTGAAGACCAAATCGACGGATTCATTCGGCACGTCCACCACCACCTCTCCATAGGTTGCCTCAACGTGTGCTCTGACGATATTTACCAGCACTCTGGTTCTCAGAATCGCTGTGGCAATCACTGGCTCCTTGATCACTTTGGTGTTAAAGCGCAGCAATAGCTTCATTTCAGATCCTCCTTGCGAATAGCTTGCTAAGATCTTCACTTGTCACAATTCCCACCACTTTATGCTCTTTATCAACCACAGGAACCGCTGAGATATTGTGCTGCTCAAGCTTCCTGGCTGCAATATCTATCGGATCTTCAAGTGTCACAGTCACAACATTTTTGGTCATAATCGGCTCGATTGTATTTCTTTTATTCAAAGCAACTGCCTTTGAGATATCCCAGGAAGTCACAATTCCAATTAGCTTGCCATCGTCGCTTGTCACAGGCAGGTGGTTGAACTCATTTTTAATAATTATCCTCGCAGCCTGCTCTATGCTGGTGTCAATTTTTATCGTGCTGACCTGCTTGCTCATCACATCCCTGACCAGAGGGGCTTCTCTGGTCATCTTCATCGGCTTGAAAGTACTCGTAAGCGGAATCCTCTCAGCAGGCTTTGAAAGATAGAACTCTCCTCTACCGATCCATGCCTTCAGTATCTCAGCCACTTTCCTCGCAGAGTTGAAGCTCGAAAGCGATGATACTGGCACTTCTACTCCATTGATCTCTATTTTTCCGCTCTTCAGCTCCTCATAGGAAATTTTTCTCAGAATTGGCCTGACACGCCTCGCAACGCCGTAGTCCAGCACATTTGTGACAATATCGCGGTCGCTAATGGCTGTGTTCCTCGCAATTTTTTCATTTAAAACTGGAATCGGAATTCCAAGACCGACGTAAAGTGTGGTGCCATATTTGTGAAATGTCGCACCCCTGCAGAACTCAGTTTTCATCTTTTTCAGATCCCCTGAAACCATCAGCGTGCCGAAGTTGTTCCCGGGATCATGCTGCGTACCCTCTCCCACCACATATCCCTGTGTACCACACAGGAAAATCCTTGTGCCAATGCCGATAGTCTCGTACTGTGGATCGTTGAATATCGGCGATAGAACTCCTGCTCCGGAATATGTTGCATTGCCTAGGTTCGGCAGCAAGGTGCCCATGTAAGTATACAGCGTTCTATCAGTGGAGTTCGTTGCAGTAACATATCGCTGATATGCATTTCTGGGATTAAGCATTATTGCCTGATTAATATCTCGAAGGGTAATCGTGGTCTCTATGCTCTTCCTTGGGTAGCAATCGGTGCCATAAGCCGTAGCCTTCAACTCAACCGATTTACCCGCAACAAGATCTTCGATGACATGACCCCCACCGTACTCCATTTCTTTTGTCTCGGAAAGCTGGGTAGCGCCTATGTATGCATCCACCGCAGCGACGCCTGTGTATGCTTCGACATCGTTAAGCCAGATGCGCTGCATCTTGATTGGCGGATCCGCATGACCGAAGTTAAACCACGCACCCGAGGAGCACATTGCTCCGAAAGTACCTGTTGTAACAACGTCAACTTCCCTAGCAGCCTTTTCAGTGCCTTTTTCTCTAACGATGTCAACCATCTCTTCGGCAGTAACAACGCAAACACTGCCATCCTTGATGCGCTCATTGATTTCTTCGATCGTTTTTACCATAGCACCACCATATATAACCAATAGTAATAATCAAACTAATATTTATTATTTGCGGTTATTTTTAATTTCGGGATAAAAGAGGATAAAAGAAATGCAAAAGTGATGAAAGCCTTAAAGCTCCGGGAACTCGTATGCCCCGAACTCCTGCGTGAAGCAGTAATGCACTTTCTGGAACTGGCACTTGAATTCGATTACTTCCCCCTTTATCTTCTCAGACTTCTTCTTATCAATTATTATGCGCTTGAAGAAATCAGCTATCTCCTCCATATCACGCTGCTTCATCCCGAGCCTCGTGAGCTCCTGAGAGCCAAGCCTTATACCTGAGGGATTCTTGGTATGAGCAACATAGTCCTTGGGCAGGAGGTTTTTGTTGACGATAATATTCGCCATTTCAAGCTCGACCGCAAGCTTCGAGGCATCACCAAGCTCAGAGACATCCATCGCAACCTGATGCGACTCAGTGAAATCCTGATCAGGACAGCAAACATCGAAGCCCTTATCATGCAGCGCTCTCGCCAGTGCCTTTGCATTCGCAACCGTCTGCCGTGCATATTGCTTTCCAAACTTCTTCATCTCCGCAAGAGTAACAGCAAGCGCAGCCACATGATGCAAATGATGATTGCTCGTCGTGCCAGGGAAGACCGCGCGATCTATGTCGTCTGCAAGCTCCTTTCTGCAGAGAATCATGCCACCCTGAGGACCCGGAAATGTTTTATGCGAGCTTGAGGTTATCACGTCAGCACCCTCACGCAGTGGATCCTGAAACTTCTCACCTGCAATAAGCCCGAGCACATGCGCGCCGTCGTAGATAATTTTCGCTCCAATCTCATCCGCTACTTCTCTCGCTGCTTTTACAGGGTGAGGGAACAAAAACAGACTGGCTCCAAAGAGAATAAGATTTGGTTTATCCCGGTGGATCTTCTGAACCATCTTCTCAGTATCAATATTCATCCTCTCAAGGTCAAAAGGATGAGAGCTGATTCTCAGCTTTCTGATTCCGGCTGCAGAGTACTTCGCATGACTGATGTGCCCGCCATGAGGCACAGTAAGCGCCTGGAGCAAATCATCCGGCTCAGCTAGCGCAAAGAAAGCCGCAATATTTGCGTTAACACCCGAAATCGGCTGGACATTCACATGCTCAGCCTGAAAAACCTCCTCAGCCAGACTGATAGCCTTCTCCTCGATCACATCAATAAACCTGCAGCCCTGATAGAAACGCTGCGAAACCTTGCCCTCAGCATAGCGATGAGAAAGATCAGACAAAAGCACCAATCGCGCAGTGGGACTCGTGATATTCTCGCTGGCAATCATCGGAAGCGAGTCCCCGAAAAGTCGATGATGATCCTTAATCGCATCGATGATATACTTCACGTTAGCGTCTTTATACGAGGTTTTACCTTTCGTCATAACGGAATTGAAGATACGTGGTAAAGAATAAAAACTTTTTTGATCTTAACCGACTTTCACCCGGATCTGCATTTCTTAAAAATGATTCTAAAAAGCATGATCTAGTCTGGTAAATAAGTTTCCAGCAAGACCCTAATCAGCAATAAAAACAGGATAAAAATAATATCCAACACAGAATAACAAGTAAAAAAATTAAAATCAGGAAAATGGGCTAGCAGCGTTCAGCCCTTCCCGAGGACTCGCGTACCTCAGTACAAAGCTGTACGCGGACAGGCTTATCTTCTGGGTTCGAAAAGGGACCAGGAGTATCCCTGCCGCTATGGCCGCTATACCCACCTTCATGAGATGTAATGTGGGGATTTGTGCTCGGTATTGTGTTGTCAATTTGTGCTCGGTTCTCTGATGAGAACCTCGCGTCGAAAATCACTTCGTGATTTTCTCTTAGCTCGCTTCCCTGCGGGAAGCTCGCAAGCCAAGGTCCGGATTTGAACCGGAGTGTAGCCGCTGTCTGCAGTTTCTTTGATAAAAACTTTCTTTCTAAAGAAAGTTTCTGCAGGCGGCTGCGTGACCGCTCCGCCACCTTGGCCTGTTTTTCTCAGCACATGATACGACCCGAATTTCGCCCGAGTAGAGCGAGGCAAATCTGGCATTGGACGTTAGTAGTCGGCAGGCTGAGTGCCTCGTTGCCTTGGCACGTACACCCCGACTCTATCAATCCGGTCTTCTACCGGTGTCCTGTGACGAGGTCTCTTTTTGGGATGGGTTTCAAGCTTAGATGCTTTCAGCTTTTACCCCTTAGCGCGTGGCTGCTCGGCTCATGCCCTGTCGGACAACCGATTGACTAGTGGCGCCGTTGCATTGTTCCTCTCGTACTAAATGCAACTTGCCCTCAGACCTCTTACACCCCTAACAGATAGTAACCGACCTGTCTCACGACGGTCTAAACCCAGCTCACGATCTCCTTTAATAGGCGAACAACCTCACCCTTGGCCGCTGCTGCACGGCCAGGATGGAAAGAACCGACATCGAGGTAGCAAGCCACCGGGTCGATATGGACTCTTGCCGGTGACGACTCTGTTATCCCTGGGGTAGCTTTTCTGACGTCAATAGCCCCCACCAAGAAGGCTTATTGGTTCGTTAGGCCCGACTTTCGTCTCGTGAACCACTACTGTGCTGGATCACATCAGGCTGGCTTTTGCCCTTACACTCTACAGTGGATTTCTGACCCACCTGAGCCAACCTTAGGGCGCCCTTGATATCTTTTCGAGGGCGTGCCGCCCCAGCCAAACTGCCCACCTATCGGTGTCCTCCCGAGGGAGTTAGGGTCGTAGCCGCATAAGAGTGGTGTTTCATTGTCGACTCCACGACGCCCGGAAGCGCCGCATTAACATCTACCACCTACACTACGCAAACGCAATCACAACCCAGCGACAGGCTGCAGTAAAGCTCCACAGGGTCTTCACTTCCCATTAGGGGTCCCCAGACTCTGCACTGGGACGTAAAGTTCACCGGGTTCTGGCTTGGGACAGTGGGACTCTCGTTGATCCATTCATGCAAGCCGCCAATTAAGCGGCAAGGTACTACGCTACCTTAAGAGGGTTATAGTTACCCCCGCCGTTGACGGGCCCTTCGTACCATTGAACTGGTTTTTCAGGTACCCGCACTGGGCAGGATTCACCGAACGTACTAGGCCTTTCGGCTTGGCGTTCGGCTATGTTGTTATTAGACAGTCAGAGCCCCCGCTACGCTGCGATCTGCTCTCTTCAGAGCAGACACCCCTTATCCCTAAGTTACGGGGCTAACTTGCCGAATTCCCTAAGCCAGTGTACAGCCGACACGCCTTAGCTTTTTAAGCTAGGGGCACCTGTGTCGGATCTCGGTACGGACATCTATGTTCCATCCAGATCCTTTTTTCACGGGCACCTGGGCTCAGCCAGCTTACGTACTCGCGAATTCACTCGCTTCTCGCCTTTACGGCTCTCCACGAGCTTAAGCGCTTGAACAGCGCGACGGCGCTGCCTGGCCTACCCTGATGCGTCAAGGATTTGGCAAAGCCATAGATGGTACGGGAATATTAACCCGTTTCCCTTTTGACATACTCGAATTACGGTACATCTTAGGATCGACTAACCCTCGGCTGACGAACATTGCCGAGGAAACCTGGCCCTTTCGGCGGTCGGGATTCTCACCCGACTATGCTGCTACTATTGCCAGGATGTTCGTTCCTGCACGGTCCACAACTCCTCACAGAGATGCTTCCAGCCATGCAGAACGCCCTCCTACTGGATCACCTTGCGGTGCCCCGGGGTATCGGTAGTCGGCTTGAGCCCCGTCCATTTTCGGGGCCGCAAACCTCGACTGGTAAGCTGTTACGCACTTTTTAAAGGATAGCTGCTTCTAAGCTCACCTCCCAGTTGTCTTAGGCTCACGACGCCCTTTAGTGTTTACACTTAGCCGACATTTTGGGACCTTAGCCCCGGGCTGGGTTGTCTCCCTTACGGACTAGAAGCTTACCCCCCAGTCCGGACTCCAACCTTCTACGGCGAATGCGAATTTGGAGTTTGACAGAGGAACGAAGAGTTTCCCCTCCGGCTTCCTCAATCAGTGCTCTACCTCGCAATCTACCTCCGGTCAGGTCATGCTGCGGCATGTTTCGGAGGGAACCAGCTGTCTCCCGGTTCGATTGATCTTTCACCCCTAGACGCAGGTCACGCGAGCGATTTGCACGTCAACACCGCTAACGGTCCTCCACGCGGCTTTCGCCGCGCTTCAACCTACCCGCGCCTAGATCACCGGGTTTCGGGTCGTATTTAAGTGACTCCACGCAGTTAATACGCCGCGCCTCATCTTGCGATTGCGCGCATGTTGCTTTCGCTGCGACTTCGCTATTAATAGCTTAGTCTCGCCACTCCAATACATTCCCTGGCCCGTTCTTCAAAACGTATGTTACGACGCTGGCAGCACCGCTTGTACTACCCTCTCGCGAGGGGTTCCTTTGCGGTGAAGTTCCTTTCACGCCGTAACGCACCTTCCCCAGCTGAATTCAGGCTCTTTGCACCTCCCTTTTTAGGATGCTTTTCAGCTTTCCCTCACGGTACTATTGCGCTATCGGTCTCAAGTTGTATTTAGTCTTGGAAGTTGGTCTCTCCCGATTTCCCGCGCGATTTCCGACGCACGGTATTCAAGAACGAGCCATAACCTCCCAGCTTACACCTACAGGGCTATCACCCTCTTTAGCATCTCATTCCAGAGAATTTCGGCTTAACTGGTACGGGTTATATACGACTCGCCTTATGACACTACATCTCCTCGGCCTTTCGACTGAGGATTCAGTTTAGACTCTGCCGCCTTCACTCGCCGTTACTGACGGCATCTCGATTGATTTCTTTTCCTGCCCCTACTAAGATGTTTCAATCCGGGGCGTTCCCGATCATTACTGATCGACGCTTGCGCGTCAGGAGTTCCTATTAGGAGATCCTCGGATCAAAGGCTCCCTGCGCCTACCCGAGGCTTATCGCAGCTTGGCACGTCCTTCTTCGGCACTTGAGCCAAGCCATCCACCAGCTGGGATAGCTGCCAGAACTAGGCCTTACTCTACTCAGTGAGCGTCCGGGTCGCATCAATACACGAACTCATCTGGCAGGATCATTGCTGTGATCCGCCATCCTTCCTTCCCAGGTGACATTACACCACCGGGTGCACCGATCTCAAGCCCCGCATTTCAATGCGGGGTGTGTGAGTATGATCTCATACTCCTCGGACTTAAGTCCGAGGTCTGTATCTGTATGGACTCGCTGGGATTTGAACCCAGGGCCTCCGCCTTGCAAAGGCGGCGCTCTTCCACTGAGCTACGAGCCCCTGATCAACCCCGCAATTAAGTACGGGGCAAGTGAGCTTGGGGCTCGCTCTCAATGCATCTATTGCCCCAACAGTTTTTCGGTTCCGACTGGCACCCTCGCCATTATGTCGTTAGGAGGTGATCCAGCCGCAGATTCCCCTACGGCTACCTTGTTACGACTTAACCCCCCTTGCATAACTTCGATTTGAACATTGCAGTTAGCGATGCACTCATCGAGGCCATACTCGGGTGGTTTGACGGGCGGTGTGTGCAAGGAGCAGGGACGTATTCACCGCAACATTTTGAGTTGCGATTACTACGGATTCCATCTTCATGGGGGCGAGTTGCAGCCCCCAATCCGAACTAAGGTTGGGTTTAGGAGATTTCCTTCCCCTCTCGGGGTCGATACCCATTGTCCCAACCATTGTAGCACGCGTGTAGCCCGGGAGATTCGGGGCGTACTGACCTACCGTTACCCATTCCTTCCTCTGGTTTAGCACCAGCGGTCCCCACTGTGTACCCGCCACCCCTGAGGGCGCGCTGGCAACAATGGGCGTGGGTCTCGTTCGTTGCCTGACTTAACAGGACGCTTCACAGTACGAACTGACGACGGCCATGCACCTCCTCTCAGCTAGTCCAGCAAGGTCTTTAGCCTGGCCTTCATCCAGCTGTCGCACCCGGTAAGATTCCCGGCGTTGAATCCAATTAAACCGCAGGCTCCACCCGTTGTAGTGCTCCCCCGCCAATTCCTTTAAGTTTCAGCCTTGCGGCCGTACTTCCCAAGCGGCAGGCTTCGCGATTTCTCTACGGCACCACAGTGGCTCGTAGCCATTGTGACACCTAGCCCGCATCGTTTACAGCCAGGACTACCCGGGTATCTAATCCGGTTCGTGCCCCTGGCTTTCGTCCCTCACCGTCGGACGCGTTTTGGTTGGACGCCTTCGCCACTGGTGGTCCCCCAAGGATTACAGAATTTCACCTCTACCCCTGGAGTACCTCCAACCTCCCCCGCTCCCAAGTCTGGCAGTTTCTCCCGGACGCCTGACGGTTAAGCCGCCAGATTTCCCAAGAGAGTTACCAGACCGGCTACGGACCCTTTAAGCTCAATAATAGTGATCACCACTCGAGCCGCCGGTGTTACCGCGGCGGCTGGCACCGGTCTTGCCCGGCCCTTGCTAACCGCTGCTTTTTAGGCAGCGGGACAGTCGATGCTTGGCACCGACACTCGAGGTTCCCTCATCGCGCTTGCGCACAGTGTGAAGGTTTCGCGCCTGCTGCGCCCCGTAGGGCCTGGATTCATGTCTCAGAATCCATCTCCGGGCTCTTGCTCTCACAACCCGTACT
>CAZVYP010000032.1:0-23133 GCA_964631075.1 uncultured Methanocellales archaeon
GAAATCAGCAACAAGATCCTTCGAAATTTTTGCAATTGTTATTGAATCATTTAGCTTGAAAAAAAAATTCTAGATCAAAAGTATCTTAAATGTGAATGTTCTCTTCATAGAAAAGGCGAGAAAATGTCAAAACGGGAAGACATTAACAAGGTACTTATTATTGGTTCGGGTCCGATTGTAATCGGCCAGGCAGCGGAGTTCGATTATTCTGGAACGCAGGCGTGCAAAGCGCTGCGCCAGCTGGGTTATGAGATTGTGCTTGTAAACTCCAACCCGGCGACAATCATGACTGATCCGGGAATGGCGGATATAACTTATATTGAGCCCCTGAACGTTGAAACGCTCGAGAAGATAATAGCGAAAGAGCGCCCTGATGCATTGCTTCCAAATCTTGGTGGACAGAAGGGGCTTAACCTGTCCTCCGAGCTTTATAAAAAAGGCACGCTTGAGAAATACGGTGTTAAGATAATAGGTGTACAGGCTGACGCTATCGAGCGGGGTGAAGATCGAACTGTTTTCAAGGAAACAATGAATAAAATCGGTCTCGAAGTGCCGCGAAGTGATGCGACATTCAGCGTCGAAGGTGCAGAAAAGATAGCGAAGGAAATTGGTTTTCCTGTCGTTATTCGACCTGCCTATACAATGGGTGGAACAGGCAGCGGGTTTGCTTACAATGTGGAGGAGCTTCGAACTATTGCAGCGCGCGGCATAGCTGCGAGTTTAATCGGGCAGGTCCTTATCGAGGAATCTGTGCTTGGATGGGAAGAGCTTGAACTCGAGGTCGTGAGGGACGCTGAGGGTAACAAAGTTACTGTCTGCTTCATAGAGAACATCGACGCTATGGGCGTGCACACTGGCGACAGCTTCTGTGCTGCGCCGATGCTAACAATTGACAGAGAGCTGCAGGAACGTCTCCAGGAATATTCGTACCGCATCGTGGATGCTATCGGCGTGATAGGAGGTACAAATATACAGTTTGCTCACAACCCTGAGACAGGTCGAGTGGTGGCTATCGAGATCAACCCTCGCACATCGCGCTCTTCTGCACTTGCCTCCAAAGCCACTGGTTTCCCGATCGCCTTGGTATCGGCGAAACTCGCGGGTGGACTTTTGCTGAGATATATTCACTACTGGCGTGATGGAACGCTTGACAAATACACGCCCTCAGGCGATTATGTGGTTATAAAGTTCGCACGCTGGGCGTTTGAGAAGTTTCCAGGGTCAATCGATAAGCTAGGTACCCAGATGCGTGCGGTCGGAGAGGCGATGAGCATTGGTAAAAATTATAAGGAAGCATTTCAGAAAGCAATTCGCTCCCTTGAGATAGGACGTTACGGTCTCGGTTTTGCCAGGAATTTCAACAAACTTCCGCTTGAGGAATTACGCAGGCTGCTTCTGGAACCGTCTTCCGAGCGCCAGTTCATTATGTACGAAGCCCTGCGAAAGGGAATGGGCATCGAGGAAATGTATAAGATAACTCATATTAAACCCTGGTTTATTGAGCAGATGAAGGAACTCGTAGAGCTGGAAGAAGAAATTCTCAAATACAGGGGCGGAGGGCTACCTGGTGACCTTCTCATTAAGGCCAAAAAAGATGGCTTTTCAGATAAATATCTGGGCAAGATCCTGGGAGTGCCAGAAAAGGAAATTCGTGAGCGTCGGCTGTTGCTGGGATTGAAACAGTCATGGAATATCGTTCCGGTAAGCGGCGCCGAGAATGCAACATATTACTACTCCACCTACAACGCGCTCGATGAAGTGCCAGTGTCAAACAGAAAGAAGATAATGATACTGGGTGGTGGACCGAATCGTATAGGACAGGGCATCGAATTCGATTATACCTGCGTACATGCAGCGTTCTCTCTGCGCGACCTAGGCTATGAGTCTATTATGGTCAACTGTAACCCTGAAACAGTATCCACAGACTATGACACCTCAGACAAGCTGTACTTCGAGCCAGTTACAGTCGAAGACGTGCTGAGTATTTACGAAAAAGAAAAGCCTGAGGGAGTTATAGTGCAGTTCGGTGGCCAGACACCCTTGAATATTGCCAGAGAACTTGAGGCTGCTGGCGTGAAAATACTCGGTACTTCCGTGGATAGCATCGATCTCGCAGAAGATCGAAGGCGATTTGCGGCAGTTATCGAGAAGCTCGGTATTCCTGAGCCAGATCACGGTTCAGCCACATCCCTTGAGGAGGCGCTTGAGGCTGCTGAGCGTATCGGCTACCCGCTAATAGTGCGGCCCTCATACGTGCTGGGCGGTAGAGGCATGGAGATCGTGTACGACCAGAGGATGCTTGAAAAATATGTGGCAGGTGCTATCGAGATAACACCCGAGAAACCCATGCTCATCGACAAATTCCTGGAGGATGCTCTCGAATGCGAAGTTGATGCGATATCAGATGGCACAGACGTTTTCATTCCTTCAATTATGGAGCATATCGAGCAGGCAGGTATACACTCTGGCGACAGCGCATGCGTGTTGCCCCCGATTGGAATACCGGAGGAACAAATCAAAACCCTCATAGATTATACGAGGCGAATAGCTATTGAGCTAAAGGTTGTCGGGCTCATTAATATCCAGTATGCAATTAAAGACAGAAAGATATACATTCTTGAGGCTAATCCTAGAGCCTCGCGCACAGTACCTCTTGTATCAAAGGTTACGGGTGTATCCATGGCACGTATCGCAACAGAAATCATGCTTGGCGCGAAGCTGAAAGACATGGATACTCATCCGCGCAGGTACCCGCACTATGGTGTCAAGGAAACGGTGTTTCCATTTTATATGTTCCCGGAGGTTGACCCCATCCTGGGCCCGGAGATGCGGTCGACAGGGGAAGTGCTGGGACTTGCAGACTCCTTTGAAATTGCCTTTTTCAAGTCACAGGTAGCAGCAGGGTACTCTCCGCCGCTTAAAGGTACCGCACTGATCACCGTCGCTCGAGGCGATAGACAGCGTGCGCTGCTTGTCGCAAAGATCCTTGCTGAGCTGGGGTTCAAGATCCTCGCAACCGAGGGCACAGCAGTTTTCCTCAGAGAAAACGGAGTCAACTGCGAGTTCATCAAGAAGCTGTATGAGGGCAGGCCCAACATTGTCGACGCCATGCACAACGGAGAGATTCAGTTCGTGCTCAACACTCCGATTGGCAAGGAAAGTGCCTATGATGACAGCTACATACGCAAGAATGCTATAAAGTACAGCACTCCCTACTATACCACTACCGCAGCAGCACTCGCCGCAGCCAAAGGAATTAAAGCCGCACGCGAAAAGCGCATCGATGTCAAATCGCTGCAGTCATACAACCGCGACGTTAAATAAAGGCTGCTGCGAACCTGTAATTAATTTCAAGATTGCTTATTACTTTTAAAAACATCATAACACGGGCATTATATTAATTAACAAAAAATTTAAATCATTTATAAATATAGAGTGTATATAGGTGAAAAGATGCTTAAAAAAGCAATAATTGCTTCATTTTTGGTTTTTATGCTTCTCCTGCAGCCTGTGGCGGTGAGCGCTTTAACTGAAAGTGAAGCAAAACAGGCATGGCGGGATGCAAAACGCATCAGCCAGGAAAAGCAGCAATTATACAGAGACGCGCAAATTCAATATGCAGGGAATAAAAGCGCAGAAAACAACCAGAAGGTTATAGATACTGGAAAAGAAGCCCTGCACGCAGCACTTAATGAAGCAGAAGCCTGGTTAAAATGGAAAGATATTGAAGCGCAAGGGAACCCGGACATTCCGGCGGATCTGAAAGCAACGATTAGCGCAGATGTAGCTACCAATCTGGCAAAAATCGATGAACTCAGAAAAGACGTCGATAAGATATCAAACCAGGTCGAGCTGGGAATTGTATTCCTCAAAATGGTCGGAAAGTACCTTGAATTGCTGACCGATGTTGCAAGAGACTACGGGAAAATCCTCGTGAGCATAGGAAATACCTACATCGCTAAAGCCGAAGACTATGAATCAAAGCTGCGAGCAGAAGCCATAAAGATAAATAATAACACCGCTATACTCGAAAAACTTGACAGAGCGAAAGCTGACCTCAATGAAGCGAGAAGCAACGTAAACAAAGCAAAAGCTTCATATGAACAAGTTGTGCTGCCAGGAACGCCTTTGATCAAGTTTACAGAAGGAAATAATTATCTGAGAGTCGCCAGAACGAATCTGCTCAGCGCCCATAGCAATCTAAATCAGGCATATAACTTGATGCTCAGAGGTGGATAAAATGAAAAAGATATTTTTCATTACTGCACTAATTATCCTGGTCAGCTTGCTTATCTGCGGGTGTGCTCAAAAAAAGACCGAGCAAGGTGCAAGTCCAACTCCAACAGCCACGCCAGCAAAAACTGCGGCGTCAATGCCAGCACCCAAATCTACTGTAAGCTCTGTAACACAAACAGATCTCGATAAGCTAAAAGCAGACATAGAGAAACTCGAAGCCGAGGATCTGGGTGGGCTATCAAGCTAATTTTTTTTTTAATTTCTTTAATTTTTTTCTAAAACTTCCTTGGCTCTTCTTCCTTTTAAACTTATAAAATTAAAGCCTGCATCCTATATGCAATCCCGCCCACCAGCGTTGCAAACGCTATCTCAAATACCGTTATCGCGAGGGCTTTTTTCCAGCCGAATTCCCTTTTCAGGGCAGCAATTGTTGCAATGCACGGGATATAAAGCATTGTTACAAGTGTGAAGACTATCATCTGGCTCTGTGTTAGGACAATTGCGAAGTTAGTCGTGCCCAAAAGTGTTGCAAGCATTATGAGTGTGAGCTCCTTCCGGAGTATGCCAAAGATGAATGCAATGCCGACGATTGATGGCAGTCCAAGCCAGGTTACGGTTATCGGGCTCATTGTATTCGCAATTATTTGCAGCAAATTCGCAAGCTCCAGAATTTTTATCGCAAGGCTTCCGGCTATTATAAGCGGAAATGCAACGTAGATGAAGTCCTTTACTCTGAACCATGATTGCTTTGCAACGATTTTGAGTGACGGTCTTCGATATGAGGGCATTTCCATTATCAATCCAACGGGTTCGCCCGGCAGCACTTTGAAAGCTGCCCTGCCCAGTGCTAATATTATGAGCAGGTTGAATATGTAAAGCGCGAGTGCCCACTTTATACCCACGAATGCTCCCACTAAACCGAGGATTACCACGGTTCTTGCTGCGCATGGCACAAGCGTTGAGAGAAATGCAGTAATAAACCTCTCACGCTGTGTCTCCATAATTTTACATCCCAGGCAAGCTGGCACATTGCAGCCGCAGCCAAGTATCATAGGTATGAAAGCTTTTCCGTGGAGTCCAATTTTATGCATGATATTATCCATCAGGAATGCTGCCCTTGGAAGGTAGCCTGTGTCCTCGAGTATTGCCAGCAGGATATAGAAGGGAACTATATACGGTAGTGCAATCGTGATTCCGGCTATTATTCCTTCGAATAAGCCTTCCCAGATTATTTTGAAGAGATAACCGCTGCCAAGCGTTTTTTCTGCAAGGGGTTTTGTTGATTCGAATGATCTGCTCAGAAGTTCGGACAGTATGTTTCCGGATGTAAATATTGCTAAGAACACTGAGAGCAATATTATTAACATCATGGGGTATCCCCAGATTTTATGCAAGGCGATATTATCCAGTCTTTCCACCAACTCGATTTTAGATGGAGCTATCGACTGCTGGACTTCTCTTGCTATCTTGTTAGCAATATCATATCTTTCAGAGGCAATTACAACCGGGCAGGGTTCTCCATGTATCTGTTCGATTTCTACTGCATATTGCTCGGCATTCTGGATAATTTGCGGGTTTGAATCCATCACTAGTTTCTTAATTTCCTCATCACCTTCCAGCAGTTTTATTGCAATCCATCTCGAGGGATATTTTGTCTGGATATTTTTGATTAATGCAGTAATTTTCTCGATTCGCTCTTCGACTTCGCGTCCATATCTTATCACAGTGGTTTTGATCTCCTCTTTTTGCTCGATGACATCAACTGCTTTTTTTAGAATTTCATCAATCCCCACGCCCCTTATGGCAATCGCAGGAACCACAGGAATGCCTAAAAGTTTCTCCATCTTTTCATTATCTGTAGTAATTCCTTTTTTCTCAGCAAGATCGATCTGATTCAGGGCAATTATCAGAGGCGTCTCAAGTTCAAGAAGTTGAACTGTGAAAAACAGATTCCTCTCAAGAGTTGAGGCATCAACTACGTTTATCACAATATCCGGCTTCTCGAGTGCTATATATTCACGGGAAACACATTCCTCCAGAGAAAATGTCGACAGCGAGTATATCCCAGGCAAGTCGATTATGTGAATTTTATATCCTCTGTAGTGCAGTGTGCCCTCTGCCCGCTCAACCGTTTTTCCGGGCCAGTTTCCAATGATCTGATTCAATCCCGTTAGCTGATTGAAAATCACACTCTTGCCAACATTTGCATTGCCGGCTAGTGCAATTATAAAGTCTCTCTCCATGTTTTATAATCCCTTGCTATTTTGCTTCGACAAAAACTTTTGATGCTATATCGCGCCCAATTGCCAGATTGCTTCCCCTCACGCAGATCTCGACAGGACCTGCAAGTGGTGCAGATCTGAGTACCTGGATCTCGGTATTAGGACACAGTCCCATGTCAATGAGGCGCTGTATCAGGTCCTTTCCGCCTCTTATGAAAGCAACGATCCCTTTCTGCCCCTCTTTCAGGGTATTTAGGGATACGAGTTCTTTTTTTCTTTTCTCCTTTGCTTCATTGCATTCGATACAGCTTGTAATTTTCTTATCGCAGGGCGGTATGGTTTTGCCATCGTCAGGACAGGTATCTGGTTGAGCAAGTGCCTTGCACAGTGCATCGCCTACTTCGTCGGAAATAGAATGCTCCATTTTGCAGGCATGTTCGTGTACTTCTTCTTTCTCGATATTGAGTACATCGCTCAGAAATCGCTCGAGAAGGCGATGCTTTCGCTTTATCTTCTTCGCTACCTCAAGCCCTTTTCTGGTAAGTTTTGCACCGTAATAAGGTTGATATTTTATGTAGCCATCGGTGGAAAGTCTTATCAGCATCTCGGTCACGCTTGCAGGAGCTATTTTCAGGCAATCTGCAAGTTCGCTGGTCTTAGCGGTTTTACCGCCTTCTGTAAGCGTGTAAATGGCTTCTAGATATTCTTCTGCGTTTTCAGTTACCATATGATTAAAATTAGGACAACCTAATATATGAATTTTTTGGATAACCTAAATTTGAACTTCTCTTTGTCAGTTGTTTCATCAATCTTCATCCAAAATGTTTTTATTCTTGTCAGGCAATACTACAGTGAGGTATGGGAGGGAATTAGAAGTTCGTCGCATCGCCATTGTAACAAGGGACTTTGCATTTTACCAGACGCTTGTAGGTGAGATGCGCTCTCGCAGATTGAGCTTTACTGCTCTCTCTCCGGGGGAAGCGATTCCGCAGAGTGTTGGCGCTGTAATAACGACCGATGAAGAGGCAGACGGAATAGAATTCGATGAAGACAGAATAGTTATTGCCAGGAAGCCAGGCATAGCAATTGACAGAGCACTGGAATTGCTCCGCGGCAGGCGGAGATACAGTCAGATAATAATCGGAATTGATCCGGGCAAGCGCCCCGGGATTGCGGTGCTGGGTGATAACACGGTTGTGGCGGTTCATCAAACATCTGCAAGCGAAGCACATGATATTGTGGAGCAAATAGTAGACGAGTATATCGCTGATCGATTTATTATCAGAGTCGGCCATGGAGCCAGACTCATACGCAACCAGATTGTAAACGCTGTGATCAATCTGGGTATTCCAGTTGAGCTTGTCGATGAAAACGGCACCACACCACGCCTTGGAAAAGGAGTGCATGGCTCCCAGGTTTCAGATATCGTGGCTGCTATAAACATTGCCAAGATAAAAGGTGAGATAGTCGGCAGACAAAATATTGAGCCGACTCTTGGTGAGGTGAAGGAAATTCAATCGCTGAGCCGACAGCTTTCGGGCGGGCACTCAACAATACCAATGCAGCTCGCAAGAAGAGTGGCTAAAGGCGAGATAACTATTTACGATGCAATAACTAGGCACGGCAGGAGAAATCAAATTTAAACAGAGATCTGCTTTCTTGCTTTTTCTTCAGCCTTTTTCAAGACCTCTCTGACAGGTATCCTCAGAGCTCGCGAAATTCTTTTTGCATCTTCGAACTCCGCAGCTATACTCAAGATCTTACCATGCAGATCCATGGCAATTTTAACGCCAAGTTCGTGCTTCTTACCCTGAAAATCAACTTTAACATTGATAATCTCTCTCCTAGCAATTAATCTGTGCTCTACAGGAGCAAATCTCACACCAAGAGAACCAGTTTCCTCGATAATTTTCCTGGCAAGCCCGTAGCTATCACCCCTCTTAGCAATAACCTTTATAATGTGTCCGCTTCTCCCCTTCTTCATCACAGCAGGTGTAATTGCCACATCAAGAGCACCCATTGCCATCAGCTCTTCTATTAAATTTCCAAGCACCTGCCCTGTAACATCATCCACATTGGTCTCAAGAATTTCAATTTCATCTCTCACTAAAGCTTCATCAATATCTCCAACTGCTATCCTTAGCACGTTCGGAACCTCAAGATCCGCATAGCCCGCGCCGTATCCAGTTATCTCAGATTTGAATTGAGGGTAGAAGTCCTTGCACTCGTCTGTGAAATGAGCTAATATCGCAGCGCCGGTTGGCGTCAAAAGCTCGGCATCGATCGGCCCGCCTCTGAACAGGAGCTTATGGCTGCACAGGATCTCCATCGTTGCGGGCGCTGGAACTGGAAGTTTGCCGTGTGATGTCTCCACAGATCCGCCGCCGATAGAGATCGGCAGGCAGTATACCTTGCCTTTGTTAAGCCCCAGATCGTGGTAAGCGGTGCAAGCACCAACAACATCGGCTATTGCATCAGCTGCGCCCATCTCGTGGAAATGCAGCTTTTGCTCTGGGATACCATGTATCTTCGACTCGGCACCTGCTATGATATCGAAAATTTCAAGAGCACCTGAAATAATTTTTTTATCAAGAGGATATTTACCGATCTCCTCAACCATATCCGAATATTTTACGATCTTCCTGTTGCTCGAAACCAGCACCTGAGTTGCCCGAATGCCGCGCCTCTCAACTTTTTTAATTTTCACTTTAACCCCTGCGATGCTCTCCATTACCTGTTTGACTTTCTCGGTATCTGCACCGCAGTCGAGCAGAGCGGCTACGATCATATCTCCAGATGCACCGCAGAACGGCTGTATTATTGCGGCTTTCATCATTATCACTTCTCGATAGTAACTCTTAATATTACAGCGATCTCAATATATTAAATCATGTTTAGGAAGGGATGCAATTGACAGAGGTTGTGCTGCTGAAGGTAGTTAAAGCATATCCGAACGACTCGGGTAGAGGGATAGCAAGGCTTGATCCAACAACGCTTATTCTTCTGAAGCTTTCCCCGGGTGATATACTTCACCTCGAGGGTAAGAGAATTACTGCTGCAAAGGTGTGGCGAGCTGATAAGCAGGACTGGGGACAGGAGCTGATTCGAATAGACGGCTACACAAGGCAAAACGCTGGTGTGGGCATAGGGGACAGAATTAAAGTTAAAAAAGCGGAGTTCAGCGAGGCAACAAAAATTGTTCTAGCACCACCTGAGGGCACATCTATTCAATTTTCAGGCAGCACGGGCGAGGACATGATCAAGCATCAAATTTTGAAGAGACCGCTTTTGCAGGGCGACATTGTGCCGGTGTTCAGCTCTATGGTAAATCCATTTATGGGGAGAATGCTGACCGGGCAGCCAATTCCTCTAATTGTGGTTAATACTCATCCTGCAGGGATTGTCGTTGCAGGAGAGCAAACTGAGATCGAAATCAGAGAGAAGCCAGTGCGCGGCTATGAATCAGTTAAAGCCACAGGAATAACCTATGAAGATGTCGGGGGATTAAGGAACGAGGTTCAGCGGGTGCGCGAGATGATCGAGCTGCCTTTGAAACATCCTGAGATCTTCCAGAAGCTCGGTATTGAGCCCCCAAGAGGCGTGCTTTTGCATGGGCCACCAGGTACAGGCAAGACATTGCTTGCAAAAGCCGTCGCAAACGAATCAGGTGCCAACTTCTATTCAATCGCCGGTCCCGAGATTATGTCCAAGTACTACGGCGAGAGCGAGCAGCGCCTGCGCGAGGTATTTGAAGAAGCAAGAGAGAATTCACCGTCTATAATATTCATAGATGAGCTTGATTCAATTGCTCCCAAACGCGAAGAGGTAACTGGAGAGGTTGAGAGGAGAGTAGTAGCTCAGCTGCTCACAAACATGGATGGTCTCGAGGAGCGCGGGCAGGTTGTTGTGATAGGAGCCACTAATCGCCTTAACGCCATAGATCCGGCGCTTCGCAGGCCCGGGAGATTTGATCGAGAGATTGAAATAGGCGTGCCAGATGCCAATGCGAGATATGAAATACTGCAGATCCATACTCGCGGGATGCCGCTTTCAGAGGACGTCAACCTGAGGGAACTCGCAGCCCATACACACGGCTTCGTGGGGGCCGACATTAATGCGCTTGGCAAAGAAGCCGCGATGAAAGCGCTGAGGAGATATCTAACTGAAATCGACCTTGAAGAAGAAGTTATACCCCCTGAAATTCTTGATAAAATGAGGGTCACAGCTGAGGACTTCGATTCAGCGCTTAAGGAGATCGAGCCAAGTGCAATGCGTGAAGTTCTTGTAGAAGTAAGCGATGTGAAGTGGAGCGATGTTGGTGGACTGGAGAAGGCAAAACAGGATATCCTCGAAGCAGTTGAGTGGCCGCTGAAATACCCGGATAGATTCAAAGCAATGGGGATAAAACCCCCCAAAGGAATACTGCTCTATGGCCCGCCTGGTACCGGAAAGAGCCTCATCGGCAAGGCAATTACGAATGAGTGTGAGGCTAACTTCATCCACGTAAGAGGGCCAGAGTTACTTTCCAAATGGGTTGGAGAGAGCGAAAAAGCAGTGAGAGAGATATTCCGAAAAGCGAGGCAAGTAGCACCGGCCATAATATTCTTCGATGAACTCGATGCAATCGCGCCAATGAGAGGAGCCGAAGAAGGACACAGGGTAACTGAGAGAGTTTTGAATCAGCTACTTACCGAAATGGATGGACTTGAGGAACTTAAAAACATCGTTGTCATAGGCGCGACTAACAGACCGGATATGCTCGATCCAGCTCTGCTCAGAGCCGGAAGATTCGATAGAATGGTGCTTATCAAATCTCCCACCAAGAAAGGAAGAATTGAGATCTTGAAGATACACACCCGCAATATGCCACTAGGCGAAGACGTAAATATAGAAGAACTTGCAGATATGACCGATGGTTACGTGGGAGCTGATATCGCATCTTTATGCCGCGAGGCAGCTATGCTCGCGCTGCGCGAAAACCCGGACTCCAAATCTGTCGACATGAAGCACTTCCGCGAAGCCCTTAAAAAAGTCAAGCCCACAATCGACAATGTAACAATGAGCTACTACGAGCGCATAGAAGAAAGATTCAAAGGCGGCGTACCAAAAGAGGCAAAACACTTAGTAGAGTACAGATAATCACCTGGTTAACACTGGAATAACTACAGCGCCCATTCCGATGCTTATTTTTTATTTTTTTATCCCCTTAAGGGCAGCGGCCGCTGTATAAACGCTTCCAACACCGCTGATGTACTGCGCAACCCTGATGGTTTCCGCTATTTCCTGCTCAGTAGCCCCTGCATGTTTTGCCTGTACTGCAAGTGCCTTGACTCCTTCGACTGCACCAAGAGATGCGTCAAGAGCCATTGCAATCAGAAGCTTGAATTTCCGCGGCAGCGCACCATTGCCGAGAGCGAACTCGCTGCTATTTTCTACGAGCTCCAGCAGCTCCGGATCCAGCTCCTCAAAGATCCTCAACGGATGCTCATGCATTTTATTCTTCACCTCCCTTATTTCTTAAAAAATAGCCAGTTACGCTCGCCAGCCTTCAGGTACCTCAGCAGCACATAGTCGCCATTCAAGATCTTTCCATGCAGTTTTATCTCGATCTTGCCCTGCTCTCTTTTTATCAGATCAAAGCTGCCTTTATCCCAGATCTCTACCTTGCCAGCGCCGTATAGACCTTCGGGTATTACTCCCTCGAAGTTTGCGTAGTCCAGAGGATGGTCTTCAACCTGAATAGCAAGACGCTTTACGCCCTTCTCGATCGGTGGCTCCTTGGGCACAGCCCAGCTTTTCAACACCCCGTCGAGGCTCAGGCGTAAGTCCCAGTGAAGATGGGTTGCTGAATGCTTCTGGACAACGAAGATCCTTTCAGAGGCATCCTCTTTTGAACCAGCGGGCTCAGAAGTCTTGGAAAACTCCCTTTTACTTTTGTAATTCTCCAGAGACATGTCGATTTAATCTATTTGCGATCTCTATAGATATCGGCTTCGATCGAATTGAGGCACTGGCACGACTTTTTTCACCATCGATCAAATAACTGTTATATTCTTCGGATATTATTCGGAGATCAGCATACTGGCTGAAGCATTTAAAGTCATTTTCACTGGACTAATTGTGGTATTACTCGTAGATTACTATAAACTGAGAGCTTGCATCAAATAGGTTTTGCTTTATTAAATTCTCACTATTTTTATTGCTTTTTCATTCACATAATCGATAAATCCATTAGCGGTGACCTCAAGCTTCAAATAGCCCTCATTCTGGTTCTCCTCAAGCACCGGCACCTGAATCCACTCGGTGGCGTCGCTGAATGTGACAGTGCCGTAGCTGGCTGTCTTGCCGGAGGCTGCAGAGCTGAGACCGGAGATCGTTACGCTAGCGCCATCCACCGGCTTCCCATTCGCATCAATCACTTTGATCTTCGTGTCACCAGTGATATTCGCAGACTTGCGGTTCGATCCACCAGCGTCAATGGCTATAAGATTACCATCAAAGCCATTTGCTTTTTCTACATTTGCAGAAAGCACTCGCGGTGGTTTGAACTGCCCCATCGCAGTTACCATCGCAGCGAGTGCAACAATACCTACAACGAGCATCACGATAAGCATAACCGGTAAGCCCTCAACACTACCCTGCCCGTCAGATAACAACTTCAACCTCATATTTTTTCACTCCAATGCAAATTACTTTATTGCAAAAGAGTGTTAGAAAATATAAAGATTTCGATTTGACTCTTGCAGAGAGAGGGTTCAAGGTTACGAATCCGTAATACTGTTTAGAATTGTATCTGATTTAAATTGTTCTGTGGGTTTGAGTTTGATACGCTTTTGCAGTGCGCTCCATGAAGCCATGCGTTCAATATCCATCAGCACAAGGTTTGGGCGGGTTTCAGCAACTTTGCAGGAATGGTGTATCCAAAACTTTCCAGCCTATTTCGAATGCCCAGTCCAATGTACAGAATATAAAATTTTTTCAATTGGATGACATTGCGGTTGAAGAACCTATCTCTGCAGCTCTTCCAGCCGTGTTCTGAACTCTTTTCTATGTCTCTTCTCCTCATCGAGGATATGTATTAAAACTCCGACTACTTCCGGATCGTCTATGGCGGCTATTTGCGCCTTGTATAGCTCGATTGCTTCATTTTCAGATTCAATCTGCCTTTTCAATTGCGCTTCAAGGGTTTCTCCGCCGAAATCAAGCGGCTTGTGCTCCATAGTAGGCTTCCCTCCCCTCTTTACTATCAGTTCTGCTAACCAGTTCATATGGCGCATTTCATCTATAGCTATCCACTCAGATATCCTCGCAGGTTTGCAGTCCTGCATTATAAAGGCATTTCTAACGTAGATCATCGTGGCCTCTATTTCATGAACGAATGCTTTGTTTAGCTGGTTGATAATCTCATTTTTATCCATTCCATCGCCCCTTAGAGTATCATCCTCGCATCCGCTACCCTTATTTCTGCTTCGAATGCAAATACTGGATTGAGGTCTATTTCTTTTATCTCAGGATTTTCAGTCACAAGTTTTGATAAATTCATAATTGCATCAACCACTGCCTCTATATCCACTGGCTTTTCTCCTCTGGTGCCTTTCAAAATCTGGTAAACTTTTGTTTCCTTTACCATTTCAACTGCATCCTCTCTCTTTAGCGGTACTAATCTGAAGGTAACATCCTTGAAAACCTCCACATATTTCCCGCCGCTGCCGAATGCGAGCACAGGTCCGAATTGCTCGTCCAGCGTCATTCCAAGTAACAGCTCAACCCCTCCTGCCATTGGCGAAATAATCACTCCCTCTCTTGTTTCAGGCATTTCTTTAAAAGCCCTCTCAACGTCTTCAATATTCTTTAAGTTGAGCTTAACACCCCCTATATCGCTTTTGTGTAAAATTTCAGAGGAGACTATTTTCATAGCAACCGGAACCCCCATGTCCTCGGCCACCTTCACAGCTTCATCAGCTGTTACTGCAACGTTATACTGTAGCACAGGAATCTCATACTGCTTCAACAGCTCTCTTGCCTCAGGCTCTGTCAGAACCCTTCTGCCAGCTTTTTTTGCTTTTTCAATAATCACGTGCACGCTCATCACCTCATTGCTTTAAAAGCAGAAACCGCTCTCTCCGGTGTTGAGAATACCGGTATACCGATCTCGTGCATCTTCTTCGACTCAATTTTCTCAACTTCCCCGCCGCCGAGATAGCAGACCACGACAGGTCTCTCAGTCTTTCTTCTAATCCTGTCGATTGCTTCACAGGCACCAGCGATGGGGTCACCGAATATCACCAGAAATGCGTCAATCGCCACCTCGTCCATCGCTGCTTCCAGCACTTTTTCATACATCTCGGCATTTGCATCACCTGTTAGATCTACAGGGTTATCAACGATGCAGTGCGCCGGAAGCATACTTCTAAGCTTTGCTTTAAACTCGGGCCTTGAATCTATCACTTTAAAGCCAAGGTTCTCAAGCAGATCCGCGGCTAAAATTCCCGAGCCACCTGAGCTGGTTACGATTAGCACATTAGCGCCTTCGGTTTTTTTAAGGAATCCCAGCGCCTTTGAGCAATCATAAAGCTCCAGCAGGCTATCCGCCCTTTTTACACCTGCCTGCTTGCAAGCTGCGCTGAATATCTCATCTCTGCCTGCAATTGATTTGGTGTGAGATTGCATTGCCCTCTTCGCCTTCTCAGTTTTTCCCGGCTTTAAAACCACTAAAGGCTTACCGGCATTTTTTGCAATCTCGATAAATTTTCTGCCATCTCTGACGCCTTCGATATAAAGTGCTATCACCTTAGTTTTCTCATCTCTAGCAAAGAACTCTATGAGGTCGAGTTCGTCGATATCCGCTTTATTTCCAAGGCTGACGAAAGCAGAGAACCCGATGCCCTCGTCTTCAGCCCAGCCTTCAAATGCCGCTCCAATTGTGCCACTCTGGGAAATTATCGCCATTGGTCCCCTTCTAGTGATCAGTGGCCAGGAAGCACACAGGTTATTATAGGTATAATTCATTCCCTGACAGTTGGGTCCCAGAATGCGAATGCCGTATTTCTTCGCCACATCGAGCACCTGTCTCTCAAGAATCTCACCGTCTTGTCCTGTCTCTCTAAACCCTCCGGATATTATTATCGCGTTCTTAACTCCCTTCCTGCCGGCTTCTTCCAGCACAGATGCAACAGCCTTCGCAGGCACAATTACCACTGCAAGGTCTATTTCTCCTTCGACATTGAGCAGCCCCTGGTATGCCTTGAATCCAAGAATCTCATCCAGCTTAGGGTTAATAGGGTATATCTCTCCTTTGTAGCCACCGTCTATTATGTTTTTCAGCACAGTATATCCAAGTTTCTTCGGATCTTTTGAAGCCCCTATTACCGCTATAGAATTCGCATAAAACATGTATTGGAGCGACATATTTTTTCATTGGCACTTACGGAATTTATATCTTTCTCGGGTCAATCGGGAAAAATAGATAAATAAGCCCGGCCAATTTCTCCACATGTGAGATGCAATGGTCACCGGGGTTACGATGATAAAAGTGGTTCTTGGCGAGGAGAGGAAGGTTTACAAAGAGCTGATGCATGTGGGGGGTGTCAGAGATGTTTTCCATATATTCGGCAAATATGACTTTGTGGCTGTAATAGATGTCGAGGGACTGGGTAAAATCAATAATACTGTTGATAAAATCAGGGAAATTAAAGGCGTGATGTCAACGCAGACAATTATAGGCGCGGAGATATAATATAAAAATGGTTGTTAAGAGTAGAAATGCAGGCGTTCTCCTTGTCAGTGGAAATCAATGCCCGGAGTTCTGTTTATCTTTGCTACGAATTCGCCTCCCTTTTCCCATTCATTCAACCGGCATATTGAGTTAAGAAACGAATTGATCTCATCGCAATTCGATTGCTTCCCATTACTTTTTTCCATTTCTTCCACCTGTAAGATAATGTTCTAAAGGAGTCAATATAAGCTTTTAGATCAAATTATTAAAGGTGATTATCATAATTGAAAAAATGAGGCTGATTTAATTTGAGGAAGATAAGACTTATCTGGCCAGGGAAAAACACGAGAGCCTTTTATAAAGAGCGGGATAGAAAAGTACCTTAAACTTCTCAGGCCATATGCTGGAGTAGAAATCTTTGAGGTGAGGGAGGGGAGAGGTAGAGGTATGAAGGGGCTGGATTTTGAGTCTGAAAATCTCATCAATGCCTTAAAAGGTGGTTTTATATTGCTGGATGCGAAAGGCTCGGTTATCACATCTGAGGAGCTTGCAGATTTAATCAGGGGTTTTACTCAAGTTGATTTCGTTACAAGAGGTCCTTTCGGTGTAAGCGAAAAAGTTAGGGATAGGGAAGAGAGGATTATATCGCTTTCACAAATGACCTTTACTCACGAGCTGACAAGACTTATTTTGCTTGAGCAGATCTACAGAGCAATGACGATTATCCATGGCAAAGGTTATCACCACTAAAATAAGGCAACATTCAATAATAAGGTAAGGTTAATGATATAGATGCAAATCCAAGCATAAATGGTGATTGTTTGGAGAGAATCAGACACTTTCAGAGAAAAATGGAGCAGAGAAAAATTGATGCAGCGATTTTACTTTACTCGAGGGATGTGCTATACTATGCTAACACTGCGCGCCCATGCAATTTATTGATAACCCCTGGGAACACCTCACTCTTCGTCAGGCGGGCATATGAGTTTGTGGAAAAAGAAACCAGTGTGGAAAAGGAAAATCTGGTGAAGGGGGGCAGTTTTGCGCAGATAAAGCAGCGGCTTGATCAGCTTGGAATTAAAAATGGCATGATCGGCCTTGAGCTTGATGTTATACCCGCTAAATTTTATCTAAATTTGAAAAAAACCCTTCCGGAATTTGATTTCGTAGATATAACGCCATTGATTCTTGAGCAGCGCATAATAAAAGATAAAAAAGAAATAAAATATGCCAGGAAGTCCTGCGAGCAGGTTGTAAAGACACACGCAAAAGCAAGAGAAGTAATCAGGGAGGATATTAGCGAACTTGAACTCGCAACCGAAGTTGAGGCAGAGCTGCGCAGAAATGGACATGAGGGGCATATCTATTACAGAAGATTCGATGCATATTTGCACTATGGTACACTTTCATCAGGCTCTAATTTGTATAAAATAACTGGCTTTGCATTTGTTGTCACAGGCATAGGGTTAAGCGGCGCTTTCCCGCATGGAGCCTCCAAGCGAATAATCAAAAAAGGCGACTTGATAGTTATTGATATAGGGGGCATGCACCACGGTTACTATTCGGATCATGCCAGAACATATGTGGTTGGAAAGCCAGACCGCAAGCAGATGCAAGTTTTCAACGAGTTGAAAGAAATCCGCAGGGAGATACTGAGCAACATCCGCGATGGCATCTCATGCAAAGATCTATATGATATCGCAATGAAAAAAGCAGGTGAGACGAAGTATGGCAAGTATTTTCAGGGATACGGAGAAAATAAAGGCGAGTTCATAGGACACGGAGTTGGCCTTGAAATGGATGAACCCCCTGTTATTGGCCATGCGGAAAACGGCGCTCTGAAGGCAAATATGACCATCACAGTCGAACTAAACACAATAATTCCAAAATGGGGTGCAGTTAAGCTCGAGGACACCTTGCTTGTTAAAAAAGATGGCTATGAATTGCTAACTGAAACCGACCCTGAGCTATTTACAGTGGGCTAATATATGGAAAGATTTTGCATCCACTGCGGCAGCAGCAATGTAGAAGAAACTCTCGAGGAGGAGAGATTCGTTTATAAATGCTGCAATTGCGGGCGAAAAGATGGACGTGTAAGGGAGAGAGATCCTGATGCTGTGGAGAAGCAATCTGAAAATGGCAGACCAATGCACGTTTCAATAGGTGCAGTAATCGTGAGAGACAACAAGTATCTGTTACTTGATAGAAGGCGATATCCATTCTGCTATGCAATTATCGCCGGTCACCTCCATAAAGGGGAAGCACCGGAAGCAGGCATTATTCGAGAAGTAAAGGAAGAAGGTAGTCTCGAAGTAAAAAGTCTAAAGCTGATATACCACGGCATAATAGATGGAGATAAATGCCGGAGAGGTGCAGATATCCACGAATGGTATCTGTTCGAGTGTAACTGCATAGGGCAGCCAGAGGAGAATGACGAGGCAAAGAGAATCGAGTGGCTCACAGAAGAAGATCTGAGGAAAATAAATTTGTGCTTCGCAACAGAATATTTATTCCTGCAAGCTGGAATTTTGTAGTGGAATTAATGGTGGGTGGAATCATATTTTAAAACCGCTCTTTTAGCTTTTCTTCTATCAACGAACAGATTTCCTGTGCCTCATTATTAATGGGAATTACTTCTACACCATCGGCACTCGACGCTCCCAATCCCAGCTCCACAGCCCTTGCTAGTTGTTCCTGCTTGAATATTTCACCAATTGCAACTGCGCTTGTAGTGCCATAAATTCTGAGAACAGCGACACCAGCAGCATCCAGTGCCACCCTGTCATTGCTGGCTATCATAATCTCTGGCTCTATCAAAGTTCCCTTATCAGGACCATCAGTCGAGAAGCCCCGTATTCCATCCATAATTATGAACTCAGGAGTGTAAGCCAGATTGATCTCTGCTATCAGCTTCCTCATATAGGGAGAGCGGTGGAGCTCAGACATATAATCATAGCCATCCTCAGGATCTTTCTTCGCCACCATCCCAACGCTGTTCTTGAGAGACATGGTGAATTGCCCCCCAAATCTATGGGTTTTAAGACAGCATGTTTGAACTATCACATCTGCTTCCTTGAAGAGCTTAGGAAATAGAATACCCCTCCTCCAGTTACTGCCCTTAGTTTTTTCTCTAATCCAATTGTCGCTCTTAAGATCATCCAGAATAACCACTTCGACTCCCTTACTCCTGGCAAGTTCCATGACACCCATTTTATCCAGAACGCTCTCAGTAACTCCCATGCCACTTCTCTCAGCCATAGCCACACTTGCCGCTCCATTTTCTTTGATAACATCAATTACGGCTGAGAGAGTATCAAGGTGTGTAGTAGCCGGGAATGGATCAGCGCTGTTGTAATTCGCCTTGAGAGCCACTTTTTTGCCAGCTAATCTCTTAAGGTCAAAATGTTTCAATAACTCCTTCACACTCTTTTCTCTTTCAGTGGTTTTTATCACATAAACTTTCGATTTAGCGGTTTCCGTTAAGTTCGGTTTAATGGTTTGCGTTACGTTCGGCTCGATATTTTCCTTCCTGAAAAGGCAGCCTGTGAAGAGACAAAAGAAAAGCGGAGGTAATAATTTAAGAAAATCCCTTCTTGATAACATAGGAGTGAGTATAATGGCTTGTAATATTAATTTTTATTCCTGCTGCAACTTCTGAAAAGCTCTGAACGGAATCAGGCGCGCAGTTCCATGAAGTATTCGCAATGCCTGCTTATTGTGCATATATCGCATTTTGGTTTAATTGCATTGCAAATTGCCCTGCCATGATGTATTAGCAGTAGGGAAAATCTCTCCCAGTCATTTTGCATTACGATCTTCATTAGATCGCGCTCAATTTTCAATGGGCTGCTGTTCTCGGTTAATCCAATTCTTTTAGCTACTCTAGCAACATGAGTATCCACAGCGATGCCTTCATTTTTTCCATATCCACCGAGAACTACATTTGCGGTTTTCCTGCCAACACCCGGAAGCTGGATCAGCTCCTCGATTGTCATTGGAGCTCTGGAGTCAAATCGCTCTACCATCATCTTGCTCGCTGCGATAATATTTCTGGCCTTATTGTGATAAAAACCGGTGGATTTAATATAGCTCTCCAGCTCTTGAATATCTGCTACTGCATAATCTCCTGCTGTTTTGTATTTTCTGAAAAGCTTTTTTGTAACAATGTTAACCCTCTTATCTGTGCACTGGACTGATAGCATTGCCGCGATGAGCAGCTCAAGGGGGGTGCTATAGTCTAGCGATATTTTTGCTTCAGGATACTCCTCATCAAGCCGGCGGATAATCTCCTCGATTTTTCTGCTCATTTCGTCCAGCGATGGAATTATCTACCGAAGTATATAGCTATTTTCCATGTAACGAGAATAAAAAATTTGAGGAATTTTATTCCTCTATCTTTTGATTTTAATTCTCCTAAGCAAGTATGCTATTCCGCTGACTCCTATTGCAGCAAGCCCGAATTCGAAGCCGGTCGCTGGCTTGGTGGGTGTAATCGTTGGTGTTGGAGTTGGCAGAGGCAAAGAGTGCACAGCCGCACTCAAAGGAGATGTGAGCGCTGCATGGCATGGCTTGCAGGTGAGATCTGGGTAGTTAAAGAACACCGCTGATCTGGTGTAGTTGAATCCATCGTTTATGCTCATGCTGTGTGAGCGCTCATCCCAGGAAATCGCTGTTTTCCTGCTGAGCGGCATATGGCAGTCTGGACACGAGGCGTTGCCGTGCTTCAGCGCAATCTTTGGTGCCATCGGGAATTGCGTGCTATTATCGATGTGACAGAATCTGCAAGGCTTATAGTTTGGAACGGGTGTATAGGCTGTGCCGTTAAAGAATGAAATCTTGGTTCCTTTTACAGTGGCAAAGGTCTCTTTATCGTATTTCGTTAAGATGTTTGCATACTGCGCATCGGTTGTGTCATGCGGATTGTGGCAGTTTATGCAGCTTACGCCAGCTTTGTACATCGAAAGTGTTACATTCTGTCCACCACTGGTTACCACCATTCTCGAGTTGTAGAAGTCATTATACTGCGTGCGATGTCTCCTTTGTGGGTCAAAATTTTTGCTGGTTACGTTCAGCGCACTGTCTGTTCTACCGTGGCATGGCTCACAGGTCTCCGGCTTTGTGTCCTTCTTGATATTTTGCTTGCTCGGCCCTGCAATATGATCGCTACCAGCACCATGGCAGGACTCACAAGTAACACTCGGGAATTGCCAGGTACCTGATTGAGCTGCATTGGGCCCTGTGAACATCGTGCCATTTGGATCATAGCCAGTTACGTGGCACTTTGCGCAGCCTCCATAGCTAATCGTTTGGCCTGCATCATATGCAACAAATTTTTTCTCAATAGCATTATATTGGACCGCAACACCGGTGATAACATAGCCGCTCTTGTTGACCCACCTCACTTTCCACTTCCCCATCCAGGTTTGCGCCAGATCATCTGGATTAACGCCCTCTGGCACAGGATATCCAGCTGCAAGAGCAACTGAAGCATTTACCACTGCTTTTGCATGAGCCGTTGTCTTCCAGGCGTCGTATATTGCAGGGTGACATAGCTTGCATTTTTCAGGTCCAACATACGTGGCTGCAGCTCCAGTTATAGAGCTTGCTGTAAGGAAGATTATTACTACCAATATCAATGTTCGCATAATCGGTCTTCTCCCAATTAAACTCCCTTTGAAGATAGTAATGTTTATAATATTTAACATTTTTCCCATATAGACGTTAATCAGAAAAAAAATCGATCTCGGTGAGCGGGATAAATTGTTAGATATCTTATGAGTTCAAAAAGTAAAAGGAGAACCAACTGATGCAAATTATATTCACTGGAAATTCGTCTGGCATTTTAATGCGAGGTATCTTGATCTTGCTTTCTATTCTTCTTCAGGAGCTTCAAAGCATCCTTGACATTATAACCCTCATGCACGATTGCAGCAACTGCACGTGTCATCTTGACTGGATCTTTTGCCTGGAAAATGTTCCGCCCTATTGCAACGCCTTTTCCTCCAGCTTTTATGGAATCATATACCATGGTCAAAAAGTCCTGATCGGTTGACATCTTTGGGCCTCCAGCCACAACAACAGGTGCGGGGCAGCCTCTTACGACTTCTTTGAAGCTATTAATATCGCCTGTATAGTTGGTCTTTATAATATCCGCGCCAAGCTCTGCACCTACACGGGCGGCGTGCTTCACATATTCCACACGATGCTCCGACTTAACCTTTGCACCGCGAGGGTACATCATTGCTAGCAAAGGAATGCCCCACTCGTTACACGCTTTAGAAACATTGCCGAGCATTGCGAGCATTTGAGCTTCATCGTTCGCTCCGATATTTACATGCACGCTTACACCATCTGCACCAACTTTTATTGCTTCCTCAACGCTCGTTACGAGAATCTTGTGAAGTGGATCCGGTCCCAGTGAGGTGGAGGCAGTCAAATGGATTATAAGCCCCACATCTCGCCCGTATTTCCTGTGCCCATATCTGGGCAGGCCCATGTGTCCGAGTACCGCATTCGCCCCGCCTTCGGCAACTTTGTTGACTGTTTCTTTTAAATCTATCAATCCTTCAATTGGCCCGGAGCTCACGCCGTGATCCATGGGCACGATAACAGTTCTGCCTGTCTGGCGATTAATTATTCTTTCCAGTCTAACAGATTTTCCAATCAAGCTCATTACTCTCACCTTGAATTGCCCTATATCCTGCTCTACAAGATATATTTATAGGTATATCTGTCTTGAATAAGAGCTCGAAGAGCTAAGCTGAAAAATCCAGGTGCTTGATTGGAGGGCATTGGGACAAAAATAGTTGATTCATTCTACTTCTTTTTTGGTTATTATTACGTAAACTCTTCTTCCGATGTATTTTCGGGGAACATCTGCTTTAGCTGAGGTTCCGAATGGGGTAACTACTCTTTCCAGGAATCCTTCTATTTCGCTGTCTTCTAAAATTAGGTCTTCTT
>CAZVYP010000033.1:0-2062 GCA_964631075.1 uncultured Methanocellales archaeon
AGCGGGTGTGGCAAGACCACGCTGCTCAGACTCGCCGCAGGTCTGGACCTGCCTACTTCTGGCGAGATACTGCTGGACGGGAAAAAAATAGAGGGACCGGGACCGGATCGAGGCGTTGTGTTTCAGGAGTACGCGCTGTTTCCATGGCGCACTGTCCGCAGAAATATTGAGTTCGGGCTTGAGATCAGGGGCGTAACTGTTGAAGATAGGAGCAAAATCGTGGATAAGTATCTTGAAATTGTGCGGCTCGGGAGGTTCGCAAATGCTTATCCGCATGAGCTCTCAGGCGGGATGAAACAGCGCGTGGCAATTGCGAGAGCACTTGCAAATGAGCCGAAGATTCTGCTTATGGATGAGCCGTTTGGCGCTCTCGATGCTCAGACGAGGAACCAGCTTCAGGAAGAAGTGCTTGGTATCTGGGAGAGGGAGCGGGAGTCCGTGCTTTTCATAACTCATAATGTCGATGAAGCAGTTTTTCTTGGCGAGCAAATTGTGCTCCTGACTGCTTCCCCAGGAAGGGTCAAGGAGATCATAGATGTTAATATTCCAAGGCCACGGAAGAGGACTGATCTCGAGGTTAACCGGTTGAGGGATCGAATTCTGAGTTCTCTGGGTGAAGAAACAAGGGCATTGAAATAGTTTTTGGTATATTACTATTCTTTTCTTTCCAGCCGGCAGCTTTTACGGGACTGAATGCTGGATGAGATGTTTGTCCGTATGAGATGAATATATTCAAAAATAAATCAATTTTTTGATTTTTAGACCAAATTTGTAATAATTTTTTGTAAAAACGACAAATTTATATAGGTTAATAATCATAATGATGGATGGAGTTTGGAGAGTATAAGAATGGCGGCTAAAGTTTACACGATAGCATCTGGGAAGGGAGGCACAGGCAAAACTACTGCCACTGTAAACATTGGCACTGCTCTTGCATTACTGGGTAAAAAAACAGTTATTATTGACGCTGACATCGGAATGGCCAACATCGGGCTGGTTCTCGGACTTGAGCGGAGCCCCATAACTCTTCATGAAGTGCTCGCGGGAAAAGCCAGCATCGAGCAGGCGATTTACGAAGGGCCTGCTGGACTTAAAGTTGTGCCAAGTGGGATCTCATTGCAGGGCTTTCAAGAGTCAGATCCGGAGCGCCTTCAGGAAGTAATGGTAAAGCTTCTTGAGGGAGTGGACTTTATGATCATCGATGCTCCGGCGGGAATCAGCAGAGATGGAATAATTCCGCTGGCTGTTGCAGATGAAGTAATCCTTGTCGTTAATCCTGAAATTGCCTCCATGGCAGATGCATTGAAAACCAAAATCCTGACTGAAACTGTGGGTGGAAGAGTTGGCGGTGCAATTTTGAATAGAGCAGGAGTCGACCAGACCGAGCTAAAGAAGCAAAAAGTAAAAGAGCTGCTCGGAGTTGAAGTCATAGATGTCATACCTGAAGACGGAAATGTCAGGAGATCTGCTGCATTCAAGTTGCCGGTTGTGATCAGAAGCCCTGAGTCCTCTGCTGCATTAGCTTACAAGCGAATAGCGGCTAAGCTGACAGGACAGACAGTCGTAGAGGTAGCGGATTCAACAAGAGAAGGATTTGTTGGGAGACTGGCAAGAGCAATTTTTGGGGGCAGATAAAAAAATGTCCTTATATGAAATTTTGATGATCCTCATGCTATCAGTTAGCCTGTTCATTATCCTGATTATGTATACCCGCATAAAGCAGTTGACTTCAGAGCTGAATCATATAAAAAGTATGGTCGAAGTGACAGATGAAGAATTGAACAAGCTAGCAAAAGATATAGAGGATTTCAAAAAGCTCAAAATATTTTAAAAATTTTGGAGGTATTATGACTGAAGAACACAGAAGCGAAAAACCTGAAGAAATCCAGAAATCTGTCAAAAAAATTCCAACGAAGGAGAAAAAAGATCTTTCAGACCTAGTGCTTCCAAAGGACTCAAAGATCGGCATCGATGAGCTAAAAATAAGACTTGGCTACTGAAATTTGAAGGTATTATGACTGAAGAACACAGAAGCGAAAAACCTGAAGAAATCCAGAAATCT
>CAZVYP010000033.1:2162-22552 GCA_964631075.1 uncultured Methanocellales archaeon
TAGTGCTTCCAAAGGACTCAAAGATCGGCATCGATGAGCTAAAAATAAGACTTGGTTCCAGTAGAAAGATACAGCCACCGGTAGAGCGGGTTAAGCTGCCGGCAGAAATTGAAAAGATCTGGGAGGAAGCAATAGAAGAAGCAAAGAAAGAACCTGTACCTCCTGCCATTGTTCCGGATGAAAAAGCACAGGTCAAACAGGTGCTGGTAGAGCCAGAACCAAGTGGTAAAGTCAAGAAGGTCGCTGAGAAGAAAGAATACGAATACGATGTTGCTAAATACGGCCCCCTCGTGGAATTCGAGATGCCGAAAGATAAAACATACGAAGAAGTCGAGCTTTATCCCGTTAATCAGCCATATGCATACGTGCGGATCACCTTTGAGCCCATCAGCCATGAATATACATATAGAGTGCTTGAGCCAACGCTTAGCAAAGGTGAGAAAGAGCTTCTCAAAGAGATTACATACAGGATGATTGAGGGACTAGACTTAAATCTCAGAGATCTTGAGCGCAGTGGGGCTGAGACCTATCTGAAGAAAAATATCGATAAAATACTCAATGAGTATGGAATAAAGATCACCCCCATCTCAAAAGAAAAAATCAATTATTACATTCTGCTCAAGTTCCTTGGCTATGGCAAGATAGACGCAATTATAAGAGATCCGCACATAGAAGACATCTCCTGTGATGGACCTCACACTCCAATTTTCATTTACCATAAAAAGTACGAATCAGTAAAATCCAATATAGTCTTTGAGGATGAAGACGATCTCGATTCGTTCGTGATCAAGCTGGCGCAGATTTGCAACCGCCATATCTCGATTGCAGAGCCACTGCTCGACGCTACCCTGCCTGATGGCTCTCGAATACAGCTTACACTTGGCAGGGAAGTTACAACCCGCGGGAGCACGTTCACAATACGTAAATTCAAAGAAACACCGCTTACTCCACCGGATTTAATAGACCTTCATACGCTGCCAACAAGCGCAGTCGCCTATTTATGGCTGGCTGTTGAGCACAACAAAAGCATAATCTTTGCAGGCGGCACTGCTTCAGGAAAAACCACTGCGCTTAACGCAATCTCTCTCTTTATACCTCCCCAGCTCAAAATCATCTCCATTGAGGATACACGCGAGCTGAACCTTCCACATCCCAACTGGATCCCTGGTGTTACCAGAGCACCGGTAAGCTCGGGTAGTGCTGGAGCGATCGACATGTACGAGCTGCTGAGGGCAGCGCTTCGCCAGAGACCTGAATTCATATTACTCGGCGAAGTTCGAGGCAAAGAAGCATATGTGCTCTTCCAGGCAATGGCAACAGGTCACACAACATTCTCGACCATGCATGCGGATAACGTAGCCTCTGTAGTCCACCGCCTTGAGAGCCCGCCAATCAACGTGCCTCGAATAATGCTTCAGGCTCTTGATATAGTATGTATTCAGTGCCAGGTTCGCGTGGGCGGGCAGAGGGTAAGGAGATGCAAGACTCTGACTGAGATAATCGGCGTGGACACTCGCACCGGCGAGCTGATCACAAATGAAGTGTTCAAATGGATCTCTGCGAGTGATGAATTCGATTACTCAGGCAGATCGTATATACTGGACAGGATAATGGATGACCGTGGCTGGACAGAAGAAAAGATAAAGACAGAGCTCAGAAACAGACAGGAAATTCTGGAGTGGATGCGGCTCAAGTCAGTTTCATTTTACGAGGATGTAGCAAAGATCGTCGTGGGCTACTATCGAGAGCCAGATAAAATGATGAATCTGGTGAGGAAAGAGCTTTATGCAGAGCGTTAGCTTTGAAAAAATAGCATATCTCCTTTTCGGAAAGTACTTCTTGAAGAGACGGGATAAATATTTTGAGCTCAAGAAAAGCATGCTCGGCGCAAGGATGACTGTGTCAATTGAGCACTTTCTTTCAACCGCGCTCCTTTCCTCCTTGATTGCGGCAATAATGGGAATCCTCCTTGGATTGGTATTTCTGAATATATTCGGGATACCCCAAATCACAGTTACAAGACTCTCAGAGATGGAGTTTCCGGCGTGGATGGATCCAGTACTGGACAATAAAACAATCCTCCTTGAGGTCTCTCTGATAGCATTCCTCGCGTTGCTATTCGGCGGATTAACATATGTTACCTTCAAGTTATATCCAAAACTCATATGTGGCAATCGAAAGCGAAATATAGATGCAACTCTCCCGTATGCGGTCAACTATATCGCATCAATGTCAAAGGCAGGCGTAGTGCCAGCAGAAATATTCGGATCCCTTGCCGACTCTGAGATGTATGGAGAATCCGCAGTGGAAGCGCGGTATATAATCAGAGAAATTAAAATATTTGGAGAAGACCTGATAACTGCACTGAAAAATGTTGCCTCAACCACACCGTCGTCCAGATTTCAGGAATTCCTCCAGGGAATAATAACCACAATTACTTCTGGAGGCGAGCTATCACCATATATGAAAGTAAAAACAGAGCAATATATGCTTGACAATAGAAGACAGCAGAAAGAATTTCTGGATACCCTTGGCTTGATCGCAGAGGCATATGTCACGGCTTTCGTTGCAGGACCGCTCTTTCTGATAGTCCTCATGTCGGTAATGATGATCATGAGCGGCGGCGGATTGCTGTTACTGAGATTGCTGATATACCTCGTAATACCCGTCGGCAGCCTGCTGTTCGTAATATTAATCGACTCCATAACCCCTGAGGCTTGATACCAATGGCACCGGAATATGCAAATCCAGATCTGAGCAATCAGATACTGAAAACACTTGAGGAGAGGAGACGCAGAACAAAGCTCAGCCAGTTCATCAAGACGCCTTTAGAAACGATAAGAAACGAGCCGTTTTATGCAGCTTTTATAAGCGTGCCAATCAGCATGACACTGCTGATTTACGGACTGATATATTTCCTCAGCTCTCCAGTCATCGATGACATCGTGATTGCCTCAGTATTGATAGCAATAGCTCCCCCGGGCTTTATGCACTACTACAAGGAGACAAACATAAGAAAAATGGAAGAATATTTACCAGCATTCCTGAGAGACCTGTCAGAATCAAATCGCTCAGGAATGACTCTGCCCATGGCGTTGAGAACCGTTGCTAAAGGCAGTTACGGTGCGCTGACTGCTGAGATCAAGCGAATGGACGCACTTGTCTCATGGGGCCTGCCTTTTGAAGAATCCCTTGAGAACTTCGCCAAGCGCGTGCGCACACCACTTGTCGGAAGAGCAGCTTCACTTATTATACAGGCAGAGCGCTCCGGAGGCAACGTGCCAGATGTATTAGAAGCAGCTTCAAAGGATGCAAGAGAGCTGCAGATGATGAATGCAGACAGGTTTGCTGGCATGGTAATCTATCTAATGATATGCTATGTCGCCTTTCTGGTGTTCATATTCGTCATAGCAGTTCTGGCTACAACATTTATACCGGTGATGTACAATGCAGGCATGCAGGCAGCGGCAAGCGGCCAGTCAGTGCAGGGCTTATACATGGTATTCAATCCCGATGAATACAAGCGCCTATTCTTCCACGCCGCAGTTGTACAGGGCTTCTGCTCAGGACTCGTGGCAGGGCAGATGGGCGAGGGCTCGGTCAGCGCTGGATTGAAGCACTCTGTTATACTCACGATAATCGCATGGATAGTATTCACATTCCTCGTCTAACCTTTTTTTCTATCCTTTCCCCGAATAAAAAGGAAGAAAATAATAAGCATAGAGGGCATCATGTCGTGGGAAAGGGTGAAGAATGGATCTTGAGGGTTTAGTCCGCAGAAGCCTGAAAAAAGATATGGATGAAACAGAGGTCATAAATGAGCTGACACATCTCATTCACAGCACAAAAAACATATCACGGCAAGAAGCAAAGCGGCTTGCAAAGGCTGTAATTGAAGAAGTCAGAGCTGCTGGCAAAGAGATAAACGATAAACTTCTGAAAAACATTTTAGCTTATCCCCTCAGCAATGTAACGATGGGCGAAATTGGAGTGGGCTGCAGAGGCGAGGGGGACTTCTTCGTTCACAAAAAAATCGCCAGCATCGCAGCTTCATCCTCAAGTGCTTTTCTATCCCCCGAATCGCAGGACGATGCAGGAGCTGTTAGCCTGGGTAAAGCAGGCGAGGCGATAGTCATAGCAGTGGACGGCACACACTCCAGATTGAGCGAGTATCCGTTTATCGCAGGCTTCCACGTGACAAGAGCCTCGCTCAGAGATATCCTGGTAAAAGGGGCGAGACCCCTGGCGCTTTTTACCGACCTCCACCTGGCAGATGACGGAGACGTTGGCAGGCTTTTTGACTTCGTGGCAGGCATAAGCGCAATTTCTCAGCTCACAGACGTACCGTTAATCGCCGGGAGCACTCTGCGCATAGGAGGGGACATGGTCATAGGAGACCGAATGGTATCCTGCGTGGGTGCAGCAGGGATTGCCAAGACTGAGAATATAGCTGCGCGCAGAAGAGTAAAAGCAGGAGATATGATCCTTTTAACAGAGGGCGCCGGAGGAGGCACAATCTGCACGACCGCAATTTACTCTGGCAAACACGATGCGGTAATGGAAACCCTTAACATAAACTTCATCAGAGCATGCAATGCAATTTACCCCCTCCTGTCAAAGATACACGCAATGGCAGACGTCACAAACGGCGGATTGAGGGGCGATGCCGAGCAGATCTGCGAAGAAGCCAGTGTTGGAATGATATTCGAGGAAAGCAGAATTAAAAAGCTGGTAAACCCGAAGGTATACCAGCTTCTAAAGCAAAACCATATAGACTACCTTGGAGTTTCCCTCGACTCACTGCTGATCTTCACGCCTCCGGAAAACGCCTTTGAAGTACTTAAGGCAGTGAGGAAGGCTGGAGTACAGATTGATACAATCGGAGAGGTGGTTGAGGAGCCAAAGCATGGAATTTTAATGAGAGGCAATAAACAGGAGCAGCTTAGGCCTCTCTTCAGAGAGTCAGCTTATACAAAAATAAAGAAAGTAGTGGGAGAGCAGGCACCGGAAGACCTTGAGGAGAAAAAGAGCAGAGTCGAAGCAGCATATAAAGCAGCTCTGCGAAAGAAAGAGGTGGTGATTAAGCATATTGAAAAGCCGAAAAAAGATTAAGATAAAAACACCAAGCAGGCTGCACTTTGGATTGATCGACCTCAACGGTGCTCTCGGGAGAATCGACGGGGGCATAGGCGTTGCCCTTGATAAGCCAGGTGTAGTTCTGGAGGCAGAGCTGGCAGAAAAAGACGAAGTTACCGGCTCGAAGGAAAAAGAGAAAGAGATCAAAGCGCTCATCAAGAAAATCAGATCCCATTTCAATCTCAAGCAGCATATTAAAATTACCCTGGAAAAAACAATTCCGGCACACGTCGGACTGGGCGGTACGACCCAGCTTTATCTCGCGGTAGCAAGAGCAACAACCGAACTCTGCAGCCTCAAGCCACCGGCTAGAGAGCTGGCGATCTGCGTCTCGCGCGGTGGAACTTCAGGCATAGGTGTAGCGGCTTTCGAGGGAGGGGGACTGATCATCGATTTTGGACACAGCTTCGGCAAGCAGGGGCAAAAACAGAGCTTCCTCCCCTCCTCAAGATCGAGAGCGGCACCGCCAGATTATCTTCGCTTTCATCTGCCAGAGGACTGGTACTTTGTATGCGCCATACCACCCGCTGAAAGGATTCATGGAGCAAGGGAAGTTTCAATTTTCGAGAAATACTGTCCCCTAGATAGAGGAGAAGTGGAGCAGCTCTGCCACCTGCTGCTGATGAAAATCCTTCCTTCAGCAGTTGAAGGCGATATAAAATCTTTCGGAGATGGATTGAATCAAATGCAAACCCTGGGCTTCAAAAAAATTGAGGTCGATCTGCAGAGAAAAATGGTTAAAGAGCTGATGAATGCCCTTGAAAAAAATGCCTTTGGCGCAGGACTGAGCTCATTTGGACCAACGGTTTACGCACTCGCCTTGGGAAAGAAACACGCTCTTGAGCTGAAAAAAATTGCTCTTGAGTTTTGTGACAATGCCATCGTCTCAAGAGCAAGCAGGAGTGGTGCGCTTGTCACTGCTGAATAGCTTAAAAGATCTTGAGAAAACACATAGCCTCAGCCCCGTCCAGAGAGCGCTGCTGATTTCAGATGGCTCCACCACCACACTGCTTGAGGCATTTACGGGCAGAGAAGTGAAGGTGAAAGGCAGAGAGCAGCGAATTATCTTGGCTGATTCCAATCTCGCAGCGGAATTAAAAATCAAGCAAAACAGCCCGGTAAGTGAGCGCACAGTGCACCTGACCAACGATGGAAGCAGCAGAATACTAGCATACGCTATATCATACACCCCGATCGAGCGCCTGCCGGAGGGATTCCGCAGAGACGTGCAGAGCACCGACATACCCATAGGCAAGATCCTGAAGCAGCACAGGATCGAAACACGCAGGGAGATAAAAGAGATCGGATTTCTACACAGCAAAAAATTCCAGGACATTTTTAGAACAGGCTCCTGCTTTTACCGCAAATATCTGATCATCCACAATAACTCACCTCTGATGAAAATTGAAGAATATTTCCCAACCGATTTCAGGTGAAAAAATGCCTCGAGTGATGGGAATAGATCCTGGCACCAGCAGCTGGGATTTAGCAGTGCTTGAGGATGGCAGGCTTTGCTTCGAGCGAGCGATACCCACCACCAAAGTAAAAAGCAATCCTGAAAAAATCGTGAAGCTCATAGAGTCCTTAAAGCTCGATTTGTTAGTTGCCCCCTCCGGATATGGATTGCCTCTTAAAAAAGTGAGAGAGCTGACGCCGAGAGATTTAAAGCTGATTGCTCTCAAGAAAAAAGCAGAAAATGTAATGGGGCTCTCAAAAGTGCTGAAGCTGCTAAAAGACACAGGAGTCGAAGCTTATATAATCCCGGGGGTAAAGCATCTTCCGACTGTGCCGGAGTTCAGAAAGATCAATAAAATCGATATGGGAACACCTGATAAAGTGTGCAGCGCTGCTCTTGCAATAGCCGAGCAGGCAAATAGACTTCGCATCGACTACGAAAAGACTTCCTTCATTTTGATAGAACTAGGCTCGGCTTTTAACGCAGTGCTGGCAGTAGAAAATGGGAAGATAGTTGACGGAACAGGAGGCACACTCGCTTCTCTCGGATTTCTATCCGTCGGCAGAATGGATGGAGAACTCGCATACCTGCTGGGGGGATTTGAAAAAGAGCTGCTGTACAGAGGCGGAGTAAGGGATATTATTGGAAAAGATATTGCACCGAGGGAGTTTTTGAGGCATAAAAATACCCCTGCATTTAAAGCCTACATTGAGGGGATTCTTAAAGACATAGCCGCAATGCGAATCTCGATGAAAAAAGAGCCCTGGGGGTATTTGATCAGCGGAAAAATGGCATCCCTGAAGCAGGTGCTAGGCGATAAACTTGGAAACGTCAAAGCAGTTAAAGGCTTTGCAAAGGTAAAGCACTCCGCTCAGGGTGCAGCACTGATAGCAGACGGGCTTGCAGGCGGCAAATACAAAACGCTGGTAGAGTGCATGCAGCTAAAGCGATGCAGGCACTCGATCATGGATTTCTTATATCTGGGCGATCCGGAGTCTTCCCTGTAGCACAAAGTGCTTGGCAAGGAGAAGGGATTTACGCGAGTAAAAGATTTGATCTGGAAGTATGAGAAGCGCTGAAGGGAGAATAAATGATATATCTGGACTCCAATGCGTTCTATCTTTTCTTTTTCGAAGACCCTAAATTTTCTCGAGGAGTTAAGAAAATCTTTGAAAAGATACAACGAGGCGGGGAACGCGGATTGACAAGCTGCCTGACACTGGACGAATTTGCATACGTCGTGCTTATGAGATTGATAGAGAGAAAATACAGAGTGCGCCCTGCAGAAAAAATTAGAGAGAAGCCCGAAGTTATACTTGAATTCCTGCCTGAAATCAAAGAGGTGTTTGAAACCATCTTTTCATTCAAAAATCTAACAATAGCCGACGCCAACAGGGATTTGGTCATTCTAATTCCAGAGCTCATGGAAAAATCGCTTTTACCTAGAGACTGCATCTACTATCAAACCATGAAAGATTTTAACTGCCGCCGGATTTTATCGGTAGACCCTGATTTCGATGGACTGGAAGACATCAAGAGGATAAAACCGGAAGAAATCAGATAAGCTGCTTCTTCTTATGGATCAGGTAAACCTACCTATCTCCATTATGATCCTCGCGATATCATCGCCCACTTCACTGGTTTTCGACTTTCCGCCGAGGTCGTAGGTTCGCACTTTGCCCTCTTGCAGGTTCTGCTCGATCGCTTTGACTACGATCTGCGCTGCTTCTTTCTCGCCAAGGCTTTCAAGCAGCATGGCGCCTGCCCAGATCGTTGCAACCGGGTTTACCTTGTTCAGTCCCTTGTACTTCGGTGCGCTGCCGTGAATGGGTTCGAACATGCTCGTGCCCCTTGGATTTATGTTGCCGCCGGGTGCAAGCCCGAGTCCCCCCTGTATCATTGCTCCCAGATCTGTTATGATATCCCCGAACATGTTGGGCGCTACCACTACATCGAACCACTCGGGGTTTTTCACGAACCACATTGTTATTGCATCCACGAAGTTGAAGTCCGTCTTAACTCCGGGATACTCCTTTGCAACTTCGTTGAAAATTTCGCGCCAGAAGCCGTAGATATCTGATAAAACGTTTGCCTTGTCAACGCTTGAAAGATGCTTTCTGCGCTGCACTGCAAGGTCGAAAGCATATCTGATTACCCTCTCGCTGCCCTCCTTTGTGACCATTCCAATTTGATATGCAATTTCATCGCTATCCGAGTCGATATCCAGATCAAATTTGATTTTATACAGCTTGCGAATTACCCCGAGCTCCTGCTTGTTCTGTCCTTTCCTCGCTCTCCCGCCTATGCCTATGTAGAAGTCCTCGGTGTTCTCGCGCACCACAACGAAGTCAATGTCACTTGGAGTCTTGCCCTTAAGGGGTGTCTCAACACCTTCCAGCAGCTTCACAGGTCTGAGGTTGATATACTGGTCCATGTAGAAGCGCAGAGTCAGCAGGATTCCCTTCTCCAGTATGCCCGGCTTAACGCGATCATCGCCTATCGAGCCGAGATAAATTGCCCTGTACTTTGAAAGCTCCTTGAGCGTTTTTTCAGAGATAAGCTCGCCCGTCTTCAGATAGTGATCGGCATTATTCGGGAAGTGCACCCACTCGATCTCAAAATTCTTGACCTCGCTCACAGCATCCAGAACCTTCTTTCCCTCGGCTATCACTTCAGGGCCTATGCCGTCGCCAGCAATCACGGGAATTTTGTATCTAACCATGAGATTCACCTTAGTATTGTAAAAATAAAATGCAATGCCCTCTCAAATATTTTTGCTTCTGGTTTCTACATTAATTCGGAGATGTTAAGCTCGTCCAGATTTTTAATGCCGAGCTTCTCGGATGTTTTGAAGATTTCAAGATCTCCATCGACTATGAACGCCTGGATCTTTTTCACCCCTGTCTTATTGGCCAGATAAGCACGGTGATGTCCGTCGATAACGTGGTACCGCTCTCCCTGTCTTCCCACCACAATCGGGTAGACAACGCCTCTTGAGAGCTGCTCTCTTCGGACCTCGAGCTCTTTTTTATCCAGATATTTTTGAGTGGGAATGAGCCTCTCAACCTCAACCAGTCCGTGATTGAGCGAGACATTGCCCCTCAGCCTCCTCAGCGAGTCGAAGATCTTACTGATGTTCTCCGAGACGATGTTCTCCACACAGGCGCGAAGGATGTCCGAGCTGCTGATTATACCCACGAGTTTACCATCATCCACAATTGGCATGTGATGGATGCGATGGAACGCCATAACCCCGGCAACGCTTACCAGATCGTCGTCCGGGGTTACAGTTATCACATTGGATGTCATTATTTCGCTCACCTCTTTGCCCCTAGAGAGCTTTGAGCGCATCATGTCTCTGAGGGTAACAATACCCGCTAACTGCCCATTTTCAACCACCGGAAAGCCGTCGTGGTTTGTTTGCTCGAACAGATCGATCAGCTTTGATACTTTATCCGAGGGAGAAACGCAAACTGGATTGACGGTCATGTACTGCTTTATCAGCATGCAGTCAATAATCTGTGTTGAGATAAATAAGCTTTAGCGGCCCTTCTTGTTTTTATAGTGCAGGTCTGGCGCAGCGACTATTACCCTCGTGCCTGGAGGCACCGACGAGGTTATCCACGCGTTGCCGCCTATTACTGCTCCGTCTCCTATTACTGTTTCTCCGCCCAGAATCGTTGCACCTGCGTATACGACCACGTTGTTGCCTATGGTGGGATGCCTCTTTCTACCCTTGATGATTTTTCCTGCATCGTCCTTTGGAAAGCTTAGAGCCCCGAGCGTTACTCCCTGGTAGATTTTAACGCCGTCTCCAATCTCTGTGGTCTCTCCGATAACCACGCCTGTGCCGTGGTCGATGAAGAAGTTTTTACCGATTTTTGCGCCCGGATGAATGTCTATTCCAGTTTCGCTATGAGCATGCTCGCTCATTATCCTTGGAATAAGCGGCACTCCTCTTGTGTAAAGCTCGTGCGCAATCCTGTGAGTTGCAATTGCGAGCACACAGGGATAGCTGATTATAACTTCGTCGGTGCTCATCGCAGCAGGATCTCCATCATAGGCTGCCTGTATATCCCCTCCCAAAAGCGTCCTGATCTCAGGGATTTTTTCAAGCACCTCCTTAACAACAACCTCTGCCCGTCTGCTGCACACATCACGTGGGCATGACTCAACATTCCGGCAGACATACTTCAGGCTTTTCTCAACCTCATTAACGAGGCGGAAGTATACTGAGTTCAATGTTTCCCCGAGGAAGTACTTTACATTGTACCTGGTAACCCCTGCCTTTCCCAGATAACCCGGGAAAACGATCGTGAGAAGATCTTCCAGACATTCGATAACAATTTGTTTCGATGGGAGATCTTCCCCCTCTAAATGCTGCATTCCGACATATTTTTTGTAGTTTTCCATGATTTGATCGACAACGTCTGGCAGGTGTTTCTCAGCCCAGTCAGCCTCAACAGCAGTCTGTCCTTTCATAACCATATCCAGCATTTGCTCGGGAGTGCAAATGTGAGATGACTGCCTGCTCTGCTTTGCTTTTTTTGAGCGCGATCGCCTCATAAGCCCAATCCCACCTCCTGCTCTTGAAACAGCGGAGTGCTGAAATAGCGCTCTCCAGTATCCGGCAGCACGACCACAACGAGCCTGCCTTCGCTTTCAACTCGCTTTGCCACTTCCAGAGCTGCCCAGGCTGCTGCTCCCGAAGAAATTCCCGCCAGAATGCCCTCTTTCTTCGCAAGCAACCGCGAGGTCTGCATTGCATCCTCATCTTTAACATCGATAATTTCATCCACCAGATCAAGCCTTAAAATGTCCGGAACGAAGCCTGCGCCTATTCCTTGGATTTTATGAGGAGCATGTCTACCGCCGCGCAGCACTTGAGAGCTATAAGGCTCAACGGCGATTGCTTTGAACTCCGACTTAAGGGGCTTGATGTACTCCGCAACTCCCGTAATTGTTCCGCCGGTACCGACTCCTGAGATGAGGATGTCAACTTTTCCATCCGTAGCACTCCAGATTTCGGGCCCGGTTGTCTCCCGGTGTATTTTTGGGTTAGCGGGGTTCTTGAACTGCTGGGGAATGAAGGAACTGGGGATACCAGCAGCAAGCTCTTCAGCCCTCTTAATGGCGCCTCTCATCCCCTCAGTACCGGGAGTGAGAATCAGTTCAGCGCCGTATGCTTTCAAAAGAGTCCGGCGTTCAATGCTCATTGTCTCAGGCATTACAAGAATCAGGCGGTAGCCCTTAACAGCGGCAACCATTGCAAGGCCTATTCCCGTGTTTCCGCTTGTTGGCTCTATGATCACAGTTTCCGCATTGATAAACCCCTGCTTTTCCGCCTCGGATATCATGCTGAAGCTGATCCTGTCTTTCACGCTCCCTCCAGGGTTTCGCGATTCAAGCTTCGCCAAAACAGTGCACTTCAAACCCTCAGTTAACCTGTTCAATCGCACCAGAGGCGTGCCTCCGATGGTTTCCAGTACAGAGCTGTAAATTTTATTCATGACTCCTCCTATCTATAGCGATAATATGCACATTTTTCCTTAAGAACTTTGGGAGAACAGCAGTGGAATTAAGTTACCTGAATCTGAGAGGAGTCTTCCGCTCCACCTTCTTCTTTCGCGATCTTTGCCACGCCCACCACGCGATCGCCCTCTTTTATGTCCATTATTGTCACTCCCTGTGTGTTGCGGCCCTGCACGGAGATGCTGTTTGCAGGTATGCGAATCACGACTCCCTGTGCGCTGATAAGCATCAACTCATCGATGTCGGTAACTTCCTTGACCGCTACTACCTGTCCATTTCTGGGGCTGGTTATTATTGTGATTACTCCCTGTCCGCCGCGGTGGGCGCAGCGGTATTCCTCAAAAGCAGTGCGCTTGCCATAGCCGTTCTCGGTTATCGTGAGCAGTGTTGAGTTTTCCTTCACAATTTCCATGCTGACCACTTCGTCTTCACCTATCAGGCGTATTCCGCGTACCCCGTACGCACTTCTTCCCATGCTTCGAACGTGGCTTTCGCTGAATCTTATCGCTTTTCCGCTCCTGGTGCTGAGCACGATTTCATGCTGGCCATTTGTAAGCTTGACTTCTACTAGCTCGTCGCCTTCTTCCAGTCCGATTGCTATTATGCCGGTTTTCCTCGGATTTGCGAAGGCGCTGCACAGGGTTTTCTTAATTATGCCTTTCTTTGTTGCCATCACCAGGTAACAATCATCGCTGAAGCTCGTTACCGGTATGCTTGCGGTTATTCTTTCGTCTTTCTGTATGCTGATGAGGTTTACGATTGCTTTCCCGCGGGAGTATCTGTCACCGGATGGTATGCCATAGACCTTGAGCCAGTAAACTCTGCCTTTATTCGTGAAGAACAATATGTAGTCGTGTGTGGATGCGATAAACAGGTCTTCGACCGCGTCTTCTTCTTTGGTTTGCATTCCAATTTTGCCCTTGCCCCCGCGCCTTTGCATTCTGTAGGTGTCAACCGGCACGCGCTTGATGTAGTTATCATGGGTCTTGGTGATTATCACTTGCTCCCGGGGGATGAGATCTTCTATTTCAAGATCTGAGAGCTCCTCTATTATTTCGGTTCTTCTTTTGTCGGCATATTTTTTCTTAAGCTCGAGCAGCTCGGTTTTGATTATCTCCTTTATCTTTCGCTCGCTGGCAAGCACTTCTTTCAGCCATGCGATTTTGCCAAGCAGCTCTTTGTGCTCTGAGTCAATTTTTTGCTGCTCAAGTGCAACCAGTCTCTGCAAGCGCATCTCCAGAATTGCCTTCGCCTGATCTTCGCTGAGCGTAAACTCTTTTATCAAAGTTGTCTTTGCTTCTTCGCCTGTTGCCGCTTTTCTTACTATTTTCACAACGCGGTCGATATTTGCCAGGGCAATTTTTAATCCCTGCAAGATGTGTGCTTTTTTCTCTGCATTTTCCAGCTCGAACTTAGATCTCCGTGTGACCACTTCTTTGCGGTGCTCGATGAAGTGCTGTATGGTTTCTTTAAGCGTAAGCACGACCGGCTGGTTCCTGACCAGCGCAAGGTTTATTATCCCGAATGTGGTTTCCATCTGCGTATGCTTGAAGAGCTGGTTCAGCACTATGTCAGGATTTGCATTTCTTCCAAGCTCCACTACAACGCGTATTCCATCTCGATCTGATTCATCGCGCAGATCAGTTATTCCCTCAATTCTTTTTTCTTTCACAAGCGTTGCTATGCTCTCAACAAGATTGGCTTTGTTCACCTGAAACGGTATCTCGGAGATGACGATTCTACTTCTTTCTCCTTTAGTTTCTTCCACGCTTGCTCTCGCACGTACTCTTATCGCCCCTCTCCCTGTGGTGTACGCATCTGCTATGCCCTGTCTCCCGCAGATTATGGCTCCAGTTGGGAAATCAGGGCCCTTTATGTGCTCCATGAGCCCTGCAAGATCTACATCCGGCTTATCTATCTGCAGTATGATGCCGCTTATTATCTCGGAGAGGTTGTGAGGCGGGATGTTGGTTGCCATGCCGACTGCGATGCCTGAAGAGCCGTTTATGAGTAGATTTGGCAGCTTTGCCGGCAGCATTAGTGGCTCCTTCAGGGTATCGTCAAAATTCGGGGTAAAATTAACGGTGTTTTTATCCAGATCTTCGAGCATTTCCTCGGCGATTTTTGCCATGCGCACTTCGGTGTACCGCATTGCCGCGGGCTCATCGCCGTCTACCGAGCCGAAGTTACCCTGACCGTCGACAAGTGGATACCTGCAGGAAAAAGACTGCGCGAGTCGAACGATCGTGTCATAAACTGCGACATCCCCGTGGGGGTGATATTTGCCTAGCACTTCGCCCACTATGCGCGCGCTCTTTTTGTAGGGCTTATCGCTCGTCATTCCAAGCTCGCTCATCGCGTAGAGAATGCGCCTGTGAACCGGCTTGAGTCCGTCTCTGACGTCGGGAAGAGCACGGCCAACTATCACGCTCATCGCGTAGTCGATGTAGGACTTTTTCATCTCATCTTGGATTTGAACTGGCAGCACTTTTTGTCCGGTTGCTGGTGCTTCTTCACCCATTTTTTTGTTCCCTGCCCTTCTACTTTACACGTCCAGGTTTCTGACTGCTGCGGCGTTTGTCATAATGAACTCCCTTCGTGGCTCTACAGCATCGCCCATGAGAATAGTGAAAATGCGATCCGCTTCCATCGCATCTTCAAGGGTTACTTTCAAAATCGTTCTTGAGTCAGGATCCATCGTAGTTTCCCAAAGCTGCCCGGGGTTCATTTCCCCCAGGCCTTTGTAGCGCTGTATGTTTGCACCCTCGCGGCCGATCTGCTCCAGTTTTTCATTCAGCTCTCGATCGCTGTATACGTAGATCTCGGCTTTGCCTTTCTTTATTCTGTACAGCGGCGGCTGGGCGATGTATATATAGCCCGCTTCTATAAGAGGCTTCATGTGGCGGAAGAAAAAGGTCAGAATGAGGGTGCGAATGTGCGCTCCATCCACGTCTGCATCAGTCATGATTATGATTCTGTGATATCTTGCCCTGCTCAGATTGATTTCCTCGCCTATTCCCGTGCCGATAGCTGTTATTATTGTGCGTATTTCTTCGTTTTTCAGCATTTTGTCTTCCCTGGCTTTTTCGACGTTCAGTATCTTGCCCCGCAGCGGGAGTATTGCCTGAAAACTGCGATCTCTGCCCTGCTTGGCACTTCCACCTGCCGAGTCGCCTTCGACAAGGTACAGCTCGCACAGCGCCGGATTTTTTTCCGAGCAGTCGGCAAGCTTGCCCGGGAGCGCTGCACTGTCCAGGGCGTCTTTTCGCCTTGTGAGCTCTCTGGCTTTCTTCGCTGCTTCTCTGGCTCTCGCCGCTACGATTGATTTTTCGATGATTTTGTTCGCGATTGAGGGATTTTCTTCGAAGAAGTTAGCGAGCTCCTCGCCGGCGATTGTTTCAATTATGCCTTTGAGCTCGCTGTTCACCAGTTTGGTCTTGGTCTGTCCTTCGTACTGCGGATCCTTCAATCTGATGCTCAGCACTGCTGTGAGCCCTTCTCTCACGTCCTCGCCTGCCAGAGGCTCCTCTTTCTCCTTGATGAAGCCATTTTTCCTTGCGTAGTCATTGGCCACTCTCGTCAGAGCTGCTTTGAAGCCTATGATGTGTGTGCCGCCTTCGCTGGTGTTTATGTTGTTAGCAAATGCATAGATGTTCTCCGCATAGCCGTCGTTGTACTGCATTGCAATTTCAACCTGAGTCTGGTCCTTTTCTTTCTCGAAGTAAATTATCTCTTCGTGAAGCAGCGTCTTGCCGGTGTTGAGGTACTCTACAAATGACTTTATTCCGCCTTCGTACTGATAGATCTGCGGCTCTCTCTCACTTCGCTCATCTCTGATCGTTACCTTCAAGCCTTTGTTGAGAAATGCAAGCTCTCTCATTCTCTTGGACAGCAGCTCGAAATCGAAATCGATCGTCGGAAAAATGGTGCTGTCCGGCTTGAAGATGACTTTTGTGCCTGTTTCCTGAGACGCTCCGATTGGTCTGACTTTTGTAACTGGAATTCCTCGCTCGTATCTTTGAAAGTAAGTTTTTCCATCTCTTTTTACTTCGACTTCGAGATACTCAGAAAGCGCGTTTACCACCGATACTCCTACGCCATGCAGTCCCCCGGAGACTTTGTAGCTGTCGTGGTCGAACTTGCCTCCCGCGTGGAGCATTGTCATGACCACTTCTATTGCACTTTTATTGTACCTCTCCATTTTCTCAGCAGGAATACCGCGCCCGTTGTCGATAACGGCGATGCTGTTGTCTTTTCTTATTACCAGCTCTATACTGTCGCAAAAACCTGCGAGGGCTTCGTCAATACTGTTGTCAACCACTTCATAAACAAGATGATGCAGCCCTCTTGAGTCGAGACTGCCTATGTACATACTCGGTCTTTTTCGGACCCCTTCTAAGCCTTCCAGTACCTGGATATGCTTTGCATCGTAGGATGAGTTGCTGTTATTGTTTTTTCCAATCAATTCCAATTCCCTACCAGATATTTTTATAAAATGTTCTTTTTCCTGTCTTTATTAGATTTATTATTACTTATATTTTGCTATGTATTTTGCGCTCTCGAAAACTAAAATATTCCAATTATTTAAATAATTTTTAAATTATAATTAATCTAGAATGCATGTGATGCTGTTTTCTCGCCCTCATCAAACTCATCCATTTTGCCGTGCCTGGATTCCCACACTTCAAGGGGTATGCTGTACCTTCGCTCAATCTCCTCTCGATATGTCGGCCCTGAGTTGTAAGCGCAGAACGGCACAATCCTCCTCACGGGATCAGGCGTGGCATAATGAATCACACAGCGGCGCACCCTCTCCACATCATAGTTATAGACATCCATAAAATGCATCGTACCGACAAAAAGCGCTCCCCGGTGAAACTCGCCCAGCTCCGCGTAGTCCTGATCCATCAAAATCTTCTTCAGCTTTTCCTTGAACTTAACAGCTATGAGATGATCCTTCTCGGATATGCATTCGTTAATGCCCTTCAAACCTTTCATAAAAACTTTTGCCCTGCTGAGCAAACCACCCTTTAAAAGCTCAGAAGTCATCTCATCCATTGAAGCAAAAAATCCATCAACATCAACAAACCTGTTGATCGGCAGCAAACCATTTTCAGTAATAAACACGTAGGTTGCAACACCGCAGTGAGGATGAGCACTCAGCTCAACCTGAGGCTTGCCTGTGTACGCCTCCACCAGCTTTGAAATGGCAACAACACAGGGCACAGGATAAAAATCGCTCTTCTGAATCTCACCACCAGTCTGAGCCTCAATTCTGTCGCAAAGATCAGGTATGGTAAATCTCCTGCCCTCCCTCTCCTCCGCAGATGCAGCACCGGTAAACGCAACCGGCTGGAAGTTAACCCCCCTGATTACGTCCACATTTTCAGCGGCAAACTTCACTATGCTTCCTGCCTCATTATCGTTCACGCCCTTCAGGATCGTAGGCACCAGCACTACGCCCAGCTTTACCTTTCTGCAGTTAGCAATTGCCTGCTTCTTCACTTCCAGAAATGGCTCGGTAGTCTTAGAAATTCCATCGAAGTGAAGATACAGGGTGCAGAGCCCTGCATCGAACAGTCTCCTGACGAGTGTTTCATCCCTGGCAATTTTCACGCCATTCGAAGCCAGCTGAATCTGCAAAAAGCCGAGATCCTTTGCAACCCTCAGTATATCGACAAGATCCTCTCTGAGCGTTGGCTCACCGCCTGAGAACTGTATCGCAGGCACAGGAACCGGGCGCTCTTCCCGCACAATCCTCATCATTTCCACAATCTGTTCAAAAGAAGGCTCATACACATATCCCCGCTTATACGCATTCGCAAAGCAAAAGCTGCAGCGCAGATTGCATCTGTTAGTAACATCTATATTCGCAAGATCAGTCACACCAAGATGAAGATCACATAAACCGCAATCACCCGGACAGCTAGTCGCATTTCTTATCTGCGGGTTCTCAATCGTTCTTCCATCATAAGCAAACTTCTCAGCCCTCAGATACAAATCTACATCACTCCAGTAGAGATCCATGAAACTGCCATGCTCAGGGCAGGTTTTTTTAATCCAGACCGAGCCGTTTTCAGCATACACCTCTGCCAGAATGATTTTCCTGCAATCCGGACACATGGATTGAATCTGCTTGGGCAGCCCTTTCATCAGCGCAGTTTTATAAGAGGTATGAGAAGACATTACCGTTTGAATCACCCCACCTCACCAATAGTAATATATTAAAGGATTACTGCAATATCATTGTTTCCGACATACCAATTGTCTTTAACAGCACGTGAATAATTAAGACTTTCTGTAAAGGAGAAAATTAGTAATGCTTGAAAGCACGCTTCAGACTCTGGCGTTAACACTGTGGCTTATGCTCCCCGCATATGTACCAAATTCAACCGCAGCAATCTTCGGAGGCGGACTTCCAGTGGATTTCGGAAGGAACTTCATCGACGGCAAAAGAATCTTCGGCGACGGCAAGACATATAAAGGACTGATTGCCGGCACAGCATGCGGGGTGCTGGTTGGCGTAGTGGAGCACTACTCGGCAAAAACCGCTGGAATGCCCGACTTCGGAGAATACCCGTACTTTTTATCTGCAGTCTTTCTGCTCTCATTCGGCGCCCTCTCTGGCGACATGCTCAAAAGCTTTTTCAAGCGTAGACTCGGATATGAACGGGGAGCGAGGCTGGAGATATTTGACCAGCTTGATCTTGTTTTCGGCGCTTGGGCACTCACATTCATATTCGCCAGAGACTGGTTTCTGGCAAACTTCAATTTAGGGATAATTATTACCGCAATCATAATAACGCCGGTGCTGCACAGAATAGTTAATGTAATAGGATACAAAATCGGAGCCAAGAAAGAACCCTGGTGAAAAAATGGTCGACACTGAACTTACCGGTGCTTTGAAAGCATGCGGGGCGATTAAATTTGGCGACTTCACGCTCTCATCCGGAAAAAAAAGCAGGTACTATATAGATATAAAAAAAGCAAGCACAGAGCCAAAGGTACTCAGATTGATCGCCCGCAAAATGGCGAGAGCGGTAAGAGCAATCGAGCAAAAGCAGGGCATAAAAATCAATCGAATAGCGGGCATCGAACTCGGAGCCGTGCCGGTTGCGACTGCGGTGTCGCTTGAGCTTAACCTCCCCCTGATCGTCATCAGAAAGGCCGAGAAAGCCCATGGAATAAAAGAGCGCATAGTGGGAGGCCTGAACCCAGGCGACAGAATACTGCTGCTGGAAGACGTCGTGACCACGGGAAAATCCGTGCTCAGCGGCGTAGAAGCAATAAAAGCAGCAGAGGGAGCCATCGATACAGTCATAACCATCGTGGACAGAGAAGAAGGAGGCCTGAAAGCTCTGAATGAAAAGGACTTGAAGCTAATCGCGCTGGTGAAGGCAAGCGAGCTGCTGGAGCACATGAGATGAAGCAGGTAAAGGGAAGTATAGACCCGAAGGAAAAACCGGAGATAGCAATGGAAGTGCTCGAATCAATGAAAGAAGGGGAGCAGCTATTCTACATGACTCCCTCTCAGCAATTCACCTATACCACGACCTTCGTATCAATAAAGAGAGAAGGAGAAAGCTGGACACTCTGGAGGCAAAAACGAGGAGAGTTCGGAGGACGCAACTACGTGCCAATTAACTTCAAAACCTCAAAAGAAGTAATAAAATGGATGATCGAGAACAACGCCACCATCGACGAGAATGAGCTGATGATCAGCGATATCAAGTTTTAATCTTGCGCTCTGAATTTTAAAAAACTTTTTAATAAATGATAAACAACTTTATAATCGTATGACTGAGGAAGAAGACAAAATTCTTGAGTGTGCAGAGAAGTATGCCTCAAGATCCGGATTCAAAGTAAACCCGGATAAAGGGCAGGCGAGGCTTATCGCTCAGGGACTCTTGAAAAATCAGGTAAAATATGGCAAGCGCTACTGCCCGTGCCGACTGGTAACAGGCAAGCCAGAGGAGGACAGAAAGAGCATCTGCCCCTGCGCGTACCACAAGGACGAGATTGCCACACAGGGATCCTGTCACTGCGAGCTATTTGTGAAATAATTTCGTGGAAGCACCGATAGATAAAGAGGCGCTGAAGAAGCATCAATCTCTTTTCTTCAGTTTTTTTGCCATTTGATCCATTTGTTGTTTTCAATCTATTATAAATAATAACCCGGGCGTAAAACCAAGGCTTATAAATACAAATTCAAAAGCCTAAAATTTACCTTGATGTAACAAAAAGATTTATGTCTATAATACAGAAA
>CAZVYP010000034.1:0-21795 GCA_964631075.1 uncultured Methanocellales archaeon
GAGAAGTATATACATCGATCAAATATAATAAACTATCTTATCTTAGGACATTGCCAAAAATTTTTATTTAAAAGCATGGGCTAATATACTTTTCTTAGACCTCAAGCAAGCAGATTTGAAGCTTTATATATAGATAGAAAAACAATAAGCAGTTAAATGAAGGCAATCAGAGATCCGATTCACGGCTACATAGAGCTCGACGATCTGGCGCATGCACTTATTGACACTCCTGAGATGCAGCGTCTGCGCAGAATTCGCCAGCTCGGATTTTCAAACCTAGTATACCCAGGGGCAAATCACTCGCGCTTTGAGCACTCACTAGGTACATTCTATCTTGCGGATGCTCTTCTCAAGAAAATGTCACTTGAAATTAAAAATGCAGAGATCCAGAATGAAATCCGGGCTTCAGCTCTGCTGCACGACGCTGGCCATGGACCTTACTCGCATGCTTCCGAAGAGCTCATGAAGAGATATTTAAGGCACGGGCATGAAGAGATTGCATATGTATTAAAGAAAGGTGGAGCAAGCGAGGTGCTTGATAAATTCGGCATCAGCAGCGATGAAATCGCAGGGAATATAAAGGGAGAGACCATTTATGGCCAGATTCTGAACAGTGAAATCGACGTTGATAGAATGGATTACCTCGTAAGAGATGCATATTACACCGGTGTTGCATTTGGCCTGGTTGATACCGAGCGCCTGATCCGCCAGATGAAGATATATGGGGAGAGATTAGTCGTGCTCCCAGGCGGTGTTCAGGCTGCAGAATCACTTCTGGTATCAAGGTTTTTGATGAATCCGTCAGTTTATTTTCATCATGTATCACGGATAGCTGAGACAATGTTTGTCCGCGGACTTGAGTTCCTCATTGAAGAAGGTGAGCTTAAACCCCTGGAGCTGAGAACGCTCGATGACCCCCAAGTTTGCGAGAGAATGCGATCCTCAAAGGGCTATGCCAGTGATATTATCAGACGCATCGAAGAGAGAAGGCTGTTCAAAAGAGCACTATACATAAGCCTCGAATTTACAGGCGAAGGAGCCGTCAGGGAGTATACAGCGCATAGCAAAATCCTCAGAGCTGAAAGCGAGCTCTGCTCGATTGCTGGTGTTGAAAAGGGATATGTGCTACTGGATATCCCCCTGCTGCCTGAAATCGAAGAGAGGCAAACTCTGGTTTTACAGGGCAATGCTTTAATGCCTCTTGAAGACGCATCGCCAATTGTAAAAGTGCTGAGCAAGGCACACATTGCAAACTGGAGGCTGGGTGTTTATACCACTCCAGAGCACAGAGAACACGTGGGTAAGATAGCGAGAGACTACTTCCAGGTGAAGAAAGAGCTGAGGCAGGAGGTTCTTGATATAGACTAGAACTCCTTTACGTCCTCAAGTCGTTCAAGTATCATTCCTTCAACCACAACCGGGTACTCGCGCTGTGCACATTTGATTGCATTTGAGAGCTTCCACTCTTTCTCCGCGTATATTGTAATCAAGGGCTCGCCCTTCTCTACGTACTGCCCCTTCTTCTTATGAATCTTCACCCCGGCACCTTTATCTTTGGGTGCACCCGCTGTTCTCGCAATTTCGACTATTCTTTTGTTTTCAAATTCAATTACATACCCTGTTGCAAGTGCCAGGATGTCTGCTGTTTTATCGCCAACCACAATATCCTCTGAGGTTATTTTTGGATTTCCGCCCTGTGCTTCTATGATCTGCTTCAGCTTCTTAAGTGCCTTGCCTGAATTTAAAATCGAGACTGCAACGTCTTTGCCTGATCCCTTAGGTGCCATTCCCCCCATCTCCAGCAATATACCTGCTATGTTTGTGGATTTCTCTATCAGGCTCATCGGTCCCTGCATCGTTTCAAGCACTCCAAGTGCCTCTCTGACTTCCAGAGCCGGTCCAATGGTTCTACCAACTGGAGAAGCACCGTATGTAACCGCGCACTCGACTCTAATTCCCAGCCTCTCGCCGAGCTCCATAAAGTCTCTTGCGATTTTTCTTGCTTGTAAAACAGAAGGTATCTTAGTGCCTGTGCCAGTTGGGAGGTCTATTACCACGCTATCCGCTCCGACCGCAGATTTTTTTGCCATAACCGAGGCAAGCAATTGAGCGTGCGGATCTATTGAGAGGGGATACTCTGCCTCGATAATCCTATCATCTGCAGGAGCAATATTTGTCGCTCCACCCCAGACTATTACCCCGCCGATTTTTTCTGTGAGCTTTTTGATTTCAATAGCGCTGAACTCAACCGGAGCAAGCACTTCCATAAGATCGGCCGTGCCACCTGCACCTGTTATTGCTCTCGAGCTTGTTTTTGGTATCATCAATCCCGAGGCGGCGACAATCGGGACGACAATCAGGGAGATCTTATTCCCGGGTACGCCGCCGATGCTGTGCTTGTCCATTATCGGATGGGTGTCAAACTCGATTTTCTCACCAGTCTTTACCATAGCCCGGGTCATCCATTCTATCTCATTCATGTCCATTCCATGGATATAGGAGGATGTGACAAAAGCCGAGAGCTCTGTATCGCTCAAATTACCATCCACAATGTCCTTGATTATAAAATGGATCTCCTCCTGAGTGAGTTTTTCCTTGTTCATTTTCTTCTTTATCCCTGACGTGGAGCGAGGCCGCAGGGCCGGGGTTATCTCAACCTCTTCTCCACCCTTAAGGTTCAGCTTATCCTTAACATCTCTATAAACTCCGACCACACCTCTCTCATACATATGATCGGAGATCTCTATGAGAGCTGTGACGCTATCAGTATTAATAACTCTAACTCTATCTCCAGGCCGGATTCCCATTTCATCAGCATCGGACTTATTAAGAATGACTCTGAATTTCCCGATCTCGATATCCAGAATATGCGTCTGGAACTTCAATTCGACTTCCTCCTGCCATTTATATAATATATAAGCTTCATTTAAATAAAACTGCCTCATAATAACCATGAGCTAAAAAAATAGTTTTAATACTAATTTGAACTATAACAGAGACATTAAAACTATTTAGAACTAAAATTTAACTTAATTTTACAATCAGAACTTTAGTAGGCTTTATTTGGTAAGAAGTACAATAACATATTGGTGAAAAAAGGTGAAGCAAAAGATCCTGACTCCAATTATAATCATAATGATGATTTCACTTCTAACAGGTGCAAGCAATGCCCTGCAGTCACAGGAAAAACTGCAAAGTGGTACGGAGTTCAAGCTTGCACTCAGCCAGATTATGGCAAATCAAAGATATGAAGCAGAAGAGTTCATTTTCAAAGCAAAGTACGACAGAGCCGATAAAGAAGGGCGGCTTACACTCATAGAAGAGCGACAGAACAAATTCGGTTCGGCCCTGGATGAGATCGCAGCGGAAAGAGATGAGTTAAAAGAATTCCATAAAAACGGAACCGTAACACAGGAAGCATTTACAGCCGGAATGAGGACCCTTGGGTTAAAGGTAGCGCTGAGCGCAAAGGCGATTAAAGAGATGGACGATGACATAGCCGAGCTTCGGAAAAATATTGAAGAAAAATATAAACAAAAATTTGCCTTGCTAGAAGAGAACCACAACAGGCTGAAGATGAGAGCAGAGGGAGACAGCAGCGATATAGAGTACCATGAAAATGAAGCAAAGAATGAAACATCAACAATAGAGAAACCAGCACCGGAGTTTGATCATAATAACGAAACCAGGAATGAAACTCAAAAGAGAGGTGAAAAATAATGAGGGAATTACCAAACCTAAACGAAATACCGATTATTAAGCGAATAATGAGAGCCGAAATATCGGTGAAAGTGAAAACCGAGGAAGAGGTGAAAATCAATGATATTGCAGTTTCAAATGCCATTCCAATCAGAAGGGGTCGAGGAAATGCAAATTGATAAAAAAGGATTCATGGACGAGGCAGCGGATGAGAAATCGATAGAGGACCTTCAGAAGAATTACCCAACAACCGCAAAATTATTAATCGCAAATCTTGGACTAACACATTTAATCCAAGCCAATCATCAAGCTGATAAAAAAAATCAAAAGAGAGGTGAAAAACAATGAAAAAAATACTGGCGATACTCCTTATCGCAATGCTGCTGGGATCAGCAGGAATGGCACTGGCAGACAGAGAGGAAAGAGAAAAAAGCGAAAGCAGTATGAGCACGCCCGCCGGACCTACAGGTACCGCAATAAACAAAACCCAGGCCGAGAGCATAGCACTTGCCAACGTTACCGAAAGATACGGTTCAGGCTATGCAGTTGTAGAGTCAGAACTGGACCATGAGAAAGGAAACGCTACATGGGAAGTAGATCTCAAAAACTCCACCGCTGAAGTCAAAGTCGTTGTGGATGGAACAAATGGCAATGTGCTATCTTTGAAGTTCGAGGAAAAAGAGCGCGAGTTACATGAAGAGCGGGAACAAGAGAGAGAAGGATCGATGAAGTTCGAGGAAAAAGATGGCAGCTACGATGGAAGATACACGGACTTCAAATTAGATAAGCAAATCCTAAACTACATGGTTAACGGCACACTCGTCTTTGACAGCATTGAAATAAACGCAGTACCTGAGGAAATCAAAAGCAGAGGAGCCGAGATAAAGATCGAGTTCTCCGATAACGTGGAACTCGATGCCCACGATAATCCAACCGGACTGCTGAAAATAGACGCAGAGAATTCAACCATCAAGCTGGTTGTCGCAAGCGGGCTCACCATCACCAAAACAGGCAATAAAACTATGGAACTCAGCAAAGGCAGCTTCAATGGCACCCTCATGATTGCTGGTAAGGGAGAGCTAACGGTAGACGGCAGAAATATCAATGCAACAATTACAGAAGGAAAGCTGATCTTCAAAGCAAAACCTGGCGAGGATTACGGCGAGCAAGAGACACACAGGCACATGGAGAGAGAAATTGAGGAACATAACGTAGGCGCTGAGGTTCATATAAAGGGCAAAAAGTCGCTCGATACAGTGATTTACACCGATCTATCTGTAAACATAACAAACGTGGATGAGAAAAATAAGACTATAAACGTGGTCGTCAACTCACCAACACCAGAGGGCAAATTCATAATATTCAACATTGACGCCAATGTAACTGGAGCGATACAGAGCGGTGGCTACAAGGTATTGATCGACGGAAAGGAAATTCCAATGGCAAACAACATTCAGAACCTGATCGATGCCAAAGCCAAAAATGAGACCTCAAAATATCTGGTAACAATTGGAGCAAGCGGAGCCCAGGTAATAGTCTACGTCCAGAAGTTCTCGGAGCACACGATCACGATTTCAGCAGGTGCCCCAAGCACAGTACCGGGATTCGAAGCCTTCGGTCTACTGATAGCAATTGCAGCAGCCGCAGTGGTGCTGAGAAAACGCTGAAATCAATTTTTTATTTCTTTAATTTTAATTTACATTTTGCGCTTGCATTCTAAAAAAGATAAATTTATAAATTCGCTCTTCGTGCTATCCTGAATGTGATCAAAATAATCGGCTTTGGCGACCTCGTGCAGTGCGACGATGGCTTTGGCATATACGTGCTCGGAGAGCTCAGTAAATACGAGCTGCCATGCAATGTAATGCTGATCGATGGCGGGAAAACAGGCATCGATCTGGCAGATTATCTCGAGGGTGCCAATAAGATCATAATCGTCGATGCGCTGTACAGCGGCGACACACCAGGTAGAGTTTTCCGCTTTTCCCTGGAGCAGTTTCAAGCCTGCGATGGTGCAGCCTACTTCCTGCACTTTGTCGAACTCGACCGAGCACTGGAAATTGAAAGGGAACAGAAGTTGCCTGAAATTGTTTTTTATGGTGTTGAGATTCAAAAGGTCGCACAGGGCATGGCACTATCGCCCGGTGTTTACGAATCGCTGCAGGAAGTTATTCAGCAGATTCTTGCAGATATAGGAATTAAAGCCGACTCCGTAGAAGATAAATCCAAATCCGATTTTGATTTAAACGGACGCCCTATCTAGCTTGGCATTCTGGCGTTTTTTTATATCCATATTTCACGGACACCACAATCGATTATATATAGATAATGCAAGAGCTAAAATGAATCCTATCATCTAGTGGCTTTTAAATTTGCGTTTATAAGCCAGCGATCTCAAAGTTGAGGATGGAGAGACAAAAAAGTGGACGGGAAAAGGGTGTGTGTCTCTCCTCAAGGTTGGTTGAGCGGATTTTTTCGTAAAGGCGGCTTCTGGATGGAGAATTGCCAGCCTCTTAACTTAATCCGCCCAAATAATTTTATGTGCTTATTCCTAATGAAAATATACGGATAAAATGCTACTATACTAAAAGTATAACTTTGATTTACTGTTTATAAGCCAGCGATCCTAACGCCCCAGAAAAGAGGCGATATCTATTTATCTCAAATCCTCAAAAAATTATGAGATTGAAAGAGCTAATAATTCAATTTTCTATCAATTTATTTGCCCTCCCGCATATGAGACAAAGTGCGCATTTAACCTGCACCTTTTATATTAAATTGTTATTACCTCGCAGCCGTTTTCAGTTATTATAACCGTATGCTCTGCCTGCGAAACAAGCCCGCCTGTTTCCTCTCGCAGCACCGGATAGCCCCTTATGCTCCCTGCTGCTTCCAGCTGGCGAAGCGCCATATCTAATCTCAGGGTTTTAAGCCAGCGCTTCGCAAACGGGAGAGTTTTATATGGCTCGATCTCCATCAATAGCTGTCTGGCTTGAGGAAGTCTAACTGGCCTGGCTGCTATAAAAGAATATATCTCGGTCAAAGTACCTTCAGTCACCTTTCCAGCCCCGTTAGTTGCAAAGGGCTCGAGAGCAACAACATCATTTGCTTTTAATATAATCCCTCTCGCGATCCTTCGATTCGGTATTTGAGGCGGGGTATGCTGGATATACTGCCTCAGGCCATGACCTGTTAAATTTATTACCGGCTTAAAGCCCGCTTCATTTATGGTTTTCTCAATTGCCTCTCCGATCTCCGCAGTGCTGATTCCATCGTGCAGAATTTTTATTGCCGCTGCAAGTGCATCTTCTGCGGCTTTTACAAGCGCTTTATTATCACCGAGATCGACTGTAATTGCAGTATCAGCTATGTATCCGTCGATGTGTACACCGATGTCTAGCTTGACAAGATCCCCCTGCTTGAAAAGCGATTTATCGTTTATGGTCGCCGTAGCATGAGCAGCTTCATCGTTTCTCGAGATATTGCACGGAAACGCGGGATTAGCGCCTTTTTCCCGTATAGAGTTTTCAATGAAGTTAGCGGCTTCAAGCAAGCTTTCTCCTGCTATTACTTTTTTCACCGCCTCAGCTCTCACTTCTGCCAGTATCTTACCGGCTCTGCGGTATCGCTCCAGCTCCTCTTCCTTAGTGAATTCATTTTCCTCCATTTTTTCACCAATCCTTCGGGAATCTTGTTAAATTTCGACATCCCTTTCGAGTTACCACAACAAGATCTTCAACTCTGACTCCACCAGCATCCGGATCATAAAGTCCTGGCTCAACAGTTATTACATTACCGGTCTCCAGCTCTCCCCCGATTTCGTTCAAGCCAGGGCCCTCATGTATATCAAGGCCAACCCCGTGACCAGTGCTATGCAGGAAGCCACTGGATATTTTGCCGTCTCTAAGTGTTTTATATCCGTCTTCGGCGAATGAATCGCAAACAGCATCGTGAATTGCCTTTCCTGTAACTCCGGCCTTTATCATTTTCAACGCAGTATTCTGCGCCTTAAGAACTGAGGCATACATCTCCTCGAACTCGCGACTTGGTGTTCCTGCAAGAAAGGTTCTTGTCATATCTGCATAGTATTTCTCTCTCTTCAACCTTGGAAATATGTCTACCACTAAAGGAGAGTTGCCGTAAATCTCCCCTGAGCCAGCGCAGTGCGGATCTGCGGACTGCCCTCCGCCTGCAACAATTGTTCCCTCAGCACCGCACCCGAGCTCAGCCAGTCTCAGCTCGATAATACAGCGAATTCTTTCCGAGGTAAGCGCTTCACTCCCGCGGTATAATATCCCGTTTTTTTCCCTGCAGCTCTTAATCACTTCCTTTGCCAGCTTCATCGCTTCTTCGCAGGCTGCCTGCGCTTTTTCTATATGAACAATTTCCTCCGCGGTTTTAACTTCCCTTGATCTCTCGATCAATTTATCAGCGCATTTGATTAAAAATCCCATAAAGCGTAGCTCGTCCAGCAGAAAGGCAGGGAAATCCCTGGTTACACCAATTTTTTTAACCTGCTCTTCCCCAAGGAATTGCCTGAGCACATGCGCAAGCGCGCGATCCGCGTCTTTAAGCTTGCTGAGCTTTTCTCTCATTCCATAGTCAAGCACCGACCGTATATCTCTAACCAAGGATTCCTTTTTCGCTCTCTCATATTCCATCTGCGAAACCAGCAAAATCTTCCTGTCACGCTTTTGAACAAATGTAAACATATCTGGAGCAGCAAATTTTGTAGCATAGTACATGTTTGCACTGTGCATGCTCTCGCTAACCATAAGAAAAGCATCCAGATTTTCCTTTTTAAGCGCATCTGCTATTACCCGCATTGGAAGCCCCTTTCTCTCTTGAGGTGTTCCCTTATAAAGTATTTGCTCTGATAATGCAAAAAGATTTTATCACCACTCACCAAATAAGTCTGCGAGGAGCCGATGGAAATCGAGTTCAAGGGCAACGAAATAAGATTCAGCAGAGAACTCTCCAAGCTGGACAATTTTGTTTTAAGCTTCGGCGACGCACTTTCAAAAAATAAGATAAAATATGTGATTGTGTCTGGATATATTGCCATTCTTTTTGGAAGAAGCCGGATAAGCGAAGATGTAGATTTTTTAATCGAATGCATCCCTTTTGAAAAATTCCTGAAATTCTGGGCAGAAATAGAGCTGAAATATAAATGTCTGAACACAAGCGGTAAAGGTTATCTGGAAAAAAACCTCGCAATACGAATGGCAAAGAAGGGCAGTTTTATTCCAAATGCAGAAATTAAATTTGTAAAAAGCGATCTCGACAGGTATTCTCTTGAACATCGAAAGCATGTAAAACTCGGGAGTGGATCGCTATTCATATCTCCTCTGGAACTGCAAATCCCATACAAACTATTTCTGGGATCGGAAAAAGACATCGAGGATGCACGGTTTTTATATAGGCTTTTTAAAGAAAACTTAGATGCTGGAGTGCTGACAAAATTCTTAATCAAGCTGAAGATTCCAAGTAAAAATATTGAAAAGTACCTGGGAGCCGTAAATGAAAGTTGATATAGATGCATTAAAAAAAGAAAAAGAAGCCAATTTCAAGGAACGACTGGAGTTCATAGACAGATACGTGGAGTGGTTAAAGGCCACGCCTAACAAAGTCTGGTCCAAGCAGCATAAAGAGTTCATAGACAGTGCATACGAAAAATCTTAATTTAGAAAAACTGCTCCAGCCTGGTCTCCTTCGCAGGTGGTTTTTTTCGAGTGCCCTTAAGCTCTCCTTCTGAAAAGTCGAAGTTGTTGAGCACTCTGGAAGCGCTCGGTATAATCTGATTGTTGATATAGTAATCGATATCCAAGGCGTACTCTTTCCCTTTCGCATCCACAGCTTTATTCTTCTCGAAGTGCTTGAACATCTCCACAGGGTATGCTCGCTCGCTCAAAATCCCGCTGCCTTTAACAATAACATATCCTATCTTTGTGCCGACATCCGCGCGGATATCTTCAACCTTTGCTTTTTTCGCTGCAAGCACGTGAGCAAGTCGAGAGTCATAATGAGCAACGTCTTTGGTAAGAGTTTTATATATCACAAAGTCTTCAAATGGTATTTTCCCCTCGCGGATCTTCTTAACAGTATCCCTGACTAGAGAGGCTGCTTTGGCAGGATCGCGATCTCTCAGTATTATGTCTATGACCTCGCTCTGAATGCGCTTCGCAAGCTCGCACCAGTCGCCGCGCTTTACCTCCAACCCCTTAACTATTACCTCGCCCTCGCTGGTTAACCCTGCGTAACGCTTCTTTGCTTCGGTGAAGAAAAGCACGCTGTAGAAATTCTCGATATCGAGATCCAGATGGAACTTTGTTGATATGTGCTCCGCGAACCCCCGCGCTTTCATCATTATTTCATCCTTTGTTTTCCCGGGGAACTTTATGAATATGCTGTCTGTATCGCCATATATTACCTCGAAGCCCATACCGTCAGCTTCCTTGACCGACTCTTTTATAAAATACCTGCCCCATGCCGCCGTGGCGTCTGCGCATTCCCTTCGATACCACCTTGCGGCGCTCCAGCCCGTGTAGCCGTAAAACGCATTCGTCAATATCTTCAGGCTCTGCTGTTTTATGTTGAGCAGCTTGTAATCGGTCGAGCTTTTATCGAGCTTTGACATTGCCTTCTTCAACTCACCACGCTTCTTTACCAGCTCTTTTAAAATACGCGTGAAGAAACCTGCACCTTCTTTTCTGAAGATATGCCCAACCTCAGGCGCTACATTTCCCTCGCCCTTCTTAATCAGAGTATCTGGAGAAATATTTTTGGCAATCATTATCGAGGGATACATTGCAGAGAAGTCGAGACATACAACGTTCTCATGAACCCCCTTTTTTGGCTCAAGCACAAAGCCGCCTGAATAAGTCTCACCACCGCCGCCCTTCGAAGGCACCAGCTCATTAATCTTATATGCCTCGGCAGCGAGGAAAGCCTCCACCTGTCTCCCTCTGCCAGTCTTAGATACCTCGTCCAGCGGTAATCGCGCCATCTTCGCAAATTCATACTGAATAGGCAATAGCTCCCGTGCAATGCCGTACGTGCTGACCACATCGTCCCTCGCGTAGTCGAGGAGGCGCTGCCTTTTTTCAGGATCTCTCCAGTGCTCGCTTATCTCCGGGCCTGGGATGAGCACTCTCTCAGATTTTTTCATAACTCCCAAGTAATCGGCAATGTTCTCGAGGGTTTTAACCTTTACAGCGTTGAGCTGCTGGGCAGCTATGAAGTAGAGATCCACGTTGGCTCGCCCGGCAATCGATACACTTCTCCGCGTTCCATACTGCCTGAAAGATGGAGGTGATCGATCTCTTCCGACTTCGAGTGCGATTCTGAATATACCTGCTCTTTCTCTGATGTATTGCCAGTCGAACTCATCCGTGTTGTAGCCAGCAATTATGTCCGGATTGTAAGTCTGTATGAAATCTACAAACTTTTCAATAAGTTCTTTCTCGGAAAGCTTTTGCCTTGAAAAAAGAATTACTTTCTCATCAGTCGCAATGGATTCCTTGGTGGCAATAGACATTATCACAATTGGATCGCTCTTTGGATTTGGCATTGCCTTTGTGCTCGATGCCATTTCGCAGTCAAACACGGCGAGCTTTAACTCTGGAAAATCGCTCCTCGCTTTGTGCTTAACGCTCTCTGCCTCAATAGCGATATCGCCATATTCGATTTTCTCCCATTTGTTTCCCTCTACCTCGATTCCATCCATTGGGTAGAGCCCGTGGTCTATTATGTAGCGCACCGCGAATAGCACGTCAGCCTCCCTTACATCGCCATACTGCCTCATTTCCTCTCGAAAAGAGGGTACGAGCTGTGGGTGCTCGACATAGATCTTCATGGCTTTAACGGGCACGCCGAAGTCACACTTCTTAACTTCCTCAACTTTGACTGGTCTGTAGACTTTTTCTCCTTTTACCACTCCGACTTTTTCAATTTCAGAGGGGGCTAGCTCATTGTCGAAGGGAATCAAGTAGAAGTACGGCTTAAATTTGCGGTCAAAAACAACGACGTCTCGCCCCTCATCGTCTTTGCACCAGAGTCGCACCACGGCTCTCTCGTTCTCCGTGATGTAGTCAGCATCTATAAGCCAGCCAGTGAGATTCATACGTCTAAATCAATGCGGTTGAAGACATTAAAATTTATGGAAAGCTGCAGCTAAAATTAAATAATAAATTGCTAGAATGCTGCAACAGATATAGTAATCCAGTCTTGAAAAAGGCTAGACTTTTTCTGCAATTGCGAAGTTGCGCTTCACGGTGTTGACTTTGATTTTTACCTCGTCGCCAACCTTTGTGCCGGGCACGAAAATCACGAATCCCTGGATCCGCGCAATTCCGTCGCCCTCGCGCGCAATATCTTCAATCTTCACGTCATACGTGTTGCCCACTGCCACAGGGGCATTTCCTTTATTATCTCTGAACAATATACACACCTCATAAGCAAAAATAGTCTGCGTAGATGCAGGCCAGATTTGCAACGGACTTTATTTAATGCAGTTGTTGATATTAAAATCTTCGGTCACAGAGATCGCTCAGAAAACAGATATCGCACTTCGGCTTTAATGGCCTGCAGATATCCTGCCCAAATCTCACCATCAGCTCGTTCATTCGTATCCAGAATTTTTCGGGCACAATTCTTTTAAGCTCCTCCTCGGTTTGATCAGGCGTGCTGCTATTCACCAGCTTCAATCTGTTGGATATTCTGTGCACGTGCGTGTCAACCGGAATGGCATTTTTCCCGAAGCCATAAGCGAGCACGCAATTCGCAGTTTTCCTGCCCACGCCCGGTAGCTCGATCAACTCTTCCAGAGTATCAGGCACTCTTCCGCTGAATTGCTTTACAATTATCCCGGAAACCTGCTTTATTCGCCGGGCTTTAACACGGTAAAAATTCACATTTATGATTTCTTCCTCTATCTCCAGTACATCAGCACGCGAGAGCTCTCTGGCATTTTTGAATCTCGAGAAAAGCTTTTCTCCTGCCACTTCGGTGTTTTCATCTCTGGTGCGCTGGGAGAGAATGGTGAAGATGAGTACTTTGAAAGGATCTTCTTTATAGCTACCTGTAGAATAGCTGGCTCCAAGCCGTTTAACGATCTCCTCAACATTTCGCGCGCGCATGCGTCTCACTATACCGTGGTTCTCTCAAACAGGTACGCGCCTATCCAGAGCGTGAGCAATGCGAACCCTGTGCTGACCGCGAAGTCAAGAACTGGATTAAGTATCGAGTAGCCTGTGAGCAGGTATCTAAGTGCATCTATCCCGTAGGTCAGGGGATCGATGTATGCCAGAAATTGCAGCCAGACCGGAATTTTATCTATCGGGAACATAGCGCCACTGAGGAAGAAGATCGGCATCATTATAAAGCTCATTACCATCTGGAAACCCTCGTGGCTGTCAATTTTCGAGGCAAAAGCAATGCCCAGACCGATAAAGCCAAGGCCTATTATCAGCATTACAGGTATGCTCAGCAGTGCTCCAAACCATGAGGTATACTTCACTCCAAATATGCCTGCGATTATCATTATAGAGATGCCCTGAATCATCGCAGCAGTCACTCCACCTAGCGCTTTCCCGAGAGCAACGAAGAATCTGCTCGCAGGGGAGATCAGAATTTCCTTCAGAAAACCAAACTCCCGATCCCAGATTATCGAGACCCCTCCCATCATCGATGGAAACAGCACTGTCATGCCGATTATTCCCGGTGCAAGGAACTCCATGTAGTTTAACTGCAAACCTGGAATTTGAAAGGATGAGCTAAAAGCAGGGCCGAGCACCATTAAGAACAGCAGCGGCATTGCCAGGCTGCCGATTATCTGCGATTTAGAGCGCTTGAAGCGCAGCATCTCTCTCAGCCATAGAGTATGCACAACTCTCAAAGATTTCTTCATCTCCTCATCTCCTCCTTCTCATGAATATGCCTCTTATCTGATCCATGCCGTCAACCGTTTCCTGCCGAATTGCCCTTCCAGTGTGATGTAGGAAAACATCCTCAAGAGTCGGCTTCCTCAGGCTAACTGATTCAATCTCGATGCCATGGCGCGTTGCACTATCAAGAATTTTTGGAATAGCGTGCTCTCCATTCTTAACAGTAAGATTCAAAGCACCGTTTAAAACCCCTGCTTTTTCGACATATTCAGCGCCTTCAAAAAACTTCGCCGCACGCTCGATCTCACTATTTACATGCAGGGTTATGATATCACCGCCAATCTGGTTTTTCAAATTCTCAGGCGTATCCAGCGCAACGATTCTGCCCCTATCAATTATCGCCACCCGATCGCAGAGCATATCAGCTTCGTCCATGTAGTGTGTTGTCAGGATCATCGTAACCCCTTTATCTTTATTCAAGCTCCTGATATAATCCCAGATCTTTCTTCTCGTCTGCGGATCTAAACCGAGGGTTGGCTCGTCGAGGAAGAGCACCCTCGGTGCGTGCATTAAACCTCTGGCGATTTCAAGTCTGCGCATCATCCCGCCTGAGTATGTCCTAACAAGGGAGGTAACTCTGTCCTCAAGCTCAACAAGCTTAACCACTTCTTCGATTCGCTCACTGCGTGCTTCCTTGGTTAAGCCATATAACCGCCCGTGAAGGTCGAGATTCTCCCAGCCGGTTAACCGCTCATCGAGAGAGGTATCCTGAAAAACCATGCCAATGGACTCTCTGACCTGAACCGGATTTCGCATAACGTCAAAGCCGTTGACCGAGGCTCTACCGCTGGTGGGCTTGATCATGGTGGAAAGTATGTTCAAAAAAGTAGTTTTGCCCGCGCCATTTGGACCGAGCAAGCCAAATAGCTCACCATTTCCAACCTCCAAGCTGACTCCATCCAGTGCCTTTATTCCATTGAACTCTCTTATTATGTTATCAGTTTGAACAGATATCTTACTCATAATAACCAGATAATTTTACTTGGAACAAGATGAACATTTGCCTGAATCAATCACCTTTGAAATGCTTTATCTAACCGAATTAACAATAATTCAATCGAATGGCTGAGGGTATAAAAGTCACACGATATCCAATCAAATGCAAGCCACTCGACGATCTCCTGGGAGGTGGCGTGGAAGCCAGAACTATCACTCAGATCTACGGAGAAGCCGGCAGTGGAAAAACAAATCTCTGTCTTCAGCTTGCAGTTGAGTGCGTTAGAGGCGGCAGGAAAGTGATCTTTATAGACACCGAAGGTTTTTCGCCGGAGCGCATGTCACAGATCGCGGGCGAAAAAGTAAAGGAAATCGCGCAGGAGATCTTCGTATTTGAGCCGCACTCATTTGAAGAGCAGTGGGATGCAATTAAAGACTCCGAGAAGCTCATCAAGCAAAATGTCGGGCTGATAATAATCGACTCTCTTGTTTCATACTATCGCTTCGAGCTTGATGAAGAAAGAAGTCTCTATTTAAAGCGAGAACTTGCAAATCAGGTTACACACCTGCTTGGAATTGCCAGAAAGCATAACATAGCAGTAATGATCACAAATCAGGTGTACACAGATGTAACAACAGACGAACTCAGACCAATTGGTGGCACAATCCTGGATCACCTGTCGAAAGTCATTATCAAGCTGGAAAAGCTAAGCGGCAGCGGGCGAAGGAAAGCCACGATAAAAAAGCACCGCTCAAGACCTGAGCACTTATCCGCAGAGTTCACGATCACAGCGAAGGGACTTGAATAAGGATAATTCTTACAGAAACCTTTATCTCCCCCAGATTTGCCCTGATGTTATTTTAAATAGATTTGCAAGCGTCGACCCTGACTCATTTTACTACTGGTGAGGCTTGCCGATCAAAAGGATTGGTCCTCAAGGCAAGGGAAAAGAGGAAAGGGTAGTTATCTTTCAAATACATCATGTAATCAAGCCACTGGTAGACCAGCAATTTGTATACTCTTTTTACATCGCCTGAAAGATGCTCCAGGTCGGTTACCGGCAGATCGTTTATCCCTCGCCTGTATGATAGTTCTTCTGTCAGATGAAGCACTGCCCTGAGAAGCTGGGTGAAAGATTCGTGTTCAAGCAGAGCCGGGTTCTCCAGAAGTCTGAGTAAAAAACTCCATTTTTCCCTGAGAAAGCTATCTAACTCTTCTAAATCTTCCTTCTTAATCATCACCTCATAATTATAGCTCTTCAGACGCCGGGATACCAGAGAAAATTCCTGCCCGGACCAGTCACTTTTAACAATAAGATCCTTTCTGACATTATCCACCTGAGGATCAAAATTGGAAAAAAAAGTCAATAGCTTCATCCCAGCTTCACTGTAAAAGGCTCCTATGATCATATTTAACTTCTGCTGTTTAACGCGTTCTTCTCTCCTGGTAAGCAGCATTTCGGTTGCATTGGCAAACACACCGACATAAGTGCTCACTCCACTTATGATCAGAATAATTGACAGTATCTTTCCCGCCTCTGTGAGTGGGTGAATATCGCCATACCCGACTGTCGCAATAGTGACAATGGTAAAATAAAAAGCATCCATAAAAGAAAGACTCTCCAGTAACATGAAACCAAGAGATCCTGCGATGACAACAACTAGCAAAACTAACAATGCGATTCGAAAACGTAGCTCAACCGAGACCATATTTACCCTGTTAATTAGCACCATCTTATATAAGGCTTATAGCACTACAACAAAAAAGATTTTTAAGGGCTGGAAAATGAGAAAATGCGAAGACCTTTAAGAATTGTCGACAGCTAAAAACCAGCTTTTGCCAGATCTCTGCTCTTCATATACTCCCTGAGCACCGTAGTCGCATATGATCCCTTCTGCAACGAAAATTTAAGCACAAGCTTTTGTCTCCCGGGATTTAACTCATCAGTTGAGACCTCGAACTCTGGATTAACTCTCAATAGAATTTCCCGCCTCAAGCCTTTCGAGCTCAGCTCAGGCATCAATTTTACTTTAAATTCCTGTTCACTTATACCAAATTCCTCAAGAACCAAGCGCTCGATTTCACCCTGCTCCCTATCTGAAAGTGGAGTTTCATAGCCGAAAACAGGTGCGGTAACAAATGCTCTGCTCTTCGCAATGAGGCTATTTGTGTTGTCCAGATTTTCGGCCGTTACAAGCCTAAGATCTTTGAGCTCTGGATATCCATCCCGAGTGGCAAAGCAAACTATATCCCCATTTACTGCCTGATTCAGTCTCAGTCCTGCTTTTATCCGCCTGCTCAGGATCCTGTTGAATATAATAGACTGGTAGGCGTGGACAAACATCTGCAGCAAATTTGCAGGCAGTATCCTGAGAGCACGTCTGTAATCCCCGGGATGGTTCAACAGCTCATGCATCATCGCACGCTCATATCTGAGGTATCCCGGATACAGCCTCAAGCCATCTTTGAAGTCCAGCGTATCAAAGACATGCTGCCTCGCCGCTCTGGCCTCCTCAAGCTCACCTTCACAGGGCAGGGCAATGTAAATAAGCGCAGCTTTCTCGAGATCGCCCTTCAAAATTGCTTCTCCAACATCACCCGTAATCGGTCGCCTCGTGCCAAAGCGCTGCACACCATAGAAATTTGGTGCTCCCCCGGAACCAAGTAACTCATCTGTATTCAAACGGGCTCTACTATTTAGCACATCAGGGTCAAGATCTATATCTCTTATAATTATATCAAATCTGTTGCCTTTGAGATCACCCAGCACAATCGGCCTCTCACTTTTTCCAAGTGCTCTAACCTGAATTCCATCCAGCTTTACCTTATCCAGAAGAGCTTCGTCACCTTTCCAGATGCTGATAAGCTGCTTTGTTACCGCTCTCCTGTCTTTGGTACCTGCAAAGCCGATGCGCCTGTAGCCTATACCCATGGATCTTGCAATTGCCTTGATAGCAAGATGCATCTCCCAGTTATGCTTGGTCAGCTCAACAACCAGAAAATCTCCTTTCTCGCCCACAGAAATATCCGGAGTTTCTTCCACCCTAAAATCCTCGATCAGGCATCTAAGCTTACCTCCGACACCCTCAGCAGAGGTTAGATAAATCTCTATTCCAATTTTCTGCTCAAGACTACCAGTGCTCAATCAACTCATTCCATTAAAAATTTCTTGCCTTCAGCCAGGATTTTCTCCAGATTTCGATTACCTGTGGCTTCACAATAAATTCTAATCAAAGGCTCAGTTCCCGAAGGTCGAATTAAAAGCCACGATCCATCTTCCAAGGTCAGCTTGAGTCCGTCAAGTGTATTAACATTCGTAACTCTCAAACCCGCTATAGACTCCGGAGTTCTCATTTTTAGCTTCTCGACTATTCCCTTCAGTTTATTTGCCGGATATTCAACGCCGATTCTTCCGAAGAAGAGCCCCCCGTATTTTTCTTTAAGATCCAGCAGAAGATGAGAGAGGGATTTCTTACTTGCTGCTACCATTTCAGCCAGGAAAAGAGCGGTCAGCAGCCCATCCTTTTCAGCCACATGACCTCTGAAACAGGCTCCACCGCTTTCCTCACCAGCAATCAAGCCATCTTTCTCAAACATAGCCTTCGCAAGCCATTTGAATCCAACCGGTGTTTCAACGAGTTCAAGTCCATGAGATTCAGCAATCCGATCGACCATATGTGTTGTGGCTACAGAGCGAATAATCGCACCCTTTTCAAGTCCTTTCTTACTGGCAAAATAGTCAGCGAGCAGACTGAAAACCATGTTTGAAGAAATAAAATTACCGTACTCATCAACAACACCGATACGATCGGCATCTCCATCATTCGCCACGCCAAAATTCGCAGAGTGCTCAACAACAGAAGCCCTCAACTTGCCAAGATATTTTTCATCAGGATTCGGCTGGCCACCACCAAAAAAAGCATCTTCATAGTTATTAATCTCCACAACTTCACATCCAGCATCCTTTAAAAGTGAGGGGAGATATCCTCTTGAAGTGCCGAATAATGCATCGTGCACAATCTTCATACGAGTATTCCTGATCGAACTCACATCCACCATTTCTATAATATGCCTACGGTACTTATGAAACGGATCAAATTCAGCCACAAGGCCACATGTTCTCGCATCCTGAAACTCAATTTTTCTGACAGAAGACGAACTACGAATATTCCTTTCAATCGCATCCGTAACCCCGGGAAGAGCCGGTGCTCCTTTTTCAGGGATAAATTTAATCCCATTATACTCTGGAGGATTGTGCGAAGCAGTTATCATGATACCACCACCCAGTCGTCGGTCCATTATAGTAAAAGCAACCAGAGGTGTAGGTATATCTCTCTTGGGCAACAAAATACGAATATTATTACCACTGAGCACACTGCAAACAGTCTCAGCATATATCCTGCTATTCCTGCGCGTATCATAACCCACAATCACTTCCCTGCTGCCAAAGCCCCTCTGAATCAAATAATCTGCAATTGCCTGAGCCACAAGAGCGACACGTTCTACTGTAAACTCACAATCCATTATCGCACGCCAACCATCCGTGCCGAACTTAATCACGTTTTACCCTCAAAAATAGTCCCGGGCGGATTCGAACCGCCGTCGCCGGCTCCAAAGGCCAGCAGGATTGACCGCTACCCCACGGGACTTTGAAATACTATATCTAAACATTTATATTTGTACTTATCTTTTGCGCAATAGCAACAAGCGCGAATTGCAGTTATTCCTTTTTGAAACGGTCTCCCTTACGACTGCGTTTACAAAAGAAATGGTGAACATGCGGTTGAGGCATGTCCACCTCAGTCCATCCCACATCCGAGCAGGTGTAATTAATAATTTTACTTGTTATTATACTTTGTAATATAATTAGTATAACAAAGTATATAAATTTATCGAGTATAATACTAATTAATGGTCAGAGAAGACACAGGCAGGTTATTTAGACAGGGCAGTGCAAAAACACTATTCCTATCATTACCGTCAAAACTCTCACTCGATTCAAATTTTCCTTTTAATCAAAACGAATACGTTAGAATAAGAATTGAGGGAAAACGACTGGTCATTGAGAAAATAAAATAGCAATAAGCTCCAGATCACTTTTTCAAGTTAAGCAATATAGTATTAAGCAGCTCCTCCTGAAGAGAAAGTATAATATTGATTTAAATACAATAAAGCTGCGTTTTAACATTATGACTGAAATATCAAAGCCTATAGGGCTGCCGAATAAAAATAGCGTGCAGTCAATTCCGTCATGGACAATTGTAATCATTGGCGCAATAGCTTCTGTTTTTATCGTATATCCTACTAACTTCATTGCTACTTCCATAATGAAAAACCCGGCAGCACTAATAGTAACAGTGCCTGTTGAAGAGATTTCTAAATTACTGGGCGTAATTTACCTGGTGATCAAGTATCCTGAAAGGCTGCAGGATAAAAACAGTGGAGCTATCCTCGGCGGGATTGCAGGGCTCACCTTTGGCATAATAGAGATGGTCATTAGTGGCAGCGGGTTGCTTGGATTAATCTTTTCCACCCCATTACATGTAATGTGCTCAGGACTGGCAAGCATTGGACTAGTTTTTTCCGCTAGTAAGACGCAGGAGCGAAGCAAGTCAGATTATTCCGTTTTATTTGGTAATGAGACACTGACGTTCTGGCTTATCGCTATTGCCCTGCATTTTATCTACAACTTGCTGGCATTCTCGCTTAAAGAAGTAGGAGTATTAATCGGACTTGCGGCAGTGCTTTTTGTTTCCTACAAACTTTACCATTACCTCCCCATCGACTTAAATAATATGCTGGTACCTGGTCCCATAAAGATCTTATCTGATGCATTCAGTTCCAGCCAGACAAAAAAAAGGTGAGCAAATCGAGATCTCACCGATTTCAGAGAAGCAAGCAAAGAAACATGCTTTTTGTACCAAATGTGGAACAAAAATAGAGGAAGAACAGCGATTCTGCTCTAAATGCGGCGAGAAAATATAGAAGACAGCGCGGCAATGGGCTCGACCGGATTCGAACCGGTGAACTTCGCCGTGTGAAGGCGACGTCATAACCGACTAGACCACGAGCCCCACTTATTCATCTTTGATTATAGTTATTAAAATTATCGTAAAAACCATAAGCTTTATATTATATTCGAGATTATAGAAATAATGCGAAATAAATTACAGCTAAAATAAAAACTTCGTATTACAGTGATAATGCGAATTGTTAATAACACGTTGCAGCAGGGGATGGATAAATGAACGTGCAAGCACAGGAGTTTAAGGATAGCTCACTGGAAGCTTTTTTGAATGAAAAGAGGCTCGCACTATCGCCAGTTGCGATAAAGCAGTATAAACAGATTCTACTAGACCTCAAAAAGTTCATCAGAAAGGAGCTCTTAATGGCTACAAAATTGGATATAATAAATTATTTAAGCCATTTGTATGATAAAAATCTAAAAAAAAGCAGCATTTCAACGTACCAGAGAATAATAAAATCTTTCTATAATTATCTTTATAATAACAAACTAATTTCTGAAAATCCTTGCAGAAACCTTTATAATATAAAGCCTGAGGAAAAAGCGCCTGTATACTTGACGATAGAGGAAATAGAGAGAATTCTGGGTGGTGCAAAAAATTCCAGAGATAAACTTATTTTTCAAATTTTATACGCTGCAGGTCTGCGGATAGGTGAACTAACCAATCTATGCTACAATGATATCGATTTCAAGAATTGCACTTTTAAGGTTTTCGGCAAGGGGTCTCGAGAGCGCTATGTTCTGGTAAGAGAAGAGCTGATGGCTGAGATCAGGAGATTCTGTGAACAGAACAAACTGAGGGAGAAAGATAAATTATTCGACATCACTCCCAGAGCAGTTGAGCTGAATATAAAAAGAGCAGCCATTCTGGCAGGAGTTGATAAAGAGGTCACACCACATAAATTGAGACATAGCTTTGCTACCCATATGCTGCAGAGGGGAGCTGATATAAGAGCTATCCAAAAACTTCTGGGTCATTCATCCCTTAAAACAACCCAGATTTATGCTGATTATAGCGTTGATGATTTAAAAGAGATTTACAATCGCGTACATCCTCTTAAGTTAAGCAATGGAATGAAATAGGGCAGATCGTTAGAATAATACATTTTCTTGCTTTACACCCCTAGCATCTAATCACCGCACTATTTTTTATAATAATGTTTGAATTAAAATATATGATTTATGAAAAA
>CAZVYP010000035.1:0-21741 GCA_964631075.1 uncultured Methanocellales archaeon
AGGCAATCTCAGCAGTATGCTGAAGTTTCTAATGCCTGTTTATTTATTCTGACAAAAGAAGGTGACAAGCTGGGTGTTGGAATAGAGCTGGGGAATGTGATTTATCATTGTGTAAAGAGTGGGATAGATATTGACAAAAAAGGAATGGTTTTTGTTGAGAGGGGTATCGGGTCAGCGATGCTGGAGGCAATTCCAGCAGAATATGAAGTTGCGATAAAGCAATTTGAGGATCTTGAACATTTAAAAGAACTATCAAAAAAATTTGTTCTGTATTTGATGAGATGGGTTTCATAGACTTTTCTTGTGCGAGATAAATTCTTACAGTTCGCATGCTTAGTGCAGTCACATCTTTCTATATTCCCTTATGATCATCGGCAGCACTACCAGCAGGTATCCCAGATGCAGGATGACCCTGAGCCACTCGGCTTTCACCGTGTATCCGAACATCACAGCGAAGATTGAGCCGATGATTCCTTTATGGTGCCACACACTGTCTGCAGGAATTTTAAGGTCATAGGCTGTCCCACCGATCCAGCCTGTCTCTATACCTTTCAGCTCGCTGTACTCCAGCAGCTCGTGGGCTCCATATCCAAGAAGCCCGGCTGCGAGAAGGATGAGGAGGACGCTGGTATAATAGAAGAAGGTCTTCAAATTGATTTTCATCCCTGAGATAAAAATCGCATAGCTGAGTGCAACTGCAGAGAGCAATCCTAAGAGCATGCCTGTCAGCGTTCCCCAGAGATCGCTGACGATAAACGGTGTGAGGAATAATACGGTTTCAAGGGCTTCACGAAATACTGCTATTGCTGTAAATGCTGTCAATCCATAAGTCACCTTTGCGATGGCGATCTTCTCGACCTCCTTTTCGATATCCTGCCTGATCGTTCTTCCCTTTGAAGCCATCCAGAATATCATCCATGTGAGTACTATAACTGCGATCAGCGCGGCTATACCTTCAAACAGCACCTCTGAAGTTTCCGATATCGACCCGAATAATGCAAGGATTGCCACCCCCAGTAGAACGCTTGCCACCAGAGATATCGCTATTCCGTAGTATACGTATTTCGCAATATCGACGCGGTTGGTTCTGAGCAGATAGGCAAGTAATATGCCGCATATCAGCGCGGCTTCGAAGCCTTCTCTGAAGGTAATAAGATACTGTCCAATCATACTGTCTCCATCACTTCAACTTCAGCTCTCTCCCATCGATGAAAATTCTGGGCGACCTGATTATCCCATCCCAGTGGATTCCGGCTCTAACAGTGCCGCCGAAGGTGGAGTTATCCCCGAGAGCGATGTGTGCGGTTCCATAGACTTTTTCGTCTTCAAGCACTATTCCAATCAACTTTGCCTCAGGATTCATACCTATACCAAGCTCTGCCACATTTCTTGCTGCTGCTCCAGCGGCATCAAGTTTCTTTATCAGCTGCCTCGAATTTTTACCTCTGACCTCGACCACCCGATTATTTCGCACTTGAAATTCAAGAGGGGATTTTAAAATACCCATATCTCCAAATGAGCCGTCGACCACAAATACACCGTTAGAATTAAATGGCGGAATAAATGCCTCGCCGCCTGGCAGGTTTGTGAAATCTCCCGGCATGGAGCAAATACCGGTATCCAGCTTCCACTCCATTCCGCTGAGGTCAAAGGTTATATCGGTGCCGAGATCCGAAATCAGTCTGACCTCCCTTTTATGCTTCAGTCTTTTAACCAGCTTTTTAATGCCCGCTTCAATCGCGCGGTAATCAGCGGTCATTCCGCCGGTCGTGAACATCTTTCTCAGCAGCTTCATATTGCCTGTTTGTAGAGGTATTGTTGCGATTCTTGCTCCCGCGTTACAGGCATTCTTCCTCGCCTGAGTATGGGTGAGGGAGAAGGTTGTTGGGGCTACGACCACGTCAGCATTTTTCATAGCCTCTGCAACTGCTACGGGTGGCTCTTCCCCACTTCTGCTTCTCGGCTTCATCGTCATCAGCATTGCTTCGCAGTTCATCTCAATGGCTGCTTCAAAAAAGGCTTTGCCAAGGAAGAGCTTTGCGGTATCGGTGACAACTAAAACACTTTCCCCCTGCCTGACACGCAGGCAGTTTATCAGCGCTTTTCTGGCGCTCCGCTTGAATGGCATGTTTTTAAAATTTAGAGTTTTACGGCTTAAAATAATCGATTGAAACGTAATGTATCGCCCGCAACTATCTTAACCGGAATGGATCGCTGGTCAAGTATCATATTGCCTTTCACGGTGTCATTATAAAGCAGTGCAACATTGACCTGCGTATCGCCATATGGCGGGTTCTCAGAAATTCTGAGGATAATTTCATACGAATATTCACCGTTTTTATTCAGACCGACATCCACCTCTTTTGATACGTTTGCAGCAGCCTCCAGATCCTCGGTGAAGCCAGTGATTTGAATAGAGCCGGCTGTTAGCTTTGTGGCTCCCCTGTTTATTACTGTAACCTTCAACGTTGCATTTTTCCCGGGCTCCATCTGATCCGAGAAGATGAAATTATGAGCCTCGCGCTTGTATTCCAGCCCATTAATCGCAGCATTCGGCACTGGGTAGATCGGGGTTTCAACCTGCTTTGAAACGCTATTGCCATTTGAGTTGTAAAATAGAGTTGCATTCATATTTCTGTGAGAAGCAAAACTTTTTACCTCAAAGTTAACTGTCAGCAGAGTGGAGTTCTTTGGAGAGATTGCAATGCCCTCGGTCTGTCCCTCAAAACGTACATTCTGAATCGCTGAATCTCCGTTATTCGATATTTTTACTTTTAACGGCACCGTTGAGTTTTCCTTACCGAAGACCGATGAAGATCTGAACTCCACTGAGACCTGCTCCGGAGGTGTTGCCACAGTTGTGCTGCTCTGAGAAGTGTCCTCAGATGCAGGTTTGGAGCCAATCATTTGATTGCCTGTAAAAATTATTGCAGAGGCAGTGAAAAGAATAATTGCACCGAAAAATATGCTCTTCCTGCTAAAGCTGAGATGCTGTGAGATGGTCAGGATTTTGAACCTCGGCATTTTTACTGGAAAACTCCACCTTCTGATCTTGATGAGCAGCAGGATGCCAGCCGATATGATCAAGACGGCTCCTAAGATCGTAGCCCAGAGCTCTTCCAAATCATCCATCCCCGATTATTTTTAATTATAAATATATGGTCTATTTAAATTTAACCCGGCTGGCCATGAATATCGATAGGCCGATTAAAGAAAGAATAGCGGCGAAATACATAACTGCAGCATATCCATACAGCTCCCAGATTATTCCTCCCAGCAATGGACCGATTATGCTCGATAGGTTTATGGTTGACTCAAGGATACCAATGGAAGTCGCCTTCTCCGCGCTTCTGTCCAGCAAATATGATGCTGAGCCAACGTAGATGCAGGACCATGAACTCGCGAGCAAAAATTGAGCTGGGATAATTTGATAGAAATCCCGCGCAAGGGTGAATGAGATGAAAGTCAGAATCGAAAGAATAAAGCCTGCTTTTATCAGCGTGGTGCTTCTGAATCTATCAAGCTTTCGCATTATCAAAAACTGGATGAGCGGGTTAAGTGCATAAATTATGCCTATCCAGAAAAGGCTTGCCCCCAGATCTACGAGGTAAAGCGGAAACACGATCCACACCGCCCAAGCACCCGTGTGCCTTGATAAAAATGAGAGGTAAACATGCAGGTTCTGCTTTATTGGTTTAGATGAGAAGAAGTGTATTTTTATGCCCTCATTCCCCACCTCAGGTAAACGTGTGGATAGGAAAAAGGCAATCGCGAACAACAGTGAAGAGAGCGCAAATATTTCACGGTAAACCGCCAGAATCCCTGCCAGAAAATTACCGGCTGCCCAGCCGAGCGAGCCCAGTGAGATGAACCCACCTACTTTCTTTTTCATCGAATAGACGTATGTGATAAAAGCCGCGGGAAAGATACCTGCGCTCAGCCCGGCTATACCTCTCGCAAGAGAAAGAGTGTAAACATCGCCTGCGAAAATTTGAAGGAAGAAGCTGATCGCCGCAGCGAAGAAACCTGCTTTAAGCAGTGTCCTGCGATTATACACATCTGCGATCTGGCCAAAGATGTACGCAGAGATGAAAAGTGCGAATCCGTAAACCGCGCCGATAATTCCGACTTCGGTTTTTGAGGCACCCAGTGAAGTGGCAAGATTCGGTATGAAAAGCATTGAGGAGGAAATAGCCGCATTAATCAGAAGCTGAATTATGCTTGGCAGCATTTTGATCCTGGATAATTATTTGTTTCGTTTGCCTTTACTTGTTGGTATTTTGATCTGTGCTTTCTACTGGCTCAGCATAGTTTTGGAGTGCAGCCAGAAATCTCTTCACGACTAACTGGTCCGCAAGCTTGAGCAGCTTTTTATCGTCTCTCTCTTTTGAGAAAATATTTAGCGGTATTAAAGCGGCTGCTACGTTGTGATGTCCGCCGGCAGAACCTATTTCCGCAAAGGCTGCCTTCATCATCTTGCCAAGGTATATCTTGCGGTTCCTTGATCTTGCGCAGATGTGAAGATTGTTTTCAATAATGCCGTATATTGCAGTGATGTTTATTCCCTCCAGATAGAGGAGATAGTCCGCTGCCTGCGGAAGCACGTCTCTCTCATCGAGAAAGCCGACGTTTGAAAACAGGCAGGAGTTCACTATCTGCTTGTTGCGAATCGCATTGCCAAGGTTGTCGATAAATTCCTGTGAAATCGAAGTTGACTCGATTTTCTCAAGCAGATCATGATCCGCTATTGGGTACAAGAAACCGGCAGCTGCGAGATCCGCTGGGTGAGTGTCTCTTCTGAAGTCCATCGTATCGATTCTAATGCCATGGAGCAGCGCTGCTGCAACTTCCCTGCTGATTTGGACATCAAGCTCCTGCAGATATTTTGTCATTATCGTCGAAGTCGAGCCGATGTTGGACCTTATATCTATGAAGCTGGCGCTTAAATCCTCAACTTCAACAGGATGATGGTCAATTACGATATCAACTTTATATCCCTCCGGCAGGGCGTTGTATATGGATGGTATCGAGTTATCCACAAGTGCAATTTTACCGTAGTTCTTCAGCTTTGCTTTTTCCAGTCTGCTCAGCTTTATTTTCAGCAGCTCCACGAAAGCTCTGTTTTCCCTGTGATTGATCTCGCCGTTATACAGCACTTCAGAAGCCACGCCTATGCTCGAAGCGATCTCGCTTAATGCCATCGCGCTGGCGAGAGCGTCGGGATCCGGATTGTCGTGAACAACTATTGCAAGCTTGCTGCCTTTTTTAACCATCGCGATAATGTGCAGCAGCTCCTTTACTCGCTTCATCGAATCGATTTTTTCCAGATGCCATAAAATTATATTTTCGATTACCGATGGAACGTGTATTACCATATCCGCGCCGAGTCTCTCAAGCACCTCTTTTTGCTCAAGCGTTCCAGCTCTGGCAACTACGTGAACCAGCGGATATTGCTCCTTAATACATCTCACAGCTTTTTTGTTGGCTTCAAAGTCCCTGCCAAAAATAAGTGCACAGTCAATACCTTTCCTGCCTGCAGCATTAAGCACAGAGGGATCAGCAATACTGCCTGCGATTACCTCTAGCTGGCTTTCTTTTAGAGTTTTTATACGCTTCTCATCTTCTTCGGCAACCACAACATATGTGCCCCGGGCTTTTAGCTCCCTTGCAATTGTGTAGACAATGTCCCCCCCACTAAACAGAGCATAGTATATCTTTGCCCTGTTTTTAAGCAGCTCTTTTCGTGCGATAAATGCCCTCCTTTCAGCGTATCCGCAACATATATACCAGTGTTGAGATATATATGCCTACCTCAAATATGGGCCGGTGGCTCAGTCCGGCAGAGCGGTGGGCTCTTAGCTGCTTTTGATATAGAAAGCTGCGGGAGATACCCATTGGTCAAGGGTTCAAATCCCTTCCGGCCCGCTTGTTTTATGCTCAGGTTTGTATCAAATTTTATTCAGTATTTTCTGTTAATAGTTACAAAATATATTTTATTTTTTATTTTTATAATAAAATTCTAATTTTTAAATAGAAAGTTTTAAATATTTTAAACGCTAGTATAGTACAGAAAACTCAGATATCCCGGCAGAACAGTCCCATGAAACTTTCCAGTTGAAGTGAAGGGGTGGGTGTAGGAGGAGATAGATTGTGCAGTTTCATAAAAATGCGGCCCGGCATACAATTTTAAGGGAAGTTCCTCCCTATCGAAAAATTTTCTCGAAGTTTTTCGGCCCCCCTATCTCCTTAAAGTATAAAGTCGAGCCGCAAGCGCGGGGAAGAGGTGCGAAATGAGAAAAAGAATCAAGTGTATAATTTGCGGCAGAGTCTTTGCTTCATATGAGAAGTTTGACGAGCATTCATATCAAAGCCACCGCTTGAAGAGTGTAAAGCCAAATAAGCATTACACGCTTGTTAGCACTCAACTCCTGGAAATCAACGCTTGAAGACGCCTCTACTCTCCGGCTTCGAATGCCCGGTAATCAAGCACTTCGCGTTTTCACCGATCAGGTCAGTGCGCCCAGCCGCCTGCAATGCAGCTCTGACATAAGAATGATTCACGGGAGATCTGAACTGCAGCAGCGCTCGCTGCAATCTGCGCTCCCTCTCCGATTTTGGCACATGTAGCTTTTCGCCTGTAAAGGGATTCACCCCGGTATAGTACATTGTGGTTGAGGCTGTCATGGGCGTAGGGGTAAAGTCTTGAACTTGTTCAACAAAAAAACCTATGTCACGGATATACTCTGCGAGTTCAACCATATCCCTGAGTGTGCAGCCTGGATGCGAGGACATGAAATAAGGGGCGAGGTACTGCTCCCTGCCGATCTGCCTGTTTATGGCCTCGAACTTCTCTGTAAATTGATCGTATACGTCCAGACCCGGCTTGCGCATTAAATCCAGGACTTTCTTTGAGCAGTGCTCAGGTGCGACTCTGAGCTGCCCGCTTACATGGTGCTCGCAGATCTCCTTCAGATATTCAGGGTCGAGCACAGCCAGATCGTATCTAACTCCGGAGCCTATTAATACCTTTTTAACTCCCCTGACTCCTCGCAGGGCGCGAAGCAGCTTTATCAGCCTTTTGTGACTTGTATCCAGATTTTTGCAGAGCTCCGGATAGAGGCAGCCCTTTTTACTGCAGTAGCTTTCTCCTTTGCATCCCATGCCGTACATATTTGCAGTTGGACCGCCTACATCCTGAATTATCCCCTTGAAATCCTTATGCCTGGTAAGCTGCTTTGCTTCCCTCACAATCGACTCAATGCTGCGATTTTGAATAATCCTGCCCTGATGCAGAGCAAGCGCACAGAAGGAACAGTCGCCAAAGCAGCCTCTGTGGGACACGATGGAGAACTGCACGCTCTCAAGCGCTTTAATCCTGAGCTTATAAGCAGGATGTGCCTCGCGCTGATATGGCAGCTCGTAAATCTCATCAATTTCTTCGGTTGTGAGTGGAAGAGCTGGCTTATTCGATATAATAGAGCACTTCGGATGGCGCTGCACCAGTGTCTTACTGCTGAAGGGATCCTGCTCTCTGCATATGATGTTAAAAGCCTCAACGTACTTTGCCCTCGAGGTTGATACTTCTTCAAAGCCCGGAATATCGATAAAATCTCCGTCATTTGTCTCCACAGATCTGTACACCGTACCGGGAATATTTCTGATATCTTCAACTCTGCCTCCTTTTGCAAGGTCTTTTGCTATTGCAACTGCCTGCTTCTCACCCATCCCGTAGACCAGCAGATTCGCAGGGGAGTCTGCGAGAATCGACTGCCTCACTTTATCACTCCAGTAGTCGTAGTGGGCAAATCTTCGCAGACTTGCTTCTATGCCTCCCAGTACAATAGGTACATCTCTATACGCCTCGCGGATTTTATTTGAATACACAATCGTCGCCAGATCCGGACGCCTTCCCGCTTTATCCCCGGGTGAGTACGCATCATCACTTCGAATTTTCTTACCTGCGGTGTAGTTGCTCACCATCGAATCCATGTTGCCAGCAGTTACCCCGAAGAACAGCTCTGGTTTACCCAGTTTTTTAAAATCATCGAGAGTGCGCCAGTTCGGCTGGGCAATTATACCGGCTCTAAAGCCCTCTGCCTCAAGCACCCTTCCGATTACAGCTGCCCCGAATCCCGGGTGGTCGACATACGCATCGCCCGTTACGATTATCACGTCCAGAGCTTCCCAGCCGAGCTTCCTTACTTCTTCAAGAGATACAGGTAAGAAGTGAGGCTTAACTGATTTCATGGTCCATACCTTTTCTATGAATGAAGTTGTCAGTGGACAGATAAACCTTTATCGTAAAATGCCCTAAGAGAATCTGATCTATGGATCCCGCTGAGTTTATTACGCTCAAGCAGTTTCAGGGCGGTTTTGGCTGGCACGGCAGGTTAACATATGACATCAAGCGGAAGTACAGGGCAAAGGTTGCGGATATCGATGAAGCTGAAGCAAAGGAGATAGCAAGGAGAATGAACGGTAGGTTTGTTGAGCAAAAACTCTACCCGACTGTAAAGTGGGCCATAGTTTTTAATCCTATCAGAAAGCTTCGAATAGCATTTGTTTTCGACGAAAACGAGGAGTTTGGAAAAAATCTCTATTTTTTCCTCGGGAGAGAGGCGCTCAATGAGATCCCTACCGAGGATGTAGCTGTTTTTACCCAGTGCTATCTATCCGTTATATCTCGATACAGAGAATATTTGCTCCCGGAAGCCCGGAACACGGGGAAACTGGTTTCAATTTATGTGCTTGAAAAGCAAAAAGGTGAAGAGTTTGCGGAGTACTTCCTTGGAGAGCGGGAGTTCCTTATGAAGCACATCAAAAGAGATATTGCAATAAAGGCAGCGCCGGAGGTAAAAGCAGAGTTTTTGGAAAAAGAAGACGATCTCTGGCGGATAAAAGTCACGCCCCTCTATGATCTGGATATCGTCTACGAGCTTGGGAATAATGAGGCACTGGATGTGCTCGTAAGCGAAGCAGCTGCGAGCAAATATCTGGCAGGGATTTTCATGGGATTTGCCTGGCTCTACGCAAATGAATTCATAAGGGCAGCTCAGAAACTCGATCCGGAAATGCCCAGAATATCGAGATATATATAGGAGCAAAACTTATGTCGCTATATGCACTCTTCAGCGAGGTGTATGACTACGACTCGAATATATACATCCTCAAAAACGGTCACGAGGCCCTCCTGATAGATGCCGGCAGCGGTAGAAGAATTGATAGACTTAAAAAGGCTCTCGAAGAACTTGGCATCTCGAGGGTGGACCAGATCCTGCTTACCCACAACGACCACGACCACTCCGGCGGCGTGGAATTCTTTCCGGAAACGATCGTCAAAGTTCATCCGCTGGATAGGGACAGCAGGCTTTCAAGAACCGAGAACGTTGAGGAGGGAGATGAAATAAAGTTTGGAGAGTATATTTTAAAAATAATACATACGCCGGGTCACAGCCCGGGTAGCATCTCCATTTATGAAAAAGAGCACAGATGGCTGTTCTCGGGCGATACCCCAATGGAGTTCATGCCCTGGGTTGTGGATAGACGCATGGAGAGACAGCTCGCCGAAGATCAATTAAGGCAATCGGTGGGTAAGCTGTCAAAGCTGGATATAGAGGTGGTATATAAGGGCCATGGGAGACCTGAGTATCGATGAATTTTTGCTATGATCTCAGGAGGAATATCAAGATCGCCGCTCCAGCTAAAGCGGAAATAAAATCAAATCCAGGCGCGGGCTTTGCCTGAAGTGCATCTCTTGAAGCCAGCGATTCTCCATCGAAGCTGAAGGGCTTTACTTCAATCCCGAATATCTCCAGGATTGTCGGAGTAATGGAGCTCTGCTCCGCAATTGTTCCCCGGCTTATTGCATTTTTGTTGTTGCTTGCTATTGCAGTGGTGCATTGAAGAAATAAAAATAAGAAAAGGGCTAGAACGGCTATCTTCTTTTTGCTATCTGCGCTTTTCATCGCTGATCAGCGCTCTGGTGAACTCTATCAAGCCGCCTTTTCTCACTATTTCCTGCAGAAATTCGGGCAGCGGGGCTGTGCTGTAAGTCTCGTTTCTGGTTAAATTCAATATCGTGCCTGAGGTGAAATCTACCTCGAGCAGATCGCCATCGTTTATTTTATCCACTTCTTTACACTCAAGCATGGGCAGACCTATGTTAACCGAGTTCCTGAAGAAAATTCGTGCGAAGGACTTCGCTATCACACACTTTACCCCTGCGCCTTTGAGCGCGAGAGGGGCATGCTCCCTCGAAGACCCGCATCCAAAATTATCTCCTGCAACGATGATATCGCCTTTTCTAACAGTGGTCGCGAATTCCTTTCGCACTCCCTCGAATGCGTGCTTTGCAAGTTTTTCGGCTTCATTAAGAACAAGGTACCTCCCGGGGATTATCGCATCTGTGTCAATGTCATCGCCGAACTTCCAGGCTCTTCCAGTTTTGCTCAGATCCAAAACTTGCTGCTGCATCTCAATTCCTCCTGGGGTCAGTTATTACTCCGGTTATCGCAGAGGCTGCGGCTGTTGCCGGGGAGCAGAGGAATATCTGCGCTTCAGGGCTCCCCTGTCTTCCACGGAAGTTTCGATTTGAAGTTGAAAGGCAGACTTCTCCATCACCGAGAAGTCCGAACGAGCCTCCCATGCATGGCCCGCAGCAAGGGGATTCGACTATCGCTCCTGCATCGAAAAATTGCCTCAAAATCCCTGCCTTTGTCGCTCTCATATATTCCTCTCTTGACGCAGGGATTACAATCATTCTGACCCCTTTCGCCACTTTCTCGCCTTTCATTATACTTGCAGCTATTTTGAGGTCCTCAAATCTACCATTGGTGCAGGAGCCAATGAAGACCTGGTCAACTTTAACTCCCTCTACCTCGCCTACTGGCCTGACGCTGTCCACGCTGTGGGGAATAGCAACCTGGGGCTCAAGTTTTGATACGTCGTACCTGCGCACCTCTTCGTAAACGGCGTCTCTATCGCTGCTCCAGGTCTTATCCAGCTTGAAGTCCGGAACTCTTTTTTTAAGATACTCCTCTGTCTTTCGATCCGCTTCGATTATCCCTGCCTTTCCGCCCATTTCAATTGCCATATTTGAGATGGTCATTCTTGCCGCTATTGAGAGATTTTTTATGGTAGCACCTGTGAACTCGCATGCTTTATAGTTGGCACCATCCGCGCCGATGTCGCCTATCAGATGCAGTACAATATCCTTGGAGTAGACATGCCTTGGCAGTTTGCCCCTTATAACAAATTTAATGGTCTGAGGTACTTTGAACCAGAGCTTGCCACTGGCAAGCACCGCGGCCATATCCGTTGACCCGACGCCTGTGGAAAATGCTCCCAGAGCACCGTAAGCGCAAGTGTGAGAATCTGCGCCAACAATTAGCTCACCCGGTCTAACGTGTCCCTTCTCAGGCATCACCTGGTGGCATATACCCTCAAATACATCATAGTTTAGGATGCCCTGCTCCAGAGCAAATTTCCTGAGCAGGATGTGATTGCTCGCTGCCGCAAGTGAATCAGCTGGAACCTGGTGATCGAATAAAATAATTATTTTGCCTGCGTCAAAGACCCTTCCAGCTTTTCCGGCGATTTCGTAAAAGCCCTTCACCGCAAGCGGTCCTGTTATGTCGTGGATCATTGCGCGGTCTATGTTTGCCAGCACGAATTCGCTGGCGCTTACAAGCTTCCCAGCTGCTCTTGAAAAAATCTTCTCTGAAAGTGTTTGTGCCTGCATATGAAGTAAAACTTATTGAGAGCAGAGATAGATAAATGTTGTTGAAATAGAAATAAATCTATCTTTTTGAATAACTTTTTAGGTAGCTGAATAGTTTATCTGAGGTTTCTCCAGAAAAAAGAGATGGCTTATCCCGGAGCTAAAACTTAGAGATTGGAAAAAAACGTTTGTTCCAATCTCCAAGTGAATGATAGGGGGGAGACCCAACATCTTTATTGATCAGCTAGTATAAAAAAATAACGTATAGGTAAGTACGTATAATGCTTGATATGTTGATTAATATGTATACTGTATATTATACTTCTGAATACTTCGTACTTCGTACGCTTAAATCTTATCTGCCTTGGACTTAACCCTTGCAGCGAACTTTGCCTTATCAATTATGAATCGCTCATGCAGTGCTTCACCGATCTTCTCAACCGCATCAAAAACTTCGACACTGAAGGTAAGCTTCCTGCCGTCAACACCCTCAAGCTGTGCCCTTGCAGTAACCTTCATCCCGGGTGGAGTGGGAGCAAGGTGCTTTGCGTTCATCATGGTACCAACTGTGCCCTGTCCATGCTGAAGATGGGGCTGAACCGCGTCGTTGCATGTGTGCTCGATAAGCGCAGCCATAAAGGCAGTTGCGAAGGCATCAGGAGTACCCGGCACGAGCCTCGATGCTAGCATCTCCTGGGTAACAGTATAGCTCTTTTCATATGTTAATCCTGCTACTAACGGCATTTTGATTCACCGAATTTACATTGTTCCAGAGGATTTATAACTTTTTAGGCAGGATGTAGAGGGCAAGCTATCACCAGTCAATTATCTTTTCCCCTCCTGCTCCGCACCTGCTACACTTCTCAGGCTTGCAGGTGCCTCGGGTTTTGAACGGACAATTACCTGGTTTACACTCAATTTGCACTATGTTACCGCAGATAGTGCATTTGAACATCGGCATCTTTTCACATCAAAACTTTTTAAATCTTGACTTCGGCGCACCGCAAACCGGACAGTTTTCAGGCGCGCTTTTTTCAATGGTGTAGCCGCAGGCTCCGCATGCGTATGCAACTGCAGCATCTATGTCCTTTCCTTTTTTACCATTTGCTGAGCGCGGGAAAATAACTGCCTGTGTATTTGCTCTACCTCATTTGCAAGCTGCATTGTGCGCTCAGCAGCAGATTCACCCTGCATTCTGGCGACTTCTATGAAGAGGGGATACATTTCGGTGATTTCAAAGATTTCTCCGGATACTGCGCTCTCAAGATTTTCAGTCGTCGATGCACCTTGTGAAAGGGCTCTGAGGTGATTCACTGCATGCACAAATTCTGCGTATGCAACTGCCCTGAACAGCTTTGCTAAATTGGGCTCTCCCTCTTTTTCCGCTTTATCAGCAAAAAAAGAGTATCTAACGTGTGCCTGGCTCTCGCCTGAGAAAGCTTCCTTTAGATTTTTTTCCGTCATATAGCGCATATCTTTTCCACCTTGGTAGCTTTTTATCAAAATTAAAAAAAGAAAAAAAGAGACTTTTCAGACCTCTTCCAGCATTGTGGTGAAGGTATCGTGATGCTCTTCCTCATCCTCAAGGATTTCCTTAAAGATAAATGAGGTTGTTACATCTCCCTCCCCGTCTGCCTGCTTGACTATCTTCTTGTACAGCGCTATGGCATCCTCCTCGGCCTTTACGTCAAGCTCCAGAAATTCCTTCAGGCTGTTCCCCACTTTGATCTCTGTTGGCTTTGTAGTTGGAGTCCCGGTCAAATACCAGAGCCTCTCAGCTATCTTCTCCGCATGCCCCATTTCTGTAATCGCGGTTTTCTTGAAAATATCTCCAACCGCGACTGCCTTGACCCCTGCCACCTGAACGTGCTGCCACATATACTGAATACTGACAGCGATCTCCCTTGCTATAGCGTCATTCAACATCTTCTTTAACTTATCACTAACTTTAGTTGCGGGTTCTATCAAATTTGCACCCCCAGAATAGAATGCTTTTCCATCCTATTTATCTCTTTAGATTGAGCCCTTAATTTGACCAGCAATCTTTCTGCCGAATTCAAAGCACTGCGCGAGCTCGGCAGCCCCTGGAACCCATTGAATACGAAGCCCTTGATCAATGATCTGAAAGCCTGCTTCTTCCAAGCGCTTAACCACGGCGCCGGGTGCTTCCCCGCTCCAGCCGTATGAGCCAAAGACACTTGCTGCTTTGCCCTTAAATCTTAGCCCCTTTATATGCTCCAGGAATCCGGAAACGCTGGGGAAAATCGCGTTGTTTATTGTAGGCGTGCCTATCAGCAATATCTTGCTGAACTTGATTTCTTTTATAATCTCGCTCCAGTCGCTTTGTCTTAAATGAAATAGCTGTGCTGTCACACCTTCGCTTGCAATTCCTTCTAAAATTGCGACTGCCATTTTCTCGGTGCTGTGCCACATAGTATCGTATGCTATTATTACTTTATCTCTATGGACTCCTTTGCTCCACTCGAGATATGCATTCACAATCTGCATTGGATTTTCGAGCCAGATAACGCCATGGCTGGGTGCAATTATCCTGGGAGCTATTCCCATGGCTACTATTTTTTCAACTGCTTTGGGGATCAAGCCTGAGTATGGCTCGAGAATATTTGCGTAGTACTTCGCCGCTTCATCCATTATATCGATTTCTTTAACCTTGTCATTGCATCTCTGAGATGTTGCAACATGCTGACCGAAGGCATCATTTGACAGGAGAATTTGATCTTCGACGAGATAGGTTGCCATGCTATCAGGCCAGTGGAGCATTGGCAGTTCTACAAATTTCAGAGTTTTTTCGCCGAACTTCAGCTCATCACCTGTTTTGACAGTTTCGAAATTCCACTCCTGCTTGTAGTGCTTTTTGAGTCCTTCCTTCCCCTTGGCAGTGCAAACGACTTTAGCTTTCTCAGCGATTTTCAAAATCTCGGGAAGGGCGCCGGAGTGATCCATCTCAACGTGGTTAGAAATCACGTAGTCTATATTCGCCGGATCGATGATATCTTTAATTCTGGTGATCAGATCCCCTGCAAACTCCCTTTTAACAGTGTCCACCAGGGTAGTTTTTTCATCAATAATCAGGTAGGCATTATAAGTTGTTCCCCTTGGCGTTTTGTAGCCGTGGAAATCACGGATGTTCCAGTCAACCGCGCCTACCCAGAAGACTCCTCTACTAATTTTTACTGGCTTCAAGCCACTCCCTCCAATTGTATTTCCCTCTGTAAGGCTAATAAAAGTTGTCTTTATTCAGGACATAATTGCAGTTATCAGAAATATGATGATGCCAGAGAAGATAAAATAAAAGGAAAGGCAAACAATGAGTTTGGTAGCATGCTGCTCAAAATAATTGGAAATGGAGAGCCAACTAGGCTGTTCATCGGAGGGTTACACGGTCAAGAAGGGCTGCATACAGGGAAGATTTTACATCAACTTTCAAATGCGGAATTAACGGTCGAGCACGGCAGGCTGATTCTCTGCAGCTTAACCACTGAAGGGGAGTACATCAGCACTTTAGAAAAAGCCTATTACAGCTCAAAAACAGGTGTGAAGCTGCTTGAAATAATTCGCAGATTTAAGCCCTCTGTTTATGTTGAGCTGCACTCCTACACACCTGAGAGCTACGAGCGCCTTACCGATCCTGAGAGAAAGCAAAAAGCAGGTGTACCGCCCCTGATCGAGCTTGAGCAAAAACTGCTGATAGGCTCGGTCTCTCCACTTATCCGAACCAGCGAGTTCAAAATACACGATCTCTGCCTGACACTTGAGATCCCCAGTTCGAACTCCACAGGTGCAGAAGATCTTGCCATTTTCCTGCTTGAAATGATGGCGAAAAACGATAAAATGGGCATACTGATTAGCTTTGAAAAACGGTATCCAGAGCAGTATGCGGTGATGGTCAAAAACTTCAAGGAATACTTCGGGATAAAATAGTTTGGTATTATAAATACCAACAAGTATTTAAATAGCTGGTATTGTCGGAATCGAAGTCAAGTATAAAGAAAAAGCAGATCTGGTGAGGATGAAAATCGGGAAAATGAAAAAAGTGATAACTCTAACAAAGCATGAATACAGTGAGGAGCCGCTGGCATTTCCTGTGAGCGTATTCCTCGCGTGCATGGATGTTTAGGTACCGCGTTATAATTATGCCTGTTCTTTACTCCTGCTTTCGTGCAGCTCCCAGTATATAGTACCCCATGCGGTTGAACGGATACCGCCAGCGCAGCTTATTTTCGATTCGAGCAAAGCCTTTTTTCCACGCTGATAGCGGTTTGTCCGAATACCCGAACTTTGGTAAAAAGAAGAGCAGCAGCGCTCCAGTTCTAATGTTGAAATTATGCTCGCGGAACAATCGCTTGAGCTCTCCCGCTGAGTAGTAGTGCGTCCAGACTATGCCCTCGCTATGCTCATTGGTGCAAATCGCCGTAAGCAGCCACTTCCACTTTAACATGAAGAAGCACTTCACCCACCAGTTGAGGTTCCAGCGGTTTACCACTGTGAATATGCAAGCACCTCCTGGTTTTAGTGTTCTGGCGATCTCCTCGAAGGCCCGCATGTATCCTGGTATGTGGTTCAAAGCTCCGAATATGGATATGGCTGAATCCGCGCAGCCGGTTTTAAGAGGCAGTGACTCGGTCGTTGCAATGACAAAATCAACATTTGCAATTTTTTCTTCTGCGGCTTTTGCTCTGGCAATTTCGATCATCTCCTTTGAGATGTCGATGCCGATAGTTTTGAAGCCATTTTTCGCGAGCAAAATCGACTGCCTGCCTGTGCCGCAGCCGATATCGAGCACAACTCCGGATGTCAATTCCTTCAGCAAAAATTCGTCTTCAACGCTGTGCATATAATTTAGCTCTGGATTCCGGTATCTTCGATCGTACTCCAGTGCGAGGCTGTCGTAGTACATCAGAATTTCTTTGTCTCTGTGTTCCATTTGCCTTGCTCCGCTATCGCCAGTATGGCTGCATTATCTCGAGATATGCATAATGCGCTGCAATCATTCCCTGTGCAACTGCCACGATGATCAGCTCCAACTTGCCACTGCCGGATGTAATATCGCCAGCAGCATATATTCCTTTAATATTTGTCCTCTGCTTTTCATCCGTTATTATTCTGCCTTCTTCGTCCAGCTTCAATCCGAGCTCCTGGAAGATCTCGTTATTCGGAATCAATCCAGCTGCAATTACCACGCATTGAACATCAACCTCAGCTTCCTCCTGCTTCTCGCTGTTATGCAGCACTGCTTTTTCCACCTGCTCAGCGCCCTTTATTTCCTCCAGCTCGGTGCTGAGCAGGACTTTCACATTCGGCTTTTGCTTCAGCTTTTCCAGGCTGCTTTCAAGCGCTCTGAATTTATCCCGCCTGTGAACAAGGATAACTTCCCGTGCGATGTCTGCCAGATCCAGCGACGCATCGACCGCGCTGTTGCCCCCTCCAACCACGAGCACTTTTTTGCCTTCAAACGGCTTTGGATCTGAGACGTAGTAATAAACTCCGCGGTTGCCGTAGTTGAACTCTGCTTCTCCTCTAACACCCAGCTCTTGCGGTCTATTTCCAGTTGCAATTAAGATCGCCTTACCGTTGTATTCCCCATCAGCAGTTTTTACAGCTTTCTCGGCAGTTATTTCCACCACGCGTTCTTTCTTCAGCTCAACGCCAAGAGATTGTGCTTCCTTGATAAACAAACTGGCGAGGTCCTGCGCTTTGCCGGTAAAACCCGGGTAGTTGGGAATTACTTTACCCGGATACAGCGATGAAAGCAGGCCACCGAAGCTCCCGCCTTCGAATACTATGACCCGCATTCCGCGCTGAGCCGCGGTTGTAGCTGCGCTTAAACCCGCCGGTCCGCTGCCAATTATAATGAGATCGTATTCATCTTGAGACATTCAATTTTCAATTCAGCTCGACCGATATAAGTATTTGCAGTCCGGTTGAATGTAAGATAAAAATTTAGAATAAAATATAATTCACTTAACAGCTACTTTATGCTTCTTAGCTTCAGGCGGAGGCGTCTTCTTAGGAATCTTGACTTCAAGCACTCCGTTGCTGATATTCGCCTCGGCTCTCTCCGGAACGACTTCCTGCGGAAACGCAAGGTATCTGCAGAGATTGGTATAGCTTCGCTCTTTTCTGACAAATTGTCTATCCTTTTCTTCAACTTCCGTTTCCGCTCTCCCGCAGATCTCTATGCCTGTCGGAGAAGTATTGATCTCTATGTTTTCTTTCTTAATTCCAGGGAACTCCGCCACCACCTTGTACTCGCTGCCCGCATCGACGAGATCCACGTGCGGCACTTTGACCTCGCCGGCGTGCTCGTGCCATGGAACAACCGGGGAGGCCCAGAAAAGATCTTCCAGCTCTTTGCGAAACTCCCTGAAGCTTCTGTCCATGTCAACCCACAGATCCATCGGCCGCCAGACCTGAATTGCAATCTCCTCAGGTTGCTTCTTTTTCCTTGCTTTCTTCTTTACCACCTTTTTCTTCGCCATCTAATCACCTCCTCTTATTTACTGCTATCAATACCAGCAATCCTGCGATCGCAAAGCACTAACGCTGTTGCTAGAGCGTAAATCAATATCCCCCTCTTCAAATTCTCACCCCTCCCTGTCAATAATTTTTTTCGTTATTTCTATATTTTCTCTGCCGTGCTCCTTCCAAGCTCTCTGCACTTCTCTTCCTTAGCTTCATCGATCGCTCCGGTAAAGCGCAGCCCAGGTTCAACGACATTCATCTCCATTTCTTTGAGGATAGCGATCATCTTTGGCACTGCCTCGCCGCTCCAGCCGTATGAGCCAAAGGCGCTTGCTATTTTTCCCTTCAGGGGTTTTTGCTTCATTTTGTCGATAAAGCTGTTCATCCCGTAGCTTGGCTTTGTGTTGTGGGTTGGCGATCCAATTATCACTCCATTTGCCGTTGAAAGCTCACCCGGATCTGCGCCGTCCACTTTTTTAACCACAGCTTCTACGCCTGCAACAGACCTCGCTCCCTCGGCAATAGCCTGAGCCATTTTCTCGGTCTTGCCGGTTCTTGTATCGTAAACGATGTAGATTTTTGACATGGCTCAATCCCCTTTCAAATTATTTTTTTGCCAGTCTTCAAATCATTCAAGTGAATCACATTTACCGGGCAGCTTCTCGCAGCTTTGACATTGCACTGATAATCCTTTTTTTCTACCTTCAGCACCTGCCAGTTTTTCCTGACTGTTTTTCCCCCTTTTATGCTCGACGCACCGTCTGTCAGCACTTCATAGAACTTCGGGCAAACTATAGTGCAGTTTCCACAGCCTATGCAGTTCTCTCTATCAAAACTTATCATATATCTCCCCATATTCCAGCCTCCCTCTTAAATGATCATTTTTCCATCTCTATATATATGTATGCAATTTACCGGGCACAGATCCGCTGCCTCCTGATTGCAGGCGATCTCCTCCAGCTCGAGTTTTTCATTTTCTTCCATGTTTTTCTCCGCTTTCTTCAATGTGGAAAAGCCATCTTTTGCCATCTCCCAGAAATCAGGGCAGGTGGCCTCGCAGCTCCCGCAGCCAATGCATTTTGGTCTTTCATGAACTATTTTGGACTTTGTCATTTTCTCTCTCCAGTATATATCTCCCGGCTGACATAGCTGCCGTAGCTCCTTCGCTCACCGCTGAAAGAATATTCTTGAGCTTTTTCGCCCTGCAATCACCAGCAGCGTAAACCCCTTTGATCGAAGTCTCCATATTTTCGTCGGTAATTATGAATCCCTTTGAATCCTTACGAACGTCAACTAAATCTGTGTTTGGTCTTAATCCTGCGTAGATGAAAACTCCTTCCACCTGGATTTCTTTTTGCTCACCAGTTTTAAGATTTTTCACCCGTATCTTTTCAACCTTTGATTTTCCGGTGACCTCCTCTATTGTTGTGTTGTAGAGGAACTCAATTTTCCGATTTGCCTTTGCGTACTCCTGCAGGATCTTCTCAGCGCTCAGGGTATTTCTCCTGTGCAGAATATACACTCTGCTGGCGAGCTTTGAGAGAAAGAGGGCTTCGGATAATGCGCGGCTACAGCCGCCTATTACCGCGACTTCTTTGCTCTGGCAGAAGAATCCGTCGCAGGTTGCGCAGTAGCTCACTCCTCTGCCGATGAACTCCATCTCGCCCTTCACTCCAAGCATTTCCGGTGAGGAACCCGTGGCAATTAACACCGCCTTCGCCTCATAGTCGCCCTTGAATGTGCTTACCCTTTTGATCTCGCTTCGCCCTCTCTCCAATTTTATTGCTTCAAGATTTTTGATCTCCAGGCCACTTTTCCTTGTCTGTGCCTCTAATTTACGCCCAAGCACAGGTCCGCTGATTCTCGCAAACCCGGGGTAGTTTTCCACAATATCGGTAAATACTAATTGCCCGCCAGTAACGCCCTTTTCTAGGAGAACTGCCTTCAGCCCTGCTCTCTTTGCATATACTCCTGCAGATAAACCTGCTGGTCCGCCGCCTATAATAATCAGATCGTATGCTTCTTTTCCCTCTGACTTTGTCGCCCTCACGCTCTTCGCTCCATCATCGCCTTTCGCACTCTTCCCTGGGTGTGATCCGCTTTCTCCGGACAGAATTATTCGAAGTCCATCTCACTTTTTGCTGCGCTTTTTGCCCTTGCCCTTACCCTTGCCTTTTCCTTTTTTTTCTTCGAAATTATTCGCACAGGCGGAGCAGCAAAATACGTGTTCCTCTCCATTTATAACTCGCCTGTACTGTGCGAAAATGCACTTTTCTGCTGGCAGTTCTGATTGGCATAACTCGCACTTCATTGCTTTCCCTCCTTTTTCTTCTGGTAGTCCTTTATTGCTTCGTGCAGTGCATCCGCTGCAAGGTTTGAGCAGTGCATTTTTACCGGCGGCAAGCCACCGAGTGCATCTGCTACGTCTTTTCTTGTTATCTTCATGGCATCATCAATGGTCTTGCCCTTCGCCAGCTCTGTGATCATCGAGCTCGTTGCTATCGCGGCGCCGCAGCCGAATGTCTTGAACTTCACATCTTCAAGCTTGTCGTCTTTAACCTTGATATAGACGCTCATCAGATCGCCGCAAACTGGATTGCCCACGGTTCCTACTCCGTCGGCGTTTGTTATCTCCCCGACGTTTCTAGGGTTTTTAAAGTGATCCATTACTTTTTCGCTATACACAATTTTTCACCTCAATTCTTTTGGAGTAAGTGGAGATGTTGCTCTGAGTCTTTTGACTATATCAGGTAGTATGGAAATCACATAATCGACCTCTGCTTCAGTATTTTGCTTTCCAAGGGTAAACAGAAGGGAGCCATGTGCTTCTTCGTGCTTCAGACCTATACCCAGCAAAACGTGCGACGGTTCAAGAGTCATGGAGGTACAGGCAGATCCGGAGGCTGCTGCAACGCCCTGCATATCCAAGCTCAGGATCATGCTTTCTCCCTCTATATAGTTGAATCTCAGATGGGCATTATTTGGCAATCTCATTTCAGGGTGACCGTTGAGATATGACTCCGGAATGCTGCCCGTGATTCCCTTTATCAGTCTGTCTCTGAGCTTCGCTTCTCGCTCGCTTTCCTGCTTCATTTCTGCTTTTGCGATCTCCGCTGCCCTGCCAAAACCGACAATTCCAGCGACATTTTCCGAGCCCGAGCGCAGCCCTCTTTCCTGTCCTCCGCCGTGCTGTATAGGCTCGAGCTTCGTGCCATCCCTTATGTAGAGTGCTCCCGCTCCCTTCGGACCATATATGTCATTTGAGGAGATTGATAGTAAATCTATATTTTCCTGTATTGCGTTTATCGGCACCTTTCCAAGAGCTGCCACTCCGTCGACGTGAAGTGGAATATTTTTATCCCTGGCAATCTCTCCTATTGCTTTTGCAGGCATTATCGTGCCAATCTCGTCATTTGCATAGCTGATCGAGATCAAAATTGTTTTATCTGTAATAGCGTTTTTCAGAGCTTCAATGTCGGGAAAACCATATCTGTCCACTGGCAGATAGGCGGTTTCGAAGCCGAATTTGGAGAGATATT
>CAZVYP010000036.1:0-21588 GCA_964631075.1 uncultured Methanocellales archaeon
TAAGCGTGGAAGAATTATGGTAAAAAATATCGATGAAAACTGGGAAGAGATCATGAAAGAAACAAGAGGTGCGTGGCGGAAGCACAAGGTGTTCAGAGAAACGGGTGATGCCGTGGAAATAGTGAACTGGTTGCGTGGAAAAGTGTGAAATCAGGTTCGTATCATCGTCAAGAGCATCTTGAATTTCTTTATTGCTTTCAATGAGTGTGGTTTACCCGCTGGCAGTATAACCATTTCTCCTTCCTTCAATCGCAGGGCTTTGCCGGAGATAGTGATCTCTGCCTCGCCGTCTAAAATATGCAAGAGTGCGTCAAACGGCGCGATATGCTCGCTCAGTCCCTGCCCTTCGTCGAAGGAGAACAGAGTTATCGTCCCTGTTTTTTTATTGATCAGCGTCCTGCTAACCACAGAGCCTTCTTGATAATCAACCAGATCGCTGAGCCTGTAAGCTTGCCCGGAAAGCTTCGCCCTGGGGATTTTGTCAGGCATTCTTTCACCTCTACATCATGTTAATGATAGATTGTTATTTAAAGAGTCTTAATTGATTCTTTAAAAGTTATAAAATAAAAAACAAGAAAAAGAAGTGCTTACACATCGAAGTACAAATAGAATTCATACGGGTGTGGTCTGAGTCTGATAGCGTCGTTTTCTCGCTTCCGCTTGTACTCGATCCACTCTTCGATCAGGTCTTCTGTGAACACTCCTCCTTTCAGCAGGAAGTCGTGGTCTGCTTTGAGGTGGTTGAGCACTTCTTCAAGGCTCCCTGGAACTGTTTTTACCTTCGCTGCTTCCTCGGGCGGTAGCTCGAATACGTCTCTGTCCATGGGTTCGCCGGGGTCGATTTTGTTCTGCACTCCGTCGAGTCCTGCCATAAGCATTGCCGCAAAGGCGAGGTACGGATTGCAGCTTGAATCGGGTGGTCTGTATTCGATTCGCTTTGTCTTCGGGCTTCGAGAGTAAACCGGTATTCTCACGGCTGCGCTTCGGTTGCGCTGGGAGTAGACGAGATTAACTGGTGCCTCGTATCCTGGCACCAGTCTGCGATATGAGTTTGTGGTTGGGGAGGTTAAGGCGAGCAGTGCGGGCGAGTGCTTCAGGAGTCCTCCTATGAAGTGCATCGCGGTCTGGCTGAGCAGTGCGTATCCATTTGAGTCGAAGAACAGGTTGGTGCCGTTGTTTGCCAGGCTGATGTGCACGTGCATTCCCGAGCCGTTGTCCTGGAAGAGTGGCTTGGGCATGAAGGTGACTGTTTTGTTGTACTCTCTGGCAACGTTCTTCAGAATGTACTTGTAGAGCATTACCTGATCTGCCATCTTTGTGAGGCTCTTGTACTTCATTCCGATTTCGCCCTGACCGGCGGTTGCCACTTCGTGGTGGTGCACCTCTATATCTATCCCTGCGTCCATCATTTTCAATACGGCTGCCGATCTGATCTCCTGCAGGCTGTCAGTTGGTGGCACAGGGAAGTAGCCCTCTTTGTTTCTGGGGCGGTAGCCCAGATTGGGAACGGGATTTTTTTCCTTGCCTGAGTTCCAGATTCCCTCTTCTGAGTCTATGAAGTAGTAGCCGCAGTGCTGGTTCTGCTCGAATCTTATGGAGTCGAAGATGAAGAACTCCAGCTCGGGTCCGAAGTATGATACGTCGGCAATGCCTGTGGATTTAAGATATGCCTCGGCTTTCTGGGCAATAAATCTCGGATCACGCTCGTATCGCTCATTGGTAACCGGATCGTAGACGTCGCAGGTGAGCGATAAAGTGGGGATTTTGCTGATGGGATCTAAGAACATTGTTTCAGCGTCTGGCAACAGCAGCATGTCGCTCTCATCTATCTTTGCGAATCCTCTTATGCTGGATCCATCGAAGCCGATGCCGCTTTTAAACATCTCTGCGCTGAATCTTTTTGACGGAATCGAGATGTGCTGCTGGGTGCCCGGTAGATCTGTGAACTTGAAGTCGACAATTTTTATGTCTTTATCGCAGAGCTCCATCGCCTCTTTAATTTTGCTCTCACTGTTTTCTCTGTCTTTCATTTTAGTCTTCAACAACATTTTTTTACTCACTCTCCTTTTGGTTTTCGTATTCGATTTTTCTCCTGATTTTTACCGTAAAAACTCATACTGCATTCTCTCCTCTCTCCCCTGTGCTTATGCGCACGACCTCCTCAACAGGGTAGATGAAAATCTTGCCGTCACCGTGGTTGCCTGTCTTCGCAACCTCGGTTATCGTAGCTATCGCCGTCTCCACTTTATCGTCGTCCAGTATTATGTCCAGCTTGAGCTTCGGCAGGAACTCGACGCAGTACTCGCCAGCGCGCCACTGCAGGCTGATACCTTTCTGCCGCCCTCGTCCCTGCACCTCTTCAACCGTCATTGAAACAATACCCTTTTTTTCAAGCGCTACTCGAACTGCTTCAAGACTTTCAGGTCTTATTATTGCCTCGATTTTCTTCATCTTGCTCACCTCAGGCGTAAGCCTTCTCAGCGTGCTGTGCTATGTCAAGGCCCACTGCCTCCTCTTCATCGCGCACACGCAAGCCAATGGCAGAGTCAACCGCTTTTGCAAGCACAAGGGTCATTACAAACGCATATACTAGGGTAACGCCCACAGCTATAATCTGCGTCAGGAGCTGGACTGCATTTCCATAGAGCAAACCGTTCGCACCGGCAGGGTTTACCAGAGTTGTGGCGAATATACCTGTTGCTATTGCGCCCCATGCCCCGCCCACGCCGTGGCATGCCCAGACATCGAGAGACTCGTCCACATTGCGCTTCATCCTGAACAGCATGGCATAGTAACTGAGGATTGCCGCAACCGCTCCTATTGCAATAGCTGCCAGTGGTGTTACGTAACCTGAGGCAGGTGTGATTGCCACCAATCCTACAACAGCGCCTGTTGCAGTGCCAATGACGCTTGGCCTCTTGTGGTACCAGCTTAATAGCGCCCACATCAGCGCCGCGGCGGCTGCAGCTGTATGAGTCACCACGAAGGCGCTTGCTGCAAGCCCATTGCTTCCAATTGCACTGCCGCCGTTAAACCCGAACCAACCGAACCACAGCAGTATGGCACCGATCACTGTCATAGGTATGTTGTGCGGCTCCATGGGAGTTTTTCCATATCCTTTCCGCGCGCCTATAACCAGTGCAATTGCAAGCGCCGAGATGCCAGCGCTCACGTGCACAACTGTGCCGCCTGCGAAATCAAGCGCGCCCAGGTCGCGCAGCCAGCCTCCGGCACCCCATACCCAGTGGGCGATCGGATCGTACACTAATGTTGCCCAGAGAAGAGAGAATACAAGGAAGGCGCTGAACTTTATGCGCTCAACAAATGCGCCAGTAATAAGTGCAACAGTAATTACACCAAACATAGCCTGGAATATCATATACGCCAGAGCGGGAACGGTTGCAGCATAAGCCGGATCCGGCGCCTGGCCCACACCATTTAATCCGAGATTATCAAGATTGCCTATTACGCCCATCACATCGTGACCGAAGGCAAGGCTGTATCCAAAAAGCACCCACTGCACGCTTATCAGCGCGAGAATAGCGAAGCTGAGCATTATCGTTGAGAGGGCGTTCTTCTTCCGCACCATCCCGCCGTAAAATAAACCAACGGCAGGTATCATGAGCATTACAAGCGCTGCACTTGCGAGCAGCCAGGCTGTATCGCCAGTATCAATTTCTGATGCTTCTGCATGCGCCGTGCTCGCAAATGAAGCAAGCAACATCACTGCGATCAGAGTATGCTTCAAAGGATTCTTCATTTAATTTTCACCACTCCATCGATAGCTGGATAGCTATAAAAGTATTTTTATGAAATCTGCATCAAAATACATCAATTAACTTAATTTTCTGTTTTTTAGATATGATATTATGAAGAAATGTGCAATTTTTTTTATTAAAGATAAAGATTCAATAAAGGTAAGCTATAAATCCTATAAAAGCGCTCTAAAAGATGATGAAACGCCCTCCCGCAAGAGTTACAATAGCACTCGATAAAGACTTGGAAGAGCTTATCGGGAAGATAAGCGAGGAGATGAAAGTTTCGAAGAGCGAGCTGATGCGCAGGGCAATTTTGTTTTACGCTGAAAATCGTGAATTAGCAGAAAACCAGAAAATTCGTTTCTACATCGATATGCTGCCAAGCGGTGAGCATATTATTATTGATGTTGAGCACTGGCTGCTGTTCCTCAAGTTGCTTGAAGGCCTTCCGGATAACGATAGATTCTGGGAAGACTGCAAAAGCGTTGCGAGATCTCATGCTGAGCAGCTCTCACAAAAGGTTAAAACACCTGTTGAATTGCTAGAGCGCCTTGAGGCATGCAATTTCTTCAAATTGATAAAAAACTCTGAAACCGACTTTACATTGCTTTTAGGCTCGGAATTGACAAAAAAATTTGTGAAAACACTGCTAAAGGATTTCTTCACCAGTATGGGCTTCAAAATCGAGATAAGAGAGGACCTGGCCAAGCTCAGGATCAAAGTTATAAAAAGCAGAACTCAATAGTACATTATTTTATTAATTTCACTTTGAAGTTTGTTTAATTCCGCTATCTCAAGATCGATTGCTCGCTGGAAGCTGTTTATAAGGTTAAGATGTACTGCTTCATCTTCCAGCTTTCTCTGAGTAATTACTTGCTTCAGCCGAATAAACGGGAGCTCACTTAAAAGAAGGCGTTTAAATTTCACTTCATAAGCTGTTAACAATTCTCTGAAATCACCACCAGGCAACTTATGCCTCCTACTTTTATTTTTCTACGGTAATCCATACTAACATAGGAATTATTAAATAAAAATTGCTGTCTTAATTTTTCCCATCCAGCATAATTGTTAATAAAGTGTTCGAAAAACGAACAATTATTATCGAGTTCTCTGGTGAGCTATCCTGCGCTATGGTTTCCGCTCTTTTATTATTAACATTTTCTATCTTTTAGTGTCAACTCGCTCGGCAAAGGCCAGGTTGCCAGAGACCTTTTTTATAATTATTCTAACAGTATCTCCCTTCTGAGTATTTGGAACAAAAACAGTAAAGCCAAGGATCGCAGCAATGCCGTCGCCCCTCTTGCCTACAGCTCTGATCATAACGTCGTATTCCTTCCCTTCTTCGACTGTTTCCTTAACAGGCTCCTTTTTAAACATTTTTCTCTGCACTGGCCTCCAGGCGCCGCAGGCATCACACTTAATCATCAAAATCCTATCCTGCTTTATCAGATGCGTATCCGGTCTGCCGCATTCCTGGCAGGTGATGTACTCTTCAACATATCTGTTGATCTGGCCCCAGATACCATCGGGACCAAACTTGCCCTGAAAAATTGCCCTTGAGCCTTCGATCTTACCAGCTGTGCCAAGCTCGCGCAAAAGAAACTTCATAACATGATCTGGATCGCGATTGAGCACGTCCACAATATCCTTGAAGTTCTCAAGAACAGTCGTTCTTCCTTCCGAGAAAACCTTTGGAGGAGGTATAATAAAGCGAGAATCACTCAACTTCGTCGGCGGGGCTTTTTTCATAGCACGATTGAGGCTCGATTCATATTCATTAGTCGTTCTAACACTTCCTTTCTCTGTCTTCTACTTCAAATTATTTAAGGACTTTTATGACCTTGAGACAAAAAACATTAATCAGAGAAGCGAATATTCCTTCGATGAAAATCCTAGCACTCTCAGACCTGCACGGGAAATGCACGGCTCTCGAAAGAGTCCTCGCAAGCACGGGTGAAGCAGATTTAATCGCGCTTGCTGGCGATCTGACCGACTTCGGTGCAATCGGCAGCGCAAAGGTGCTGGAAAAGCTATGGGACAGGAAGACGATCGCGGTTCAGGGCAACTGCGATCTGCCGTGGGATAAAGCATTCTTTGACTTCTCAAAAGCAGTAGACCTGCATGGATCGAGTGTAGAACTAGGTGAAATACTGTTCATAGGCCTGGGAGGCTCTAACTTTACTCCATACAACACGCCGCACGAGATGAGCGAGTGCGAAATCAACGATATTTTAAAGAAATTCAAAAGCACGGTTGCGAATTATAATGGCAGAAAAGTTATGATCTCGCATGTACCACCAATCGAAATCCTTGACCTTACCAGGGATAATTTAAATGCTGGTAGCTATGCCCTCCGGGAATTTCTGGATAAAAACGAGCTTGACCTCGTAATCTGCGGACATATACACGAGGCTCAGGGCATAGATCGACTGGGCAAGACGCTGATAGTGAACACAGGTGCGGCGGAGGATGGATGCGCTGCTGTGATTACTATCGACAAAGGTATAGAGGTGCAGCTGCTTAAAATAAGGGGGTGGTGACAATAGGCTACGACGTGATCGTCGCCGGTGCAGGTCCTGCAGGATCGACAGCCGCTCGAGTCTGTGCGAAAAATGGTTTGAAAACGCTGTTGCTGGATCAGTCCAGGCTGCCTTCCGGCAAGCTGTGTGGTGGTGCTGTCACGGATCAGGCTCTCAGGTTACTGGACTTTAAAATTGATAGCACGCTGGTGGAAAAGCAGTGCTATGGCGCGAGGGTTTACTTTAAAGGTTTAAAGGCAGAGGTGAAGAGGCAAGATAGAATCGCTATTCTTACTTCCCGCGAGAAATTCGATTATTTGCTTGCTCAGAAAGCAGTCGAAGCAGGTTGTGAGCTCAAAGATGGAGAGTGTCTCGTTTCGGTGCTGGTCGAAAAAGAACAAGCGGTTGTTAAAACCGATGCAGCGGAGTACAAGGCACAAATTGTAATAGGCGCTGATGGAGTGAACAGCAGGGTTGCGAAAATGATCAGGGGCGAGTATCGCATGGATGAGATTGGCTTTGCCATTCAAGCTGAGGTGGCGATGACCGACGAGCAAGTTGACGCGTATATCAGGGATGCAATTGAAATTCATTTTGGTTTCGCTAGCGTTGGGTATGGCTGGGTGTTTCCAAAGCGGAGCAGGCTTGATGTTGGGATGGGGGGTTTGTACTCGGAGTTTAAAAATCCACTCGAGGCTTTTAAGGGCTTTTTGAGATCACTTGGCTTTGATCAGAATGTGAAGATAAGAGGACACTTCCTGCCTTGGGGTGGCTTTGTCAGAAAAAATCATTCAAAGAGAATTTTGCTTGCCGGTGATGCTGCGGGTTTTGTTGATCCTTTCATTTTTGAAGGCATTCAGTATGCCATTGCCTCTGGCAAAATTGCTGCGGAGTGCGCTGAAAATGCGTTTAAAACTGGGGATTTCTCGGAGCGAATGCTTGCAGGGTATGAGAAGAAGACCCTTGATTTATTCGAGAGGAACTTGCAGCATGCCCTGGTTCTTTCAAAGCTGGCGTATAGAAATCAGGACCTGATTATTGCTTCAATCGTGCGTGAACCAAAATTGCTTGAGAAGTACCTTGAAGTGCTTGCTGGAAAATCGAGTTATAAAAGCTATTTGCTCTGGTTATTGCCGCGTCTTCCCATTTGCGCGATTAAAAATGTGCTGCGTCAGCAGTAGCCTTTGTACAGTATATTATCTCTAAGATCTTCTTCGAAGTACTGCTCCCTAGTTTTAAGCCTGAGTGAGGTCATAAGTTTTCTTGAAATGTATCTTGGTGCCAGCTCCAGTGCTTTGCCCCAGAACCACTTTGGATACAGCTTTTTTATCTTGTTATATCTCCCCCACTCGAAGTCGTAGAACTTCGTGCACATCTCCCAGATTGTCATCTGGACTTCTCTTGTGCTCATGTGCTTTGTGTTTACGTTTGCTATTAGCCCGTTGTATTTTGTAAAATCATTTATATTTTCGACCATTCCCATTTCAAGTAATTCTTTTCGGAGCTCGGTTTTTGGATAGGGAGTTAAGATGTAGAATATGGGCAGGTCGACTTTTAATTTCCGAGCTACTTCGAAGTTTGCCCACAGATCTTCCATGGTATCGTCTGGATTACCCATTATAATTCCAGCGTTCACTATTATATTATTATCATGCAGATATTTCACGGCTTTTTCAACATGCGTTGACATCCCTGTCTTATTGAACAGCTCAAGATTTCTGGCTAGCACGTTTTCTATACCCAGGAATACAAGTTTGAACCCTGCTCTCCCCATTTTCTTGACTACTTCAGGGTCTTTTGCTATGCCGCTTGTGCTCGTCTGCACATGGTAGTGAAGATCGTTAAAGCCGTGCTCGATGATTGCATCGCAGATCTCCCCGAGGCGCTTGACATCGAGAGTTATATTGTCGTCGGCTATGCCTATCGATTTATAGCCGAGTGCTTTGATATTTGCTATGTCCTCTATTATTCTTTCAATTGAGTATCTGCGGAAGCTCTTGCCGTACATCTGGTAGATGCTGCAAAACTTGCAGCCCTGAACACAGCCCCTGCTTGTTTCGATTACGTCTGTTTTCAAACCAAAGGCGTGAAAACCTTCAGTGAGCAGTCTCGCTTGGCGATCCGGCAGTTTGATTTTGCTAAGGTCTGCGAGCTCTCTTGGCTCATTATATGCGAATTTGCCATTGTCTTTAAAGCAGAGTCCTTTGATTTTATCAAACTGCTTATCCCCTTCCAGCTCGACTATCAGCTCTCTGAAGGTGAATTCGCCCTCCCCTATTATGATAAAGTCTATGTGCTCTGCATCCCGGCTTTCCCCGATTTCTCTACGCATCAGGGAAGGGTGATAGCCTCCGAACACGGTCAGGGCGCTGCAGTTTGCTTTCACGAGCTTCGCGAGTTCAAGTGAGCGCTGATATTGAAAGCTCATACAGGAGAAGCCAACGAGGTCGGGTTTAAAGGAGCCCAATGTTTTCAGTAAAAACGGTTCTACCTCTTTCTGTTTGAGCACGTTTAAATCTGCGATTTTCACCTCGCAGATGTCGTTGATGTTGCCGGCTATCGAGGCGATGCCGAGGTTAGGCGCTCTGCCAACGAAGTCGAAATCAGGCAGCACCACTGGTGAACCAAGCAGTAATACTCTCATTGACTTTCGCCTCGCTTTGCCAGCAATAACTCCAGATATGACTGGCGTATGGATTTGGATATATTGAGGTCAATTTTTTTGAGAAGAGCGAAGATTTGCTTTCGCTTTTTTTCGAAAGCGGTTTCTTCAGCAGATGCTTCGACTTCTATGAAGCTCCCCAGATTATCGACTTGATCGATAGATATTCTGAGATTGTGAAGTTTGAAGATTCTCCGCCTTTTATTTACTGTGGCTACTTCGCGATATCCAAGCAGTATCAGCAGACTGCGCGTGTTATCCCTATCTCTTTTTTTGTTTCCTAATAATATTTCAATTTCCCTTCGACTTTTGGTCTGTGTGTCGATCTTCGGGCCTTTGTAGGTCAGGAAGTTATTGCCTTTCTCTGTTCTTATTCTCAGTGCCTCATCGGTTTTAGCAAAATCTCGATCAGGGGCGTTAAAGTATACATCGGACTGCCGTTTTTGCTCTGCAAATCTGCCCCCCAGTTTTTTAAGTTTTGCCTCTATTTTTTTCGGCTCTGCAACCTTGAGCTTGACTTCAACTTCAATCATTGCAAAATAATTGATGAGTGAAAGGAGATATATGGTAGTTTCGCTTTTCTTATTAACTCAGATCTGGTGCTAACGCACGAACTTGAATATGGTGGTCTTTCTGTTTTTCTTTATCCTCAGGTTACAAGAATCATCAGAAAAAAGTGTCAATTTTAATTGTTAAGTTAGTTGATGAGCTGGATGGCAGATTGTTGCTGAAGTTTGGAGTGATTGATAAGCTTGAGTTTTTGGAAAAAATCTTCGATGGTTTATAACGATCTTTGCTTATAATTGTTAACGATTTTTGCCTGCGCAATTAAAAATTTAGTAATTTTTATAAAAAAATCGAATTAAAACATATATATACTGAGATCATCAAGTTAGCTCTGTTTTAATCTCGTTAAAAAAGTGGAGAATTACTATGGTAGTTGCAGATAATTACATCTCGGTTGGAATAATCATCATCGCGGGTCTGGTAATGCCGATCGTGATGATGCTGATTGGCTGGCTATTTGAACTGAGGCCTTACAATCCAACGAAAACCAAACTGGAGCCATTCGAATGCGGCTCGTTACCCGTAGGCGGCATTCCAACTCGCTTTGGAATATCCTATTACATGTACGCCCTTCTCTTAGTAATATTTGATGTAGAAACAGTATTCCTTTATCCATGGGCAATTTCTTTTTTGAAGATCGGAATGATGGCGATAGTTGAGATGTTCATATTCATAGGCGTACTGGCGATCGGTCTGATTTACGCCTGGAAGAAGGGGGCAATCGAATGGGTGTAATCTTCACAACTCTGAAGGACATAATCAACTGGGGTAGAGGTAACTCCCTGTATCCATTTATTCAGCCAATGGGATGCTGTGGTGTAGAACTTTTGAACGTGGCAAATCCAATCTTTGATATCAATAGATATGGAATTGTGCCCAGAGATACTCCGAGGCAGTGCGATGTAATGGTAATAAGCGGCTGGATTACCTGGAAAATACTGCCCAGAATGCAGCGTGTTTGGGAGCAGATCCCTGATCCAAAATACGTTATTGCGATGGGAGAATGCGCAATCTGCGGCGGACCATGGTATGACTCCTACAATATAGTTGAAAATGTCGGGGACTACTTCCCGATAGATGTCTACGTGCCCGGCTGTCCACCTCGTCCGGAAGCGCTCTTCGAGGGTTACCTCAAGATTCGCGACAGACTGGCAAAAGAAGGAGAGCTGAATGGCTTGCCCAGGAAAGGGAAGCACGCGCAGCCAAAGGTAATATACTTGCATAAGGGGAAGTGGCGGGAGGAAAAATACTTGCCGGGGAAAGGGAAGCACGCCCGCAAAGCGGAGGTTTGATAGCCTTGACCAATGGACTGGAAAAGGAAAACCAGTTTTTAGAAGCGCTTAAAAACCAGTTTCCAGATGCAATAATCGAGGCAAAAGTTCAGAGTAAAAACCGGGTTGTTTTTAAAATAAAAAGAGAAAAACTGCTGGAGATCTGCAGGTTCACCGCAGGAAAAATGGGATTCGAGCATCTCTCAAGCGTTGCAGGGATCGACTACGTCAAGGAAATTGAAGTGGTATATCACATTGGAACCTACAAGCATCCAGTGATATTGACCTTTAAAGTACGACTTCCTCTTGAGGATTTAAACATTGCTTCTGTAACACCGATCTGGTGGAATGCAAACTGGTATGAGCGGGAAACCTTTGACTTGCTGGGAATAAATTTCGAAGGTCATCCTAGACTCGAGAGGCTGCTTCTACCGCACGAGTGGAAAGTGCATCCACTGAGAAAGGAATGGAAGCTTCCTAAGAAAGGGGTGGAACAATGATAGACAAGAGTTCGAAGGAAACAAAAATGGTGATTCAACTGGGACCGCACTTCCCATCGCAGCCAGGGCCGTTTATTCTGAAAGTGACTCTTGACCACGAATTCATTGTGGAAGCAGATCTTGATTTTGGCTTCAACCATAGAGGGCTGGAAAAAATCGCTGAAAACAGAACCTATATGCAATTCCTGCCATTCACAGACAGGATTTGCTACGTAGCAGCACTCTCCCACAATGACTGTTATTGCAGAGCTGTCGAGGAGTTGATGAAGATCGAAGTACCTGAAAGGGCAAAATACATTCGAACCTTGGCGCTTGAGCTTCAGAGGCTGGCTTCCCACCCGATGTGCTTCGCAGAGGGATATACCCTGGAGCAGGGCTATCTCTCAATGATGATGTACATTCTCAGAGAAAGAGAAAAAGTAATGAGCCTGATGGAGGAGCTGTGCGGAAGCAGACTTAACATGACATACTTCCGCTTTGGCGGCGTAAGGCTCGATCTGCCGAAGGAATTCCAGGAAAGAGCAGTTCCACTGCTTGACGATATTGCCAGAAACATGGAGGAGTATCAAACGATTCTCGAGAGCGATTCAGTATTCATGGCGAGAAACAATGGAGTTGGGGTGCTCAAGCCTGAGGATGCGATTGCCCTTGGAGTCACAGGGCCTTTGCTTCGAGGCTCAGGGGTAAATGTTGACCTGCGGAAACAGGATCCTTACGAAGTCTACGACAAGGTTGACTTCAAAGTTTGCATTGAGAAGGGCATGGACAACCTGGCCAGATTCAGGGTTAGAGTACACGAGATGATTGAAAGCATTAAGATCATCAAGCAGTGCCTGAAAGATATGCCCGAGGGGCCTATTCAGGCGAAGCTGCCGAAGGCAATCAGACCGTCCGCTGGCGAGGTATACACCAGAATCGAAGACCCGCGCGGAGAAATGGCGATGTACTTGGTCAGCGATGGCGGAGCTAACCCGTATCGCCTTGCTATCAGAGGCCCTGCATTTAGAAACAGTCAGGGGCTGCCACCTCTGCTGAAGGGCTATAAATTTGCCGATGTAGTCTCAATTGCAGGAAGCACAGACGGCTGCACCAGTGAGGTAGATAGATAGGAGGCGATGATATGGAAATTCGTGATTTTGTCGATAATTACGTTGCAATGTACAACGCATTATTCTCCGGTGACTGGATTGGACTGGCAACTGCTATTCTGGATAATCCATTATACCGCGGCATCATAGGCGTAGTTTTCGCTATAGCAATAGGAATGATCCTGGTAATAGTCAGCATATACATGGAGGTAAAAGTTCTGGCGGATTTCCAGAACAGATACGGGGCTAACAGGGTCGGACCATACGGAGTGCTTCAAATCTATGCAGATATGATAAAAATGATTTCAAAGGAAGACATCATGCCGACGAAGGCCGATATCTACGGGTACTGGCTGGGTCCAATGATGATGATGGGCATACCGCTTATGGCGCTTGTAGCAGTTCCTGCGGCTAAAGAGCTAATAGTGACTGATCTCGATATAGGGATTCTGTATATAGAAGCAGTTGCATCACTCGCCGTAATTGGAGGATTCCTCGCGGGCTGGGCGCCCAGGAGTAAGTTTAGCATCATCGGTGCTTTCAGAGGCATGGCTTCGATGATCAGCTATGAAATTCCGTTAGGACTCTCGGTTATAGCAGTGGCAATAATGGCTGGCTCACTCTCAACAGTAACAATAGTGCAGGCACAGTCAAAGATCTGGTTTATCATACCCCAATTCCTCGGCTTCCTGATCTTTTACACCTGCTTCCTAGCAGAAGCTGGCAGAATTCCTTTTGACCTCAGAGAATCAGAGCAAGAGCTGGCCTGCGGATGGAGCGCGGAGTACTCTGGTATGAGATTTGGCGTTGCCTTTGTGGGCGAATACGCACACTTAGTGCTCGGTTCAATGCTGGTTGTAACGCTGTTCTTAGGCGGATGGCATGGCCCTATGATAATCCATCCAATGCTAAGCGGTTTCATCTGGTTTATAGCCAAGACAATCTTTGTGGTATGGGCAACAATAGGGGTTAGAGCGGCTCTGCCAAGATACAGGGTAGATCATCTTCTCAACATAGGCTGGAAGGTGCTGCTGCCTCTTGCCCTGGTAAATCTGGTTTACACATCACTTCTAGTATACGTTCTGGGGGTGTGATCGATGGTAGTCAAAAACTTAACATACGCTTTAAAGCAGTGGTTCAAAAAAGAGTTAACTGTATTATACCCAGAAGTCAAATACATGCCTTATCCCAGATACCGAGCAAGGCATTACTTAAACGCTGACGAATGTGTTGGCTGCGCTCAATGCGCCAAGATATGCCCGACAAGATGCATAACAATGGTGAACTACAAGGAGAGAAAGCATCCTCAGATAGACCTGGGACACTGCATGTTCTGCGCCCTCTGCGTCGACGCGTGCCCCACAAATGCAATTATGAACACAACGGATTTTGAGCTCGCTGACTATACAAGGGAAGGAACTATTTATTCTCCCGAGCGATTAATGCAGCCTCCCAAGAAGCCATACTTGGTAAGCGATAAAAACGGCAATGTCGTGACTCTGGAGGGGGAGTGAGATAAATGCTTGATTTATTCGTATTTCTGGCGCTTGCTCTAATAATAGTACTAGGTGCAATCGGCGTGCTCTGGACGCGATTGATTGTGCACAGCGCAGTATATCTTGCGCTTACGTTCATAGGAGTCGCTGGACTTTATGTGATGCTGAATGCAGAGCTGCTTGCAGCGATACAGGTGCTCATATACGTTGGTGCAATCGTGGTGCTGATAATATTCGCCATAATGCTAACCGGCGGCGGAGAGGAGGAATAAAAAATGGGAACATTTACTACAATCGTAAAGCTCATAGTGGCATTAATCTTTATCTGGTTAATAGTAACACCACTGATCAGCGTACCCTGGAGTCCTAAGCCAATGCAGAACGTTGATGGGGTGACCTATCTGATTGGTCCGGCTCTGTTCGGTTTCGCACGATTTTATTTGCCATTTGAAATTTTATGTCTGGTGTTAACGGCGGCGCTGTTTGGTGCAGTTTTCGTTGCAATTAAGGAGGCAAAGACATGATACCGCTGGTTGCATACCTTATACTGGCTGCAATCCTCTTCGGGATCGGAGCCTTTGGATTCATCACAAGTAAAAACGTTATAAGAATTCTGATGAGCACAGAACTCATGCTGAACTCAGCTAACATCAACTTCGTGGCATTCTCGAGCTATCATGTGCCATTCGATGTTTCCGGGCAGATCTACGCATTGTTTACTATCGCACTCGCTGCAGCCGAATCCGCTATTGGAATAGCAATTCTGCTGCTGCTCTACAGGAACCACGGAACCGTTGAAATTCAGGATATCAACACATTGAGGTGGTAAAAATGGCAATTCAATATATTTGGCTGGCTGCTGAAAAAGCAGCAAGCACCGCCGTTGCAACGGCACCCGATCACGCGACCACAGCAGCTGCGGCTACTGCTGCAACCGCTGGAGGTATAATTGAACTATCATGGTTAATCCCGGTGCTGCCTGCAGTTGCATTTGCGATAATTGCCTTCCTCGGGAAAAAGGTCTATAGCGGAGGAGCACCGATAGGCATTGCCTTTACAGGTACCTCATTCCTGATTGCTCTAGGCTCACTGCTTGAGGCGATGCACAGGGCTGAGCTTCACCATGAGCCCTATACTGCCTCGATGAACTGGTTCATGGGAATAAAAGTCGGAGTCCTCGTTGACCCTGTGGGAGCAATAATGCTTGTCATAGTATGCCTCATTTCGCTGCTTGTGCAGATCTACTCGCTGGGCTATATGAAGGGCGATCCGGGTATAGCGAGATATTATGCAGAAATCAATCTGTTCACAACCTCAATGCTTGGATTTACAATTGCAGATAACATTCTGCTTGCATTCATAAACTGGGAACTCGTAGGCCTATGCTCATATCTCCTGATCGGATTCTGGTACAGAAAGCATTCCGCAGCAGCTGCAGCCAAAAAGGCATTCCTGGTAACCAGAGTAGGCGATCTGTTCTTCTTACTTGGCGTGCTGATACTGTTCACCAATCTCCATACATTCAACTATCTGGAGCTATTTGAAAGAGCAGAGATGGGAGAAATAGCCATACCACTGCTCACAGTTGCGGTGCTGGGTTTATTTGGTGGTGCAGTCGGTAAATCAGCTCAATTCCCCTTACACGTATGGCTGCCTGATGCAATGGAAGGCCCAACAACCGTGAGCTGTCTGATTCACGCAGCCACGATGGTCAAAGCCGGTGTATTCCTAGTGGCAAGAGCATATCCACTGTTCCACCTCGCGCCGCAGGCACTCATGGTTGTTGCCTATATCGGTGGTATTACCTGTTTCCTGGCAGCAACACTTGCCGTGGTGGTAACGGATATAAAGCGAGTCGTGGCGTACTCAACGATTTCACAGCTCGGCTATATGATGCTTGCACTTGGAGCCGGGGGATATATCGCAGGGATGTTCCACCTTATGAACCACTCATTCTTCAAAGCACTGCTATTCCTAGGCTGCGGCAGCGTGATCCACGCGGTAGGCTCAAACGACGTAAGGCAAATGGGAGGATTATTCAAATACATGAAGATCACAGCAATAACATTCGCCATCGGCGTGCTATCGGTTTCAGGCATACCTCCATTCTCAGGTTTCTACAGCAAAGACGAAGTATTGCTCAGCGCTTACAACTACTGGCACTCCTCTCACCATTTACTGCCACTGCTGTTTGGTCTCGCAACTGCATTTCTAACAGCCTTTTACATGTCCAGAGCCTTCTTCCTAGCATTCACGGGCAAATACAGAGGAGGGCAGATAGTGAAGCACCTGCCTGCTGAGGCGCATGCCCCTGGGCATGACGGCGGAGAGCACACTTCTCACGGGCATGAAGAAGCTGCCCCCCACGAGTCACCCTGGACGATGACCATACCTCTGATTATACTCGCATTACTGGCTATAAGTTCTGGCTGGACATGGTCAACGTATAGAGAGGTAGTTACCCTTCCATTCCTGCACGAAGAAGAGGGAGCGCCCATAATAATGTACGCTTCAGTGGCACTTGCAACTACAGGTATCATTATCGCGGCGGTGCTATACTGGAAGAGTATAATAAAAAGTTCCAGTATCGTTAAAGCATTAAAACCCATTCACACCCTGTTGATGAATAAGTACTATCTCGATAATCTCTACTACTGGTTCGCCGAAAAGATTCTGTACGGAATAGCTCGACTGGCTGAGTTCTTCGACCTGTATGGAATCGACGGCGTGGTTAATGCAATAACCCTATTTACAGTAGGATTCGCTAATAGATTGAAAAAGATACAAACTGGCAGAATACAGGGATATGCAAGTATGGTTATACTTGGAGTGGTCTTGCTTCTGATATTTGCATTCTTCGGAGGTCGATAAAAATGGCATTCCCATATATCTCAGCAATGCTAGCAATTCCACTGATCGGTGCAATCATAGTATTCCTGCTCAGAAACGACAAGCAGATTAAGATAGTATCCATAGGCATAAGCGCTATCAACCTGATATTATCCCTAATCGCATATGCTGCTTTCAATTCGAAGGAAGCAGGCTATCAGTTCATGGAGGGGCCATATACATGGGTTCGAGAGTTCGGCATCTCATATTTTGTTGCAGTCGACGGCTTGAGCTTCCCCCTGGTAGTGTTAACTACAATAATAGGGTTCGTTGCAGTCGTCTATTCCTGGGGTGAAAAAACCAGGGTTAAGGAATTCTTTGGCATGCTCCTGCTGATGGAGACAGGCCTCATGGGCGTTTTCGTATCCCTGGACTTCTTCATGTTCTACATCTTCTGGGAAGTCGTACTAATCCCGATGTACTTCTTAATAGCAATCTGGGGTGGACCACGAAAGGACTATGCTTCGATAAAGTTCTTCATTTACACCCAGGTCGCAGGGGTAATAATGCTGCTGGGTATCCTTACTATGTACTTCCAGGCTGCCAGCGTGAATGGCTATTACACATTTAACATGATAAAACTATCAGCAGTGCACTACCCCCTTGCGTTACAGTCAATCCTGTTCCTGGTGTTCTTCTTCGGCTTCGGCGTGAAGATGCCCGTATTCCCATTCCACACATGGCTGCCGGATGCACACGTCGAAGCACCAACCCCCGGTAGCGTCTATTTAGCTGCTGTGATGCTTAAAATGGGCGGCTATGGTATGATAAGAGTGGCCGTGGGAATGCTTCCCGAAGGTTTCAAGCAGTATACTTGGCTGCTGATAGCAATAGGCGTTATTAGCATGGTGTACGGTGCTTTAATGGCACTGGCAGCCGAGGACCTGAAGAGAATGATTGCGCTATCGAGTGTGAGCCACATGGGCTACGTAACACTGGGCATAGCCACAATGAACCTCTACGGTCTCAGCGGAGCAATGTTCCAGATGTTCGCGCACGGCATCATTTCCGGAGCCCTGTTCATGGTCGCAGGCTCAGTACACCACGTTGCAGGCACCAGATTGATAAACTATCTTGGCGGATTAGCTGGAAGACTGCCAAGGCTCGGCACAGTTACAATGGTTAGCTTCTTAGCATCGATAGGTGTCCCCAGTATGGCAGGCTTCATAGCAGAATTCCTGGTATTAACAGGCGCATTCAAAGCCTTTGTGACTGACTCAAGCACATATGCAATATGGATATACTTCAGCATTTTAACAGTGGGTTTAACAGCAGCATACTACCTATGGGCAATGCAGCGGGCAATGTTCGGACCGTATAACGAAAAAATAGGGGCTCATCCACACGACTTACCAAACCATGAATTTATCTCGATGGCAATTTTAATCGCGCTGATGTTTGCCTTTGGGATATGGCCCGCGCCAATTATGGACATGATCAATACAAGTTCACTTCAAATAATCGCAATCGCAGGAGGGATTTAACATGGACTTCGCAACGACTGCAACTCTGCTGTCACCAGAATTATTGCTTGTGGTATTTGCATTAATAATACCCTTGATCGGTTTATTCGCAGTTAAGGACAATGCAAAAGCGCTAGGCGGGCTGGCATTAATTGCTCTGCTTGTCTCATTTGCGCTTACATTGATGCTATTCGGTGTGAACCAGACACTGTTTGAAGTATACAAGGTGGATTCATACTCACTGTTCTTCAAAATTGTGTTCCTATCAGTTGGCATACTTGTGGTTATAGCCTCAATAAAGTACGTTGGAGCCGAGCCACATCAATCCGAGTATTACTCTCTGCTGCTGCTCGCAACAGTTGGCATGATGATAGTTGCTTCGGCAAACGAGCTCATAACCCTGTTCGTAGGGCTTGAACTAGCAAGTCTGAGCACATATGCGCTTGCAGCATTTGTAAAGCGCGATCCCACTTGCAGCGAAGCCGCAATGAAGTACTTCCTGATCGGTGCGCTGTCATCTGCACTGGCTCTTTATGGCATTACGCTGGTATATGGAATCACGGGCACTACAAATATTTTGCTTGCAGCTAAATCCACTGCCTTTGCGAGCTTCCAGCCAGTTGCTATAATCGCTGCAGTATTCATGATCGCAGGCTTCGGCTTCAAAATGGCAGCAGTGCCATTCCATATGTGGGCACCGGATACATATCAGGGCGCACCCACAACGATCTCTGCTTTCCTCGCCGCAGGATCCAAGAAAATGGGCTTTGCAGCTGCATTCAAAATCTTCATAATAGGACTTGTTGCGATTAAGGCAGAGTGGACTGTGCTATTCGCAATACTCGCGGCAATTACAATGACACTGGGCAATGTGGTAGCGATTTCACAGAACAGCATAAAGCGCATGCTGGCATACTCAAGCATCGGGCAGGCAGGGTATATAATGGTCGGGCTCGCAATAGCTACTCCGCTTGGAATTGGCGCAGCACTGCTCCAGATATTCGCACACGGCATAATGAAGGCAGGGGCATTTCTGGCAGCAGCCGCGGTCACGTACATGCTGCTCAGAGACCATAAATCGAAGTATGGAGAAGGAGTTCAGACCAACGGTGGAGAAATCTCAACAGACAGCCTTGAAGCATATGCCGGGCTTAGCAAGCGAGCACCCATAACGGCATTCTGCATGCTCATATTCATGGTTTCACTTGCCGGTGTCCCCCCGCTATTTGGCTTTGTGAGCAAATTCTGGATCGTAATGGCAGCAATCGAAGTCAAAGAAGTCTGGTGGGTAATATGGCTCGCAGTGATACTGGTATTAAACAGTGCTCTCTCAGCATATTATTACCTGAGAGTGATCAAATACATGTATGTGCTTCCACCAAGAGAAGATGCAACAAGCAATGAGCCGCTTGAGTTCGTAGTGCCCCTTGCAATAGCTACTATAGTGCTATTTGCACTTGGATTATGGCCGGATAAAATAGTTGCACTTGCAATGGATGCAGCCCGTGTTATAAGTCTATAACATTTAACTTTTTCTATAATTTTTTATTTTATCTCTGAATAATAGATCGCAATAATACAAATATATACTTCAAAAAACTCCAAAATACGATCAAAAATTTGCCAAGTTCGCATAAGCTTTATATACAAAGAGTGCGTTATATCTATTAGCCATAGAAAGACTCCCTATACTATGGCCCCCTATCTAGAGGGTTAGAGACTGTTTTTCGACTCTCTAACCCTAACCCCACTTTTAAAAAATTTTAAAGTATGACCATAATCTTCTTAAGAACTCGATATTGAATGGAGAACCTCAGGTTTGCCCTTTTCTAAGCAAAAAGCTTATTATTTAATTCCTCATGATAAAATGCAGGGGCATTAATAATGGGAGATGAAATCGTAAAACCACTGGTTATAGAAAAAGTACCAGTCAAACAAGAAGAAAAGGGGTATAAATGGAAAATTGCAAAAATGTTCAGGTCACAGGACCAATATGAAGAGATAAATGCAATTGACGTGGCAAATAAATTGATAAAACTTGAGAGTGAGCATAAGGATAAAATAGATGCGTGCACCGAGAAAATTGGCCGTCTGAGAGAAAGTCAGGAAAAATTGAGAGCCGCAATGGAAACATTACGAGGAATGGGCATTCCAATTCCAGAAGAATGCGTACTGAAGCATCGCCGCATGACTAACGAGGGAAACGAGCTGAAAGAAGAAATTGATAATGAAAAAGTCTTCCTCGAATACTTGCAGAGCCGAGTCCTGTCGTTAATAAGATCAGTGTCTTCTTCTTTATAAACCACATTGCATCAAGAGATCCTTTTCCCCATAGCAGGCCTTTATGGTTCGCTTGTAAGGAAGAAGAAATCGAGAGAATACCTCACTTCGCCTTTGTAAACCAGCAGCTTTATTTATACGGAATTCAGATATATATCGTAAATTATGTTCATATTTGCTTAAATTGTGAACAAGGTCGGTCATGATGTATCCAAGGAAAAGGCCTATTCATACAACCTTAAGTCCGGAGGCATATGCAATAATCCAGAAGTATGAAAAAGAACTCGGGAACATGAGTTCTGTGCTCGAAAAAGCCCTTCGCGATCTGGATAAAACGAGGTACAAAGCCAAGCTCGGGATTAAGGAATTTGACAAAATTTTGCGAAGAAAGAAAACAGGTATAACTGGCTTCGACGAACTCGTTGAGGGCGGAATTCCGGAGAACTTCATTGTTGTATTAACCGGTCCCCCTGGTTCAGGTAAAACTACTTTTGCAATGCAATTCCTCATAAATGGCGCAGAAAGTGGCGAACGCAGTCTCCTTTTTTCATTCGAAGAAAGCGCAGAGCAGCTCGCCCAGCATTGCCTGCGCTTTGGCTGGGATGTGGGGAAGTATATAGAGAAAGGACTGCTCGAAATCTTTGGCTCATCTATGCTGACTATAGAGGAGATTACTGATATCCTGGAGACATTTAAACCTAGCAGAGCGGTTTTTGACTCGATAAATGTACTTTCAAATAGCGATGAATTCAGGCGCACATACGCCTGGCGAGATCTATATCGCAGCCTGAAACAAAAAAGAGTTACAAGCATGATGATAACAGAAAAGAAAATCGGGCTGCATAATATTCACTTCGACGATTTCGACTTCATGGGAGACGGGCTAATTTTTCTTGACAAAAAAATAGAAACTGATAGAGAAGAATTCCTGCTCTCGATACTGAAGATGAGAGCAACAAATGTAAAAAGTTTGCCTGTCAATTTCAAGTTCACAAAAAGTGGAATAGAAATATACGGAGTGCCATCAGTTAGCAGATTTTTGAAGCTGGCGGGAGATCAGAAGCAAAATACAGAACAGAGCTAAAGTTTAATCTA
>CAZVYP010000037.1:0-20591 GCA_964631075.1 uncultured Methanocellales archaeon
GACCTGTTATCCTGGCTCAGAATTAGCCCTCCATTTTCATATATGTAGCTCTGGTCTATCCAGAAGTTGTTGCGAGATGAATATCTCACGTTGCCGATTTGGGTTAAATTCAAGTCGTATGTCGTGGAGAAATTCGTGGTTATATTGTTTCCTTTAATCGAGGTATTAATTCTGGAGTTACCTCCGATTGGATTGAAACTTAAATTTATCGGTTTTGATGGATTTCTGATGTCCGGTAGCAGGGTCAAAATGTCGAATGCTAACTGGCTATAGGGAATTCCTGCTGCAGTAAAATAATAGGAGGAATAGTATACCGTAGTTCCATCAACAAGAATTGACAGTCCGCGTATGGCGCTAATATAAGTGAAGACAACGTCGTGGCTGGGTCCGCCTCTTATGGAGAGGTTGAATGAACCCGTCATGTATGTTGGGCTTATTTTCAGCTCCTTTAGCTCTGTTACATTCCGCACAGGAGAGGGGAAGGCATTGTTAACAGCGCCGCTTGAATAGATTATGCTGAATGGAGCTATTGTGGTATTACGAATTATAACCAGCGAGCCCGAGCTTGAATTAATCTCCAGCAAGCCGCTTGATTTTTCCGGGCTGATTACTGGCAGCTCGCCGCCGCCAAGCTTGATAGGTGTGCTGCTCGTAATTGAACTTGAGTTTGAGCTGGCGAGAGCTATGAGCTTTTCAATATTGGATTTGAGAAATGCAAAGTCATTGAAAATCTCCCTCATATGTGCCGCCTCGACATCTTTCTTCCAAGCTGGTATCTGGGTGGCATTGATTATTGCAAGAATGCCGACCAATATACCAAGCAGTAACACTGCACTTATTATCGCAGATATTGCTTCTTCAGATTCCAGTAAACCTTTGTTTTTCATTCTTCACCCTAGTAAGCGCAGTAAATGCGCTGGTAATCGAGATATAGCGAACCCTGTGTATCTCCAGACGGCGTCTTATCAATGTATCTGACCATCACATTGCCGCCATTATATTCGTCTGAAGTAAGATTATACGACCAATTGGACCAGGCAGTCATATTAAGTTCACTGCCGCGCGTGTTCCAAGCAGATCCATTCCATATTTGCGCATAGAAATTATCGCCAGATGTGTTATATCTCAGCTCCAGCCTTAATGCCGGGGCTGATGGCACCGAGGTTGTGTTGGTTTGAATATCAATGTCATAGGTCTGATACCATATATCGATATACACATAGTCCACAGACCAAGTGCCATCCCTGCTACCATTTTGATTTGATGTGATTTCAACATCAAGGGTTCTAATATCATCCCATGTCCATGTTGTCTTTTGACTGGTGACATTATACGATATTATGGTATCTGTCGAGGTCCCCATAATTGTTGTTGAGGTTCCAGCGCCGCTATTGAAGTACGGGGTTATTGTAAATTCGTCATTGTTAAAGGATGAAATATTTTGTTCGACTCTGATGGTCACATTAGCGATTTTTCCACTCAGCAATGGTGGATCAGTTATTCCAAGCCTCATCGCGCGGGAATTTAAAGTTGCCGTGGCATAGACGTTGTCTGAGGTATAGGTATTCTGCGCGTTGTTCCAATTACTTGAAACCACGCTGCTTGCGTTCAATACCAAATTATTTGAAATAGTCCTTTCAGCTAAAGTTGCATATAAACCGCTGTCTGAAGCACTTTGCATATTAACAAAATTGCTCAAAGTACCATTTTTCAATGTGAAGCCGGTAACATAGATGTAGCCAGATACGTTGGGACCATTCTTCGCCACTGTTGTTACAGGATTTGCTCCATCAGATGCATTAAAATAATAGACGTGCGAGCCAAACGGCATTGATGAGTTATCATAGCTATAGGTGCATCCATCTGTATAGTTATTATCCGCTGGATTCTGCTTGCTCATTGCAAAGTTAATGCCATTGATGTTTGCATATATGTAAACAGGGGACTGGTTATCTGCATCTGTGTAATTTACAGTATATGTGTAAGTATCAGCGGTAGTGCCAGATAGCGGTGTTACATTTCCGCTTGAGAGAACCGGGGGATTTCCTGCCGGTGTCGGGCTTGGGCTTGCGGTTGGGAGAGATGAAACATAATTCAGATATCCGCGAGCAATTATTTGTCCAGTTTTGGTGTAAACTACTGTTACTTCCACAGTGTCGTTAGCAGAAAATGATCGACCGGGTGATAAATCTGAAGTTGTGTTAATTTCAATAATATCTCCCAGTGCATAAATATTTGAGGAATAAGTTGAGGAATTCCACCGGCTCGTTCCACTGTTTATAGTTACCATAATCCTTAAATTCTTTGCATCGATATAATCGCCGCCGTTGTGCTTTAGGTAAATCGCAGAAGGAGTTCTTGCCCAGCCAGAAATATCAACGTTAGGTGAATAATTTGGGCCAGGATTGGCAAAGACGAAGGCTGCTATAATTGTAAAGGCAGCGACTGCAATGCCAACCATCATTAACTCGCCAATAATTTCGGATACGGCTTCGTCTGATTTGAGTACCGTATATAGCCGAATATCATTCGAATCATTAATTTTTTTCATACTCTCCTCTAAATGAAAACGGTAAACGTGATGTAACCAATTGCCAGCATAATTAAGGAGTGCTTCAATCCCAGATAGACTGAGCCCTCTCCCATCTGACCAGCAATTAGACCGGAGCAAAAGCCCTGTATTAATGAAGCGTGGAACAGCAGGCGGGTTAACACTGCACTGTCAACGCCATTTAATGGCAATCCCTGGCCAGCTCCTTCGACAATAGCACCCTGTGATGGCAATGATGAAGGCATCATCGGGATGAACTTTGTGCTTAATACATAGACGATGAAGAGAAAGACAAAGAAAGAAATGTAAACCACGATTATATAGATGAACATGTTTGCAAATCTATCTCTCTTCAGAGTTTGATCCATTTCTGCATCTCTCGCTGCGATTTGCAAAACATCTCTGATGTCACTCGTGGACTCGTTGGCTTTTACCATGAGAGTGATGGTGCGTGAAATTGCCATTGTTTTAATGCGCCTTTCAAACTTGACTAAAGCTTCACTGGTAACACCCCCCCATTCTATCGTTTTCCAAATTCTCTTTACCTCTGAAGTTAAAACTCCTAAATTGGATTTCAGGATGATTTTAATCGCCTGAGCCAGAGAAAGTCCAGCTTCATTTATGCTTGCCAGTCTTTTCAAGAATTCCGGAATTTGTCTCTCAATTTTATTGATTCTTATCTTGCGGATTTCGTGGAAAATGGCAAAGGGTGTGAAGAGAATTAGTATTGCGATAACTATATGGTCATCCAAAATGTTTATTGCAGAATCAACGCCTGTAATAGAATCTTTAACATAATAAAATCGAATTACGAAATAAATTATGGCAAGGGGAAAAAAGATATAGAATGTTCGATGCGGCTTTTCATGATATTTCATATAGGGATATCTAAGCGCGTTTTTGATAGATTTCCATCTATCATATCTTTTCAATGCCTCCAGCTGTGTTTTTTCACTATCCGCATCTCTCGAAGGAATTATTTTTACATCATTATAAACATCTAATTTTTTGACTGTTAGTTCCAGATCTGGGATTTCTTCGCCTGATCCGGATAGAGATGATATAAGTATTATGAAAAGTGTACAGCCTATGGGAATGAGGAGATAGATTATATAGAAGAGCAACATCGTTGAACCAGGGCTTATCAGACCCAGCACGACGATTATCGTTATGAGGAATAATGGACCAGCAACAAGCGCTGTGACATAGGTTTCAGCTAATAGACCCAAAGTATCCAGAAACATTTTTTGCTCGTGCAAAGCGTTTTTGTAGAAGTAATCGGCTTTGCTGCCAAAATAATCAGGCACGCTGCCTCCACTATTTATGATCGAAATGAAATTATCCAGGAATTCCTTAAACGACTCTGAAGGAGTACGATCGCTGGCATTTCTCAGCGCAGATATTACATCTATTCCAAAATAGTCCATATCTCTAACAATCAGGGCAAACTCTGCTGCAGTATCTTGATAGATCGCCCTTTTTCCTGCTATGGATCTGAAGATTTCGAGGATGCTGATGCCACCTTTGCTGAGGGCGAACATATAGGCAACTGCGTGAGGCAAGGTACGATCAATACCGGCTTTACGCGTGGCTGCCTTTAGCCTGGGATAAGCCTGGCTTAAATTATAGCAATTCAGAGTAAAAAATGCAAAGCAAATACTTGAGAAAATGAGGGAGACCAATGTATTTTTGCTTGTCTGGCTGAGAGAGAGCTGATCCCAAAAACTTATTTCAATCATACCGCGGGGAGCAAGATCAAGCTGGATCAAGCTCTGATATAATACAAAGCCAATACAGGCAAATATAAGACCAACGATTATAGATAAAAATTTGGCATCTGTAAGGAATTGGTCGGCACTTTTTGAAATATGTGCTTGTCTCAGATATTTTTGGATGTACAGATGTTTTTCTTCTCTCGAAGTTATATCCATAAAACTCTCCATTCAGGGACTTAGAATCCAGTTTACATCTTCCACTTCAATCGCTTTCATCACTCTTTCAGGATCGAGGAAATAGCTTTCAATTACTCTTGAAACTCTCTTTAAGTCTCTTATATCGAGCTTTACCAAGAAGTTCAAGACTTTTTCACGCCTGGAGAGTTCCTCAGTCATTTTTTCCTTGCTCCACCCCCTGCGCTCCATGATATCGCGAAGCACCGAGGAGTCGCCCGTACTGGTGAATTTGTCATTAACCGGATCCCAGATGAAAGCTTCATTGATTCTTAGATTGCCAGTCCTCGGGTCCAGGGCCGTTATCTCAACCAATTCTGACGCCCTTCTAACCCTCTTGCCATTTAAATAAGTTAAAATTTGCACTGAGAGGATGCTGAGGGATGAGAGCATGACTCTTGGAACATTTATAGGCTCATTCTCTAGCCTATTAACTGCTTCTTGAATGCTGCCCGCGTGCAAAGTTGAATAGGTGGTGTGCCCAGTGCTCATTGCTTGGAAAAGGGTAAGTGCTTCCTTGCCTCGAACCTCTCCCACAATAATATACTCTGGCCTCTGGCGAAGGGCTTGCCTCAAAAGCTCATACATATCTATCTCCCCTGCTGCATCTTTCGATATAGAGTCCCTTGTTACACCTGCAATCCAGTTTTCGTGGTACAGGGTTAGCTCTCTGGTGTCTTCGATGCTAACGATTTTTGCTAGCGGGGGTATAAACAGAGAGACAGCATTGAGAGTTGAGGTTTTACCCGTGGCAGTTCCACCTGCGAAGATCAGGCTCTTATTACTTTCAATCGCCAGCCAGAGATAAGCTAGAATTTCTGAAGAAAAAGTTCCAAATTTAATTAGATCTATAGGGGTGAAAGGGTCTTCTCGAAATTTTCTTATTGTAAAGCTGCTCCCTCTACTTGTGACTTCTCGACCCAGGGTTGCTTGAAGCCTGGAGCCATCTGGCATGGTAGCATTTACTATTGGATTGCCGAGGGAAAGGTGCTTGCCACTGCGCTGAGCAATTTTAATGACAAATGAATTGAGTTCGTCCTCTTCAAAAACAACATTGGTTTTTATATTTCGTTGCTTTCGATGATATAAAAATACTGGAACTCCTACTCCGTCGCAAGAAATATCTTCAATATTTGGATCTCTTATCAGGGCATGAATTTTTCCATAGCCAAGATAGTTCCTGTAGATAAAATACAGGATTTTATATATTGAAGGGGTTTCAAGTTTTATGCTGTATTGATTTAAGAGTTCAATTATTTTTAACTTGAGCAATTTTATTTTAAAAAGCAAGTCAGAGGAGCTCACACCTTCAAGAGTAAGTGTGTCTTGCATGTCTTCATTGATTCTTTCCAGGAGGTTCTTTTCGAATTCAGTTAGAGCGGGTTCAATAATGCTATATGAAAAAGTCATTTTACCGGGATCGTATAGTATTACTACCTGGGCAAAGGGTTCATCTATCCAGTATCGCTCAACTTCTTGAAATTCATTCAAATTATTGTTCAAAAGCAATGCACCGTGCTTTGCTGGCTCATAGGGTTCGAGGTGAGTATAACCTTTATGAAGGGGCAGCTTGTTTTTGATTTGACCTACGAATCCATTGGAGCGGCTTAATTTCTTGAATTCCTCGTGAGGCAAGCCTGATAGAAGCTCTGCTGTGTCCTGCTTTTTTCTTTTGGACAAATCTCCTGCTTCTGATTTTGTTTGAAAGATGGCAGTTTCCTGTATAGCTATCCCCGCCTATTTTTATTACCTGGAGGCATTGATTATGATGATGTTATAATTATATTTTTCTTAAACATTTATAAGCTTTTTGCACATTATACCAATTTTTAAGCTTTTTTACGAAATAAATCAAAAAAATTACTCAAATAATAGAAAAATTAATATCTAAAGACAGAGCATCATAATAATGATGAACTATCACAAATGAGGTTTAATCAATGCAAAACAGGCTTAAGAAAGTTCCCTCAGGAATCGCATCTCTGGATCCAATAATCAAAGGAGGCTTTCCAGCAGGCTCCTTTGTATTATTACTGGGAGACGTAGGAGCCGGGCATGAGGAGTTTGCCTATACATCTGCAATAATGCTATCCTTGCTTAATCAAAAACGTACTTTACAGCATGAAAGTGAACTGATAATCCCAAAAAAAATATTATATATCTCATTAACCAGATCGGAAACTGATGTATTAAATGAGATAGCCTTTTCATTTGATAGTAAGTATTTTGATATGATAAAAAACAATATCCAATTCGAAGACCTGTCAACAATTTATTTCAAAAAATCCCCGGTGCCTCAATCATGGACTGCAAGTCAAAAATCCCCTCCCGGGGATATAAGAGGAGCTGGCTTCGTTAAGAATTTAATAGATGAACTGGTCAAGCGGCTGGACCGAAATGCAGCCAATAATTTAGTGATAATAGATTCCCTGACATCTTTTGCCAGAAATTGGACCGAGTCAATGACCAAGGATGAATTGATCTCTTTCTTAAGGGGGCTGCAAAAGGCTTCAAAACAATGGAACGGACTTGTCTATGTGCTATTAAGCTCAAAAATTCTTGACGGCCAGTTGCAGGAAGAGATAATGGACTGTGTCGATGGCACGCTGGTATTTGAGTGGGAAGAAATGGGAGCCTATCAGAGACGGCGTACCATGTATGTAAAAAAATTTCGAGGCTTGATGCCCCATCTTGAGCAAGATAACATTGTCAAATTTGAGACCAGAATTTCCGTAAGCTCAGGCTTCGAAGTATCAAATGTGAAGCAGATATTCGGACGCGGCTAGATGGAAAAACCTATCCAAGGGGTTAACCAGCTTATTTCATAAAACCTGCGATCTTCTTCAGCTTCTCAACAGCCTCCAGCGGACTCCTCGCAAATATATAAGCAAGTGGCTCGAGTCCCATTCCCCCTGCATCCAAGATGACTTCCATCTGCTTGATGTCTTTCTTCCTGATCTTATCCAGAGCCGCACTCCAGTCTTTATCCGCATTTGCGGTTTCAACGTAAACTAGCTTCAGCTTTCTGACCGCTGCTTTTACCTTCTCTGTATTTTTTACGTATACCAGGCATCTTTGCTGCCAGCCAAGTTCGCTCAGCTTTATCAGAATTCCTGAGAGAGTGGGACTTACTCCAAACTCCGGGACTCCTATCGCACTGGCTCTGCCTTTGACTCTGATAATTCTTCCCGGGAATGACGCTACATCTTCGGGTGAACTTGCGCCTTCTAGAGCAAAAGCGATGTTCATCCCTATCTCAGGTATCAAATTGCTTATTGCTTCTCCCTCGATGATACCTGCTGATCTCACCAGCTCCGATATCACTTCGACCCTTTTACCTATCCTTTCTATTTGCCTTCTTTCTTCATGGCAGAGTCCGCATGTCTCCTCCCGCGGAATGGAAGTAACTTCACTTCTGTGCATCGCGCAGAGTGGCCCGCTAATCCTCGCTTCCCTGCACAGGCTGCAAATAATTGCGATGGATTCGTTTATGCTTCTCGTAGCGCGAATTGATTTTACGATTTGCTTTGCAGCACTTTTAATATTTTTTTCTTTCACCAGTGGATGCCTGCGCTCGAGCTGCCTGGTTTCAATCAACTTCAGATAGTAATTTACTGCCGGTTGCGAGATGCTCAGCATAGCTGCGATCTGTGCCTGAGTATAGCCGCAGCCTGCAAGCTCTTTTACTGCAAGCGCACGGACGGCTGGCAGCAGCTTTTTGGTTACAACCTCACACGGCGGCTTCATATTCCTGTGACACCTCCAAGTACGCGAATTACGAGCAAAGAAAGTGAGATTATAATTACTAGCATATCTCTGAAGCCAAGTCTGAGCTCCCGGTAGCTTGTTCTCTTCGCTGTGCCGAAGGCGCGAACTTCAAGTGCTTCTGCCATCGTAAGCGATCTCCTGATCGAAATCGCTACCAACGGGATAAAAATTACCCTGAATGCTCTCAGCCTATCGAAAATCCCTCTCCCTGCGATTCCACCTCTTGCAGTGTAAGCCAGCGAGATTTCATCTGCTTCCCTCGCAATGGTGTGCGTCACCTTTGCCGCTGAAACGAGTATGAAGCTGAAGGTGGATGGAAGCTTGCATGCATCGAGTGCCAGTCCGAGCTCGTCTGGCATGGTGGTCAGCAGTATGGCTGAGAATATTGAGATCAGGTTTAAAAACCTCAATGAAATTTCAATCGCATAAGTGATGCCCGCGTAGATGTAGTTCAGGGCAAATATAAATATGAGCACTGTTGCTGAGGAGATCACAATTTTAAAAAATGCCCTGCCCACCTTTCCGATTACCGAGATCAGTGATACAGATACAAACAGTACGAGCTGCAGGTATATCTGCGATGAGAAGGCGAAGCTCATCAGGGCTATGCCCAGCAGCAGCTTTGACCTCGGATCAAGCTTATGCATGGGTGAGTCTTTTTTCTCAAATTTGAGCCTCAGTAACATTCTGTGCCCTCTTCCCTTCTTTCAGCTTTGCAAGTATTTCTTCCCCGGACAGAGCTGGACTGATTGAAAGCAGCTGTGCCAGTCTTGGAATCCCCGGAGCTGCAAGTCCGCACTGCTTCAAGAGGGCTTCGTCAAACAAAATTTTCTCAGCCCTCTCGTCTGCCACTATTTTTCCATTCAGCATAATTGCAATTCTATGCGCTGTGTCTGTGACGAATTCGATATCGTGGGTAATGATTATTACTCCCTTCCCTCCGGAAGTCAGCTCTCTTAATATTGCCTTCAACCTCCGCAGGTACTTCAGGTCCTGTCCGAGTGTGGGCTCGTCTAAAATCAGGAACTCCGGATCCATTGCAAGGATGGATGCAAGCCCAAGTCTTTTCTTCTGTCCCTCACTGAGAGTTAGCGGATGCTTATCTCTATAGCTGAGAAGATTGTGATTTTTTAGTATTTCGCTGACTCTACTTTCTATCTCCTTCTTGGGCTTACCTAAATTCTTGAGCCCGAAGGCGATTTCCTCGCTTACGCTTTCGCAGAAGATCTGGTGAAGCGGGTTTTGAAAAACCAAACCTATTTTGCATGCAATTTCATGAGAACCAAGCTGCTGGAGATTAACACCGTCTATATATATCATGCCTAACGTGGGCTTCAGCAGACCTGAGATCAGCTTTGCAAGAGTTGTTTTGCCCGAGCCGTTTTTACCAGCGATTGCAAGCACCTGCCCGCGCTCAATTAAGAGGTTAACTTCCCTGAGAACAAAATTCTGATCATTTTCGTATCTGTAGCTCAAATTCTTTAATTCAATGGACATTAAAATGCCCCCAGCTCTCAACAAACTCTTCGATGGATAAAGGGACTTTTCCCATGCCGAGTTCCCTCGCAATGCGGCATATCCACGGGATCCTTATTCCCATGCTTTCGAGATCGAAATCCCTTATTACCTCTCGAGGACTTCCTTGCGCCGCGAGTTTCCCGCTTTCCAGTACAATGATTCTATCCGCCAGCCGTAATGCGTTTTCCAGCCGGTGCTCGATCAGGATTATGGTTTTTCCACTTCTGTTGAGCGATGCTAAAATTTCAAGCAGATTTATCGCGCTTTCCGGGTCAAGATCCGAGGTTGGCTCGTCGAGTATAACCACCTCTGGCTTCATTGCCAGAATCGAAGCAATCGCTACTTTTTGCAGCTCGCCGCTTGAGAGATCATGCGGCGATTTATCTCTAAGGTGCTCTATCTCAAGCTGGGATAAAGCCTCGCTCACTCTTGCGGCAATTTCCTCCCTCCGCAAACCCAGATTTTCCGGCCCGAAGGCAATTTCGCTTTCCACCTCCATGGTTAAAATTTGATCCTCAGGGTTCTGGAAAACCAAGCCGACTTTGCCAGCTATTTTTTGCTCACTCGTGGATCTCCCGAATACCCTTACTTCCCCGCTGAAGTCGCCTTTATGGAAGTTCGGGATTAATCCTGTGATCGCCCTGCAGAGCGTGCTTTTTCCACTTCCTGTCGGACCCGTAATCAGTATGAATTCTCCTTGTGATATCTCAAGGTTTATATTGCTCAGTATCGGCTGCGAGGTGCCCAGGTAGCTGTAGGAGAGATTTTTGATTTCAACTATAGCTTGCATTAAATCCTCAAGTTTTATATAGTGGTATTTACATGCTTGGTTTTACTATAAATAATTTATATAAATGATTTATAAAGGAGGTTGCTATGATTCGCACAAAGCAGATTGCCGGAGCGGTCGTCATGACGGCAATCGCAGTCGGGCTATCACCTTTCTTCATCCCGGCAGGAGTCACCAAAGTATATCCCTTTCAGCACATGGTAAATGCCATCTCAGGAATCTTTCTCGGACCAGTATACGCTGTTGTAGTGGCGATTGCCGCTGGCATCCTGCGCAACATGCTGGGCACCGGCACAATATTTGCATTCCCCGGAGGGATCCCGGGTGCGCTCGTGGTGGGATTGATCTATCACTACCTCTGGAAAAAGGACTACGCAGCCCTCACCGAGCCAATAGGCACGGCAATAGGAGCTGCCATCAGCGGGCTGATAGTTGCACCTATGATTGGCAGGGAAATGACCACCACGGCTTTCCTCATCGCATTCCTTGCGAGCAGCATACCGGGTGCGATACTGGGCTTCATAATCGTAAAGGGGCTGAGAAAGAGTGGCTTCACAGGATTTGATTGAAATCAAAGGAAAAAAGGTGCTGATTGCAGGCGATGTCTCCAGCGGCAAAACAGCTTACACAGCAAAGCTTGTTGAAAAAATTTTGGGGCAAAACCCGGAGGAGGAGGTAACCATTCTTGACTTCGCACCTGTTCGAAGAAAAATTGGAGGCCAGCTGAGGCGCCATGTCAGATTAAATAGAAAAAATTATTTCGCACCTAAAAACGTTGCAGCTCCGAGAATCGATGGTAGAAGCAGAGAAGAGGTGATAATGCTTGCTGAAAAAAATGCCGGAAGCATGGCACCGCTTTTGAAGCGATATCTCGAGCATCCGACAAGGTATCTGATCATAAATGATGTCTCGCTTTATCTCCAGGCTGGCGACTACGAGCTATTGAGCGACTGCATAAAAAAAGCTGAGACAGCTATTATAAATAGCTACTATGGCAGCTCCCTGTCGAATGATAAGGGATCGCACATCAGCGCGATCGAGCGCCGGAATGTGGAGAGGCTGATGAAGCACGTTGATCTCGTGATAAGATTCTAGGTGATAATATGGAGGGAATAAAACCAGTTGAAAAATCGGCCAGATACCTGAGCGAAGTGGACTTCTTCCTGATCTGGGCCGGAGCAGCTATTTCACTCGCCGAGGTGCTCGCCGGCGGCATACTTATACCTCTCGGCTTCACAGCAGCTATGCTGGCTATTTTAATTGGACACCTGATCGGCAATACACCTCTAGCTCTCGGGCAGGTGATAGGCAGCGAACATGGAATACCGTCAATGGTCTCACTGAGGCCTTCTTTCGGGATAAGAGGCTCGTATCTCGCTTCGATATTGAATGTGATCCAGCTCATCGGTTGGACCGCGATAATGATAATAATCGGCGCTAGCAGCGCAAACGCGATATCTCAGGGATCTGGCTTTTCAAACATCTACTTCTGGACAGTAATAATAGGAGCAGTAACCACAGCGTGGTCTTTCATGGGAAAGGGATACTGGAAGATCGTGGAAAGAGCGGCTGTAGTTCTGCTCGGAATCCTGCTCCTCTGGATGAGCTACGTTGTATTCAGCGGCTACACAGCCCGGCTCTTTTCGTATACCGGCACAGGGGAGCTGAGCTTCGCAATCGCACTGGACATAGTCATAGCAATGCCGCTCTCCTGGCTACCGCTTGCGGCTGATTACTCGCGCCACTCAAAAAACGTGAAGAAAAGCGCTTTCGGCACGTGGATCGGCTACTTCCTGATGAGCAGCTGGATGTATGCCCTAGGGTACTGCGCGGCTGTTGCCACAGGAAATGCGGACATAGTGCCTATGATACTAGCACTTGGCTTCAGCACGATTGCACTTTTCATTGTGCTCTTCTCAACTTTTACAACCACCTTTATGGACATCTATTCATCGGCGATTTCAACCCTCAATGTTTTTCCGAAGGTTGGAGAAAAAAGAGGGATTTTGATTTATGGCGTAGCAGGCACCTTGCTAGCACTTGTATTCCCGATGACTCAATATGAAACTTTCCTGCTCATGATCGGCTCGGTGTTCTCGCCGCTCTTCGGCATAGTGCTCTTTGATTACTTCCTGCTCCGGAAAAGGAAGCTCGAAGTTGAAGAGCTGTATAAAGAAAATGGAAAATACTGGTATACAAATGGAGTAAACATAATCGCAATAATAGCCTGGCTGGCTGGAGTACTGGTTTACCAGATATGCTACAGCTACCAGCTCTGGATCGGATCTTCGCTTCCCAGCCTGATTATAGCGGGTCTGCTCTATCTGCTGCTGATGAAGTTCAGGAGGAAATGAAATGAAGCTATACCGTGCGCTTACCATTGCAGGCTCTGATTCAGGAGGCGGAGCAGGAATACAGGCAGATCTCAAGACATTTGCAGCTCTACAGGTTTTCGGAGCCTCGGCGTTAACCTCGATAACCGCTCAGAACACACTTGGCGTCACAATGATTCAAGATTTAAACCTGGAAATTATACTGGCTCAGATTGACGCAGTTTTCGAAGACATAGGCGTTGACGCGCTTAAAACAGGAATGTTGAACAGCAAAGATATAATTGAGACAGTTGCCAAAGGCATAAAAAATAGAGGCGTGCCCGCTGTGGTCGATCCAGTAATGGTAGCAGCATCAGGAGCTCGGCTGCAGAGGGAAGACGCGATTGACGCCCTTCTAAAAAAATTGCTGCCGATTGCTACTGTTGTAACACCGAATCTGCATGAAGCAGAGATAATAGCAGGCATGAAAATAGCGAATCTCGAAGACATGAAAAAAGCAGCCAAGAAGATACACAGCGCTGGCCCGAAAAATGTGCTGGTGAAAGGCGGACACCTCGAAGGAGAAGTGGTTACAGATGTCTTCTACGACGGCGATGAATTAACTTTATTAAAAAGCCCGAGAATCAGGACCAGGAATCTGCATGGCACCGGCTGCACGCTCTCATCTGCTATAACTGCGTACCTCGCAAGGGGGTACAGCGTGAGGGGGGCGGTTGAACTCGGCAGGCAGTTCATGCAGAAAGCAATAATGTTCGGCTTCACTCTGGGTAGAGGAAGCGGTCCTGTAAATCCAATGGCAAATCTGTACTACGAAGCTGAGAGACAAAAAGCCGTGGAAGATGTTTTAGAGGCAATAAAAATCGTGGAGCGAAGCGAAGCCCTCTCGCCGCTCATAGCAGAAGTAGGGATGAATATAGTATCTGTGCCGGATTACTCTACAACTAAAAACGAAGTAGTTGGAGTTGATGGAAGAATAACCTCCGTATCCAGCATGCCAAAGGCACATGGCCAGGTGAAAACCGGTGCCTCGAAGCATATGGCAGGCATGGCTCTTGAGATATTCAGAAGAAATCCCGGATATAGAGGCGCGCTTAATCTGAGGTTCTCGGATGATACCCTGAAAATATGCGAGTCAATGGGTTTGCTCATTTCAAGCTATGACCGGAAAAAAGAGCCAGAGGAAGTGAAGCGCACCGAAGGAATGTCCACCATATGGGGGGTGCAGCAGGCATTAATGCAAACAGGTGGAAGAATACCCGACGTGATTTACCACCGAGGAGATTTGGGAAAGGAAGCGATGATCACCCTCTACGGAAAAAATGCCAGGGAAGTGGCGAAGCGGGCGGTGGCAATTGCGGAGAGAGCAGCTTTAACAAGGTGATGTGCGGTATTTGATTCGGTTATATAGCGGTCACGAATTGTTAACAGCCATTACGAGCTTCTCCGGCTCAAACTTATCGCTGCTGCTTTCCTATAACAATTTCAACTCTTCGAATCCCTCGAAGTGTTTTCTGTTAAAAGTGAATAATTTTGAGTTCCTGTTAATAGTAACCGCAGCGATCATAGCGTCAAATCTGGCGACTTTTCTACCTTTTTTCTCACACTCAAGTTCAAGCCTGGATGAAAGCACTGCATCACTTTTGCCAAATTCGAGTGTATCTAAAAGCTTCATCTTATCGATTTTATCCCCTTTTGCGTACTTCTCCAAGCCGTAGAGTATTTCGTGGAGACTGATTGACGCTATCGCTATATCCTCACCAGCTTCTTCAAGTACTTTGAGAGCTTTCCCTCCTATTTCTGAATTCTCATCAAAAATTTCTATAAGTACGTCTGTGTCGATAACGATCATAGTAATCAATATCTTCTTTCCGCTCTCTTCTTGCGGATTTCCGCAATAAGCTTATCTTTGTTTTCAAACTCAGTGTATCCCAGCGATTTGTAGACATCGTCGCGTATCGTAATAGTTTTCATGTTTAAACGCATGTTTAAACTAATTCTGTTCTACGGATTGATCTCCAGAAGAGATCAAGAATCATTGCTTATCTTCATTCTTTAGGGTCTTCTTGAAACATAATCTACGACTCTCTTCTTACTTACCATTACCACAATTTTTTTATTTATCGCTCATATATTCTTGATGTGGACAAAGACTTGCAGGCGATAAAAAATACTATCAAAACATGGTATGAGACATACAGAGACCTTCAGCCTTACGATGAGTCAAACGTCTATATGTTTATCGATCTTGTATCAAGACTTGTGGACACACATCTCGGTGAGCTGTATCGAACCGGTTCCATAAGTCCTGAGGACTACTCGGAGATCATGGCTTACTGCGGCGAGCTCACGGATAAATTAAAGAAAGAACTGGGATTTGAAGACACTGTGCTGGTATGGGATTACATCAGGGGCTGCTGAAGCCCTCTATGAAGGTTATATGTATGATATTCATACTTTTCGTACATATGATGATCCCTCTATCGTCGATCCTTACTTTACCAGTCTTATCAGATTCTCCCTTCCCTTTTTGATCTTCAATATCAATCCCTTTGCCTTCAGGTCGCTGAGAATCGCGCTTACCTTTGACTTTGAAAAATTGGTTTTCTCGATGATCTCGGATTGATACATCTCTCCTCCGGCTTTTTTCAAAAGGTCGATAATGAGATCCTCATCGCTCTGGGATAGCTGCCCGGTAAACTGGGCTTCACCGCCTGCTTCCTCTGCTTTCTCTTCGGCTATGTCTCCGGCTTCATCAAAATCTGCTTCCTTCTTCACTGGTTCTTTTCTGCGCTTCATATAAAATGCTGAAGCACTCAAAACAGCAATCATAGCAAGTGCGGCATAGATCCAGCTCATTGAAATCACTTGGGAAATTAAAACCCGCGGCTCTCCGCCCGCGAAGCCGCGCATTCCATACCAGATTAAAGCGGAGTCTTTAATGTCATCGGGCTTCGGCGCTGTTTCTTTTGCCTCATACTGAGGCGGTGGAGTGATTATCAGAGCTTCTTCCCTCGACAGGTACATGCCTCCTGCGAATACATCACCCACTTTCAGGTCGCTGCCCTCGATCTTCGCGAAATTTGTCCAGTTGAATCTGTAGCTGATAACGCCATAGGTGCCGGTGGGGGCGCTGATGGTGCTGAGAAAAGCATCAAAATCTTTTGCAAGCATTGATCGCCCTGTCATTGAAGAGGCATCGTTCACGCTGTTTATTATGCGGGCTGAGAAGTTGGCGAGATTTTGACTTTTATTTGCCTCGAACTGATTTTTATACAGGTTAAATGCATCAATATCTGCTTTCGTCTCGAGCTTTATTCGTGTTTCAACGGTCCAGATCGCACTTCCGTCTCTCTGCACCTCGATTTTATAAACAGCGGGCTTCTCGTCCTGTGCAGCAACTGAAGTAGCAAAGAAGGAGAAGATGAAAGTTAGAATTACAAATACTTCGATCAATGGCCTCGCATCAGACTTCATCAAATCTCCGCCCAATAGAAGTAGTATATTCATTAAATATATAGCTTAATGTATATTTGCATCTACCACTACGTGCCATACTCCGGGTGAATATTTTTTGATCTTCCTCTGTTCGATGAACATAGCTTTTCTGCCAAGAGTCTGAACCGCGTTCTTTATCCTCTCCTTTGGCCTCGTTTCCATCAGCTCTTCCGGCACTGCTTCGTGGTAGTGAAGTATTCCGCTGCTTTTAAGCGCTTCTATCGCTGGTTTTAGATAAACATGGGTGTCCTGCACGTAGCCCATTATTACCCGATCGGCTGTATTTTTCGGCGCTGCCTTTAAACAATCGCCTAAAACTGGCTCCACTATGTGCTCCACTTTATTCAATGCAATATTTTGCCTGAGATAGTTAAAAGCGACAGGGTTCAGCTCTATCGCCACAATTTTTTTCGGGCGCGAATGTACTGCCATTGGTATTGAGAAGTAGCCGATACCTGCAAACATATCCACCACCACTTCGCCTCTGCCCAGATTAGACATCCGCTTTCGCTCTGCAAAATTGCCGGGTGAGAAAATTAACTTCGAAGCATCGAGCTTGAATCTGCACTTATTTTCAACGTGTACGGTTTCGGTTTCTCCGCTGCCCGCTATCACCTCAGCATCCAGCTCTCTGAACTGTCCCACCACGCCTCTATTGCTTTGCACGGTTTTGCACTTAGGATACAGCTTCAATAATGCCTCTCCGATCTCTTTTTTTCTATGCTCGATAGTAAGGGGTATTTTAACGATTACAACACTTCCGAGCACCTGCCAGCGTCTCGGGATAAGATCGAGTTCTTCTTTTGGGAGGGATAGAAAATCAGCGAGCGGGCTTTTCATCGATTTCCTCACCATGCTTATATGTTTAAAAGCTTGATATTAAAAATGAGGTTATACTTATGAATATTTTGGTGTATGCCGGGAGAGAGCAGAGCTGGTTGCCTGTTTTGAAGGCTTTAGGCGTTGAGGCGAAGCAAGTCATGCCTGAGCAAACCGAGGTGATTAAAACCATTGATGAAAAGCATGAGGTAATAATAATCGATGAAGGAGTCTTCGATTTCGACGGTATCCTCTGGAGAACTGGCAATATCCAGCCGTTTAAGTATCATCTTCAAACGCTATATACGCTCAATCTGTGCGGCATTCCTGTGCTGAATAGCGCTGCGTGCTCATTTCAATGCTTTGATCGCTTGAATGTAGTTGCTGCGCTGAAAAAAGCAAAGCTACCTGTAATTCTAATGGAGGTATATTCTACAGGCAGACTGCTGTCGCGTTCTCCGCCTTTTCTGCCCTGTGTGGTTAAAATCGGGAGCTACCATGCTGGCTTGAATAAATTTCTGGTCGAAGATGAGCGCCAGTGGCTGGACTTGAGGAGCATTGTCAGGACTATGGAGCAGTATGTTGCGGTGGAGCTATTTATCAACGTAAAGGAGGATACAAGGCTGCTGAAGATAGGCGATGAAGTTTTTGGACTGACAAGGAAGGGCTTTAGCTGGAAGTCCAATGAGCTTTTGAAATATCACGAGCTTTTCAGACCGGGTGATAATATCAAAGAAATGGTATTCAAAGCCGCCGAAGTCACAGGCGCTGAGGTTTGCGCGCTCGACTTTTTAATCGACCACGAAAATCGCATACACGTGCTGGAGCTGATCGATGTGCCGGATTTGGATCTGTTTCCAGGGGCGTATGAGAAGGTGGCAAGGCTGATGATTGAAAAAGCAAGGAAGTAATTTTATACCCTGCGTTTGCCGTATTTGTATTCTATATTGCATGATCCCTCCGTTGAGACCATGCATGGCCCCACCGGATGCTGGGGTGAGCATGCCTTTGCAAAGAGAGCACACTGCTGGGAGTAGATAAGTCCTCTGAGCACTTCATCGCATTTGCAGCCCGCAGGCTTGGCGAATTTTATCTGCTTCAGCTCTTCAAGCTGGTCTTCAAATTTCTCCCTGGCATCGAATTGTTTGAATTCTTTTTTCAGCTTCATCCCCGAGCTCGGAATCACGCTTAAACCGCGCCAGTCAACATCACACGGCTCAAAAACCTGCTTCATCATTGAAAGAGCTTTCTCGTTTCCGTTATATCGCACTGCTCTGGTGTATTCATTCTCAACCTTTGCTTCTCCCTGCCATATTTGCTTCGCTATCATGTATACTGCCATAAGCACGTCAAGTGGCTCGAAGCCTGCTATTACCTGTGGAATTTGATATTTTTCGCTCACTTCTTTGTATGGCTTCATGCCGATTATGGTGCTTACGTGTCCCGGGTCGATAAGACCGTGAAGCTTTACTTCTCCCATAGCAATCAATGCTTTCAAAGCTGGAGGGAAGTAGCGATGGCAGTTGAGAATAGAAAAATTTTCTGGAGGTTTATTTAAAATTGTAGAGGCAGTGCCGGGTGCGGTGGTTTCAAATCCGATTGCGAAGAATACTACTTCTTTTTCAGCTTCTCGTGCTATTGCAACTGCGTCCTCTATGCTATATACGATTCTGATATCGCATCCTTCTCCGCGCATGTCGAGCAATGATTTTTTCTGTCCCGGCACGCGCACCATATCTCCATAGGTTGCTATGGTTATGCCTTTTTTCGCGAGAATTATGCCCTCTTCGATTTCCTTCTGGGGGGTTATGCAAACAGGACAGCCTGGCCCCTGTCTGACCTCGACGCCCGCGCCCTTCAGCAGGTGCTCTAGTCCGTGCTTCACAATTGTGTCCTGATGGGTGCCGCAGGCATGCATCACTCTGATGTTGAGCTTCATTTCCTTCAAGCGCTCAACGATCTTGTCCGCGACCTCTCTATACCTGTATTTATATATATCACCGCTCATGCTATTGCACCGCTAGCTTGATGTTCTTAATAAGGCACTCCCTGCCGCTGATGATCTCCACTATGCCATTGCATTTTGGGCAGCTAAATGTGGGAATTGAGAGGTGGTACTCGGGATTATTCTCATATTCCAAAGCACCTTCATATCCGCAGGAGGAGCACTTCACGCGAGCATCTCTTTCTTCGATGCATAGTTTTGAGTGCTCCAGAATGCTGCTCTTTGCCAGGGTTTCGTAGCAAAAGCTTATCTGCTCTATTCCCAGAAGGGTGAGCTTTCCAATTACGATATGCACCTCCAGCACTTTATTTGCACCATGCTTCGCTGCTTCCTGCAGCACGGCATTTACGATCTGCGTGGCAATCGAATACTCATGCATCTCTATCAATCACAGTTCGAGGGCGCTTATCACTTTTGCCACTCCCTCTCCTTTTCTGCAGTTCGTGGCTATGACCTTTGCCCTGGGATTTATCTTCTTAACATCGCTCTCGAGTTTTTTGGCGCTGACCTTCATTGCTCTCGCTAAATCTTTTTTATTTATTACCACAACATCTGCACCCAGGAAGATAAAGGGGTGCTTGACCACCATGTACGGCCCCTCTGTCACGCTTATAACTACGACTCGCTTTTCGCAGCCAAGGGGAAACTCGGCGGGGCAGATGAGATTTCCAACGTTCTCCACTATAAGCAGGTCTAGCGCGTTTAAATCTACCTTTTGAAGCGCCTTTCTGATGAGGTCGGCATCGAGGTGGCATTCTTTGCCGGTGTTGATCTGCACCACTTTAACATCGTGCTTTTTCACGCGATCCGCGTCTATCGTCGTGGTAAGGTCGCCGTTGAAAACCGCGATTTTATACTTCTTGTTCAGCCGCTTTGAAAGCTGCTCCACCAGCGTGGTTTTGCCTGAGCCTATTGAGCCCATTATGTCTATCGATTCTACTCCTTTTTTCCTGAGCAGCTCTCTATTTTGGCCCGCGATTTTCTCATTCTCGAGTAGCAGGTCTTTCTCCAACTCTATATCAAAGGTTTTGTCAGGCGTTATGACCTCTTCCTTCATGATCTTCATACCTCTTTGCCGAGAATTTCCCTCCAGATCTGCAAAGTTTCGTTTGCAGCCTTTTCATCCATCACTTGAATTGCAAAGCCTGCGTGGACAATCACGTACTCTCCCACGCTTGCATCTACCAGGGAAATATTCACCTCCCGAGTGGTGCCATCTCCAAAGTCCACTCTGGCAGTATCTCCTTTTTCATTTATCTCCAGAATTCTGGCAGGAATTGCAAGGCACATAGTGCTATTTGATTTGGAACCCTATTGAATATAAAATTTGTTATAAGTTCTGGAAGACAAGTCTTATCTATAA
>CAZVYP010000038.1:0-4769 GCA_964631075.1 uncultured Methanocellales archaeon
AAAAGACCCTACCATTAAGAGAGTTAAGTTAATTCTCAGAGAGCAAAACCTAGTTAAATTTAAATAAGATAGAACTATAATAAATAAAAAAAATCTTGACAAAATAAAATTTATATATTAATAATTGATATGTATAAGTAGTTATAATTCTGGGGTCATGGTATGGGAGTCGGACGCGAGATAGAAACGACAGAAGCTAAATTGAAGAAACTGGAGTATTTTATCAATCGTGCTTACCGAAAAATCGAACAGAAGCACTATTCAGAGATAGAGCCACTGAGATCTGAAACGATATTCCTGCACAGTGGTCAGTGAATCACGGAAAACTGAGATTGCTCGTCAAGGGGGTAGTTAGTTTTATCCTTTGACTTCGAATGGTTTCGAAGTTATAGAAAGTGTATTAATCTGCGGCATCTTATTTATTAAATATGGATGAAGATGACAAAAACGAGGGTGGCAAGGAGCAGCCCGAAATTGAGGGGGAAGATAAAAAGCTTCTGGTTTTGCCGCTTGGTAGAGAATCGAAGAAGCTTACGCAGGTAATCTCCAATGAAACTGCTATGAAGATTCTTGAGCTGCTTGCAGAGGCACCTCTTTCTACCTCACAGATTTCTGAGATGATCTCTCTGCCGATAACAACTGTGCAGTATAATATTGATAATTTGATGAATTCAGGACTTATAAGGATCGATAAAGTGAAGTACAGTGAGAAGGGAAGGGAGGTAAAGATTTATGCACCCCGGAAGAAGCTCATCGTGCTGGTGCCTGAGAAAACTGATTCCGGTGATGTGCTCGGGATTTTGAAGAAGTATGTTGCGCTTGTATTCTTTGCAGTGGTTTCTGCAGGAGTTGTTGAGCTTTTGACTCAGAGAGTACCAAGCTACGTCAGTAATGTGCCTTTGAGGGAAGGGGCGATGAAGGGTTTACCTGAAGCGGCGAACGCAACGATTCCCTTGAAGAGCTTCTCAGATGCAGCGAATGCAACCGGAAATGCCACAGTCCCGATGGCTCCTGTTCAGGAGGGAATCGTAAATGCCACTACCGGCGGTTTGGGTGCCTCAAACGTTTCGGATATATGGGGTCACTTTGGCGTGTGGTTCCTGTTAGGCTGTCTGGCGATAATTTTGATTCTCGCATGTTATGAATTTATATCCAAGCGCAAAAGATAATTATTTGATGAAGAAAATCCGTGCAATTGATTTAAAGACGGACTTTCCGGCGCTGGCTCGCGAGCTTGAAGGTGATTTCAAAGAGTATAACACCCGGGTTCCCAATGTTGCAGATCATCTTCAGCGCTGCAAATGCGAGGATGAGGCTCTGGAGATAATTAATTTTTTTGAGCGCAGGAGAGAGATTTCTTTTGAGTATGCAAGGGCGCTGCGCTATCAACTGGTAACCAAGGGGTTGAAAAGCTTCGGCATGCGAAATGCCGGGGACTATGAAAGCCAGGGTATGATCGAGTAGCTGTTTTCGCCGGAAGGAAAAGGATCCAATAGGTGAAATTATGTTTCTCTTTGCAGCGAAAAGTATAAATAATTTGTTCGCATACATACGAATGTTCGTAAATAATAAAACAAATACAAAATAATTATGAGATAAAAAATCGTGAAAAATTCCCGAACTAAATTGACGAAAAATATAAAAAATGTACATAAATTAGTAAAAAAATCCAAAAAATATAAATAGTATGGTGAGTATGATAATGAGTGCAGGTGGAGAAAAATGAAGTCGACAAAAAATCTTGCTGTGGCGGTATGTGGCGCGTGTAAATATCTCGTTAGGAGCAGCCACCTCTGTAAATTTACTGGCTACTGCGCAAAAAAATCTATGCTCCATTACACAATTACAAGATTTTAGCGATAATTTTATAACCCTCCCTCCTATTTTTTTCATAAAATGATAACACTGGGCATAGATGATACCGACTCTCTAAAGGGGATGTGCACCACTTATCTGTTAGCCATGCTGATTGAACAGCTCAAAGATTATAAGATTGTTGATTTTCCAAGACTGGTGAGATTAAACCCCACCATCAAATACAAAACACGCGGAAACGCGGCAGTTGCACTGAAACTGGATGTCAATGGCGAAAGAGAAATAAATGAAATCTGGAAAACCACTCTTACCGCAGTCGAAGAACTGGCACACTTCGAAGACCCCAGGACAAACCCGGGAGCGGTGCTTCTGTATGGAGAGCCAGCGCATGAGCTTAAAGATTTTGCATTGCGCGCTGTCAAAGACGTGCTCACGATCAAAGAAGCAAAAACACTGATCAGCAAATACGGAATAAAAGCAAAAGGATATAAGAACGCCCGCGGATTAATCGGCGCACTAGCCGCAGCCTCACTTGAGCTTGAACCATATACCTATGAGCTTGTATCATACAGAGAGAAAGCAAGATTCGCCACCAGGCGCTTTATCGACCGGAAAACAATTTTCGAAGCCAACGCCGCGACATATCCACTCACGTGGGATACCGTTGATCTGAAAAATAACATCGTAGTATTCGCACCCAGACAGCGCGATCCCGTTCTCTTCGGCATAAGAGGGGATGGCATAGATGCAATAAAAAAGGCTTATTCGATGATAAAAAGCGAGCCAGTCGAGCGAGCTGTGCTCTACAGAACAAATCAGGGCACAGATATGCATTTAACGGAAACCAGAATCAGCGAAGTCAGAAACTGGCGTTCCTACGTAATCAGAGGCACAGTTTCCAGAGAGCCATGGACAATCGAAGGCGGGCACGTAATCTTCGCTATAGCCGGGAATGGCTGCAAAATCGACTGCGCCGCATATGAGCCAACGCGGCAGTTCCGGCATCTCATCAGAAAGCTTCGAACAGGAGATGAGGTTGCTGTATACGGAAGTATCAAAAACCAGACTCTGAATCTGGAGAAAATTGAAATCCTTAAACTGTCAAAGCTATTTGAGGAACACAATCCAGAGTGTCCGGCATGCGGAAAGCGAATGAAAAGCGCTGGCAAAGCACAGGGATATCGATGCAGGCGCTGCAAAACAAGGGCAGAAGAAGTCGAGAGAGTTGAGATAAAGCGAGACGTCATACCGGGGTTATACGAAGTACCGCCAAGCGCGAGACGACATCTTGCGATGCCGCTGATAAGAATGCGAAAGTCAGGGAAAAATGTTTTTCCGAGCAGATAGATCTCTACACGCGTTTTTCTCCATTTTTATCGTTAAGTTTAAATAGCTTGCAATTCATCACAATAAGCCAACAAAATACATTATTGTCTAATAATGAGCGTTTGAGGTGTGTTAATGAAACCTATGAAAGTACTCCTGGACGAGAATGAAATGCCAACAAAGTGGTACAATATAGTGGCTGATCTGCCGTCTCCATTATACCCGGAGATTAATCCCTTCACTAAGAAGCCGGTGACAGCGGATGACATGAAACCAGTCTTTCCAATGGGACTCATAATGCAGGAAGTCGCACAGGATAGATGGATCCCCATACCAGAAGAAGTTCTGGAGGCCTACAAGCTATGGAGACCAACGCCTCTCATAAGAGCGCGCAGACTGGAGCAGAAATTAAATACTCCGGCAAAGATCTACTACAAATGGGAAGGAGTAAGCCCGCCTGGCAGCCACAAGCCGAACACTGCTGTGCCGCAGGCGTATTACAATATGAAAGAGGGCGCGGAGAGACTGACAACCGAGACCGGTGCGGGGCAGTGGGGTTCTGCGCTTTCATTCGCAACATCCCTTTTTGGACTGGAATGCGTCGTATACATGGTCAAGGTAAGCTATCACCAGAAGCCATACAGAAGAATACTGATGGAAACCTGGGGAGCAAAGATACATGCCAGCCCGAGCAATCTAACCAACTACGGCAGAAAAGTGCTGAAAGAAGATCCGGAAAACCCAGGTAGCCTGGGGATAGCGATTTCCGAGGCAATCGAGGATGCAGTTACCAGTCAGAAAACCAAATACTCCATCGGTAGCGTCGTAAACTTCGTGCTGATGCATCAGACAATTATCGGGCTTGAAGCTCAGGCGCAGTTCAAGAAGATAGGCGAGTACCCCGATATACTCTTCGGATGCGTAGGAGGCGGCAGCAACTTCGCTGGTGCAAGCTTCCCGTTCATCGGCGAGATGCTCAGAGGAGGCAGAAAAGTGGAGTCAATCTCCTGCGAGCCACAGGCATGTCCAACGCTGACCAAAGGCGTATACGCTTTCGACTACGGCGATACCGCCCAGATGGCGCCCATCCTTAAGATGTACACACTCGGCCATGACTTCATGCCTGCACCGATCCACGCAGGCGGTCTGAGATACCACGGCGATGCGCCCATACTCTGCAAATTAACGAAAGACGGCTATATGGGAGCGAAGGCATTCCATCAGAGAGAGGTATTCGAAGCAGCAGTGCTCTTCGCCAGAACCGAAGGCATAGTCGTGGCACCGGAAACCGCTCACGCCGTCAAAGGCGTAATCGACGAAGCACTGAGGTGCAAGCAGAGCGGCGAGGCAAAGACCATATACTTCTCAAATTCAGGGCATGGACACTTCGATCTTTCCGCGTACGATCAGTATCTCACAGGAAAAATGGTGGACTACGAATATCCAGAGGCAATGATAAAGAAGTCACTTGAGAAGCTGCCGAAGGTAGATCTATAACTTTTTCCCTTTTTTTATTTTAAAAAACTGGAGTGCTTTAAGGAAGCTACCATCCATTTTATCCTTGGTAATCTCCATGACTGAATGGATCGGCGGTTCTTGCACCCAAATAATCAACTTGTTATAACTAG
>CAZVYP010000038.1:4869-20120 GCA_964631075.1 uncultured Methanocellales archaeon
ATGACTGAATGGATCGGCGGTTCTTGCACCCAAATAATCAACTTGTTATAACTAGTACAATGATGAAAATTACCTTTTGTTTGTAAAAAAAATACGAACAATATTTGTTTAGGATGGCATTTTGAGAGGGGCTGTCATGAATTAATGGATTTACCTGAAACCCAAAAGGATGGACAAGACAGATAGTGCGATTAAAAAGGAAAAAATAACCAAAATCATTTTAAGAATCGTTTTAAGATCCAGCATAACAATTATTTTAATTATTCAGTATATTAAATTATTTGTTGTAATATCAATCAGATGAATAAGTAAAATGAATTAAGTTGTAGGCTTTTTCCAGTTACTTTCCATATCCGTCGCTGAGAGCGCGCTTAATAGCGCATTTTAGAGGGTTATAGTTGAAGAGCGATCAAAGAACTTGCCTACAAAGTATAGAAGTCCGATTGCAAATAGCATTGCAATGGTGCTCATAATCAAATTTGTCCAATCCATCCTAAACTCCCCCATTATTCTTAAAATTATATTTCAAATATTAAATACTTTCCTTGAATTTGCAAGATAAGATTTTATTCGTATTTGCTCTCAACAAGCTCTCTGATCTTCTTCGCTGTCTTTTTTCCCACTTTTTCAACTTTCACCAGCTCTTCAACCGGCGCGTTGGTAATTGCTTCTATCGAGCCAAAGTAGCGGAGCAGATTTTTCGCAGCTATCGATCCCACCCCTGGAATAGCGCTTACCAGGTATTCCTGCTGCTCCCTGAGCGTGAGTGAGCTTTTTCTGCCGTGAAGGATTATCTCTCTTTTTTCGTCGAACTGCTCTCGCCTGGCTATAATGTACAGCAGGGCAGCGGTGTCCTCGGCGTTTGCCGTGCTGATAATGGGTACTCCGAAGTCAACTGCGATTGAAGCGAGTACTCCTCGCACGGCGTTCGGGGTAATTCTTCTGGCGGTGTACAGTCCCTCACCCTCCAAAATAAGCACAGGTTTTTCAAAGTTCCTGGCAAGCTCTGACATCTGCCCGAAAAGATCTCTGCCCTGTGAGCGATCTATTAGCGAGCTCAGGAAGTCTTCAACTGTTTTTCTCTCCACGCAAACTCTGTCGGAGATTATGTAATCGCCGATATCAAGTGTCTTTAGAGTTACTATGGCACCCATTTCTTCAAGAGCTTTTGCGACCGGTGAGCGCATCTCCCGCATATCGATGTATATATTGACCTTTCGCTCTTCGGTCGAGTAATCAAAAATTGTTTTCTGGGCTTTATCTATGGTCACGTTTTTCTCTTCGACCGCGATTGAGTTAACCGCTTTCGCCTTGAGGTCCTTTTCCTCTACTGTGCTCGCATGCATCACTCCTTCAAACACCGGGGAGTCGGAGATGCGTTCCTCGAAATCAAGTTCTAATTCATCTTCCTGGTCTTTAAATTCATCCTGCAGTTCCCTTATTCTCTCATTCATCTGTTTTTCTTTTCTATTGCTGATCCAGAAGTACGCTTCATCTCTGGTTCCTTTTGCCATGAGCACAGCTATCCTGCCCACTCTGTGCCTGCCAGTTCTTCCGCGCCGCTGAATGCTCCGTATCTCAGATGGAACTGGCTCGTGAAACACCACAAGATCGGTAGAGGGGATATCCAGCCCCTCTTCCGCCACACATGTTGCAACAAGCACGTTGTATTCTCCTGCTTTGAATTTCTCCAATATCTCCACCTGCTTCTTCTGGCTCAAGCCTTTGTCATCGAGTTTGCTCGCCTGCCCAACAAATCTCACTGGCTTTATCATCTCATCTGAACCAAGCATTGCGGTAACAAGCTCAGCGGTGTCCCGGAAATTTGTGAACACAATTACCCTGGAATCAGGAGATTGCTCGATCTGCTTCAAAACGATCTCTTTTACCTTCTCCAGCTTCGGAAACGTATCAGTGGAATTTTTCGCAAGCGTAATCGCACGCTGGACGTTTTCTTCTTTTAATATCCGCTTTGCGGCTTTGCTCCCCCCTTTTGAAGTCGCTTCACTGCTCAGTCGCTCAAAATATTTTTTTAACGCCGCTGTGCCCTGGGTCTCGCAGAGCTCCACCGCGTGCCTCAGCTTCAAAATCTCCGCGAGTAAAGAAAGCGCCTGGAAGAGCCTGGCATCTTTTCTGGTTGCAAGTTCCCCCTGAATTTTCTGCTGAAGCAGCAACAGATCCTTCTTCCGCAGAAAGTGATCTTTTTGCTCCACCACACCCGTGCGCTTCAGCTCGACATTCCTGCTGGATAGCACACTTTCGAGCAAACGCTTAATTTCAAGTGCCTCTGCCGGAAGTTTAACGTAGACCCAGTCGATGTCTTTTCGAAAAACATATGGCTCCACATCTGGATCGTGCTCGGTGCGAAGCTCCACTGTGGAGATATGCAGATTTCTGCACACCTCATCAATCTTGAGCTCATCACTGCCCGGGGAAGCGGTTATGCCCAGTATGAGCGGGTGCTTTGCATGCACGACATATTTGTTGGCAATGTAAACGTAGGAGTAGTTACCGGTGGCTCTATGCGCCTCGTCTATGGTGAGGTGAACAACATCTGAAAGGTCAAGTTGCCTGGACATGAGGTCATTTTCAATAACCTGGGGAGTGGATACAATAACCTTCGCATTTTTCCACAGCTCAATCCTTCTCTCTGATAAGACCTCGCCTGTGAAAGTCACAACTTCTTCCGGATTGACAAGCAGATGCTTCTTCATAAACCGTGCATGCTGCTCCACAAGAGGCTTAGTAGGCGATAAGATCAATGCCTTCCCAGAAGTATACTCCCTCAGCCTCGCTGCAATAACAAGCAGTGCAATAATAGTTTTCCCGAGCCCGGTTGGAAGCACCACGAGAGTCGATTTTTGAAGAGCGGTGCTTGCGATCGAAAGCTGATATAACCGTTTATCAACACTATCTGGCTTGATCAGCTCATGCTCAACAAAGGCCTCTTTTGCCTCTACCGCCTCTGCCACAACCGTAATAATACATTCAGGGATTTTAAACGTTTTGATAGCCAGTTGAAAGTATTAAAATATAAAGAAAGGGAGAACACCTGTATGCCGGGGACGCGGTTCGAACGCGTGATTTTCAGATATCTCAAGGGTGTTTATGAGTCTGACGCCTTAACCAGCTAGGCCACCCCGGCGCGTATGGTAAAACGTCTCAGCATTAATATAAGATTTGCGCTTGTATATTTTACTTCAACTTGGAATATGGATAGGGTAAACTTGCCTCCTCCGGTATTTTCTCCACTTTTTTTCTGAAATCCGGGTCCATCATCATGCATTTGCTGGTCTTGTGCTTGAAGGTCTTCAGCCTGCGTATTTCTTCCCAGTTTTCCTTCAGGGACTTTTCAAGGATATTGCCATAGCTGAAGGTAAAGTAGGGACATGGTTTGATGGAGCCGTCGACGCAGACGTGTATCCAGCGCCTTCCAGCGAGGCAGCCCAGCATCTTGCCCTCGAAGTATGTATTGGAAAACATCCTTGGACCAGTTGGTGTAGAGTTGATCTCGCGGTACATCTTCAATATTATCTGTCGATCGGCACTGCTCAGTGTGGGCTTTGGCTCTCTCCCGGGTATTGATTCCCAGACTGAGAACTCGTGGACTTCAAGCTCCTCTGCCAGCTCGTATAGCATTGGTAGTTCTTGCATTCGATCCGGTGATATATGCGTGGTCATCGTGACCATGAGCCCTGCGTTTAAAGCGGTTTTTATTGCCTTTATCGCCAGTGAATGCGCACCGGGTAATCGTCTCACGCGGTCGTGCTTCTCCGGATCTGCGCTATAAATGCTTATCAGCAGATTATGCAGCCCGGCCTCTTTCAGCTTCTTTGCAGCAACCATATTCATCTCAGTGCCGGGTGTAAAAATATTCACAATCGCTTTTTGCTTATCGACATATTCTACTAGCTCGAATATTTCTTTTCTGAGCAGTGGATCTCCCTCTGTAAACGTAATTATGCAAGCACCCATCTCAAGCGCCTGATCGATAACGCCCTTGATCCGCTCCGTTGACAGCTCGCTGGTGCCCCCGCTTACCACGCAGTGCTCGCATTTGCACTTGCACTGACGTGTGATCTCGATAGACAGCGTTTCCGGCACGTATTTTCCCATAGCGATGCTGAGCTCATCATTTATCAAGCGTCTGAAAGCTCCGCTGGGAATTGGCGGCAGCCAAGTGGACATTATAACGCTGTCGTCCCGCACCCGCGCTGGTTTCTCGTTTTTCATCCGACCGTTAATCATTCTGATAAAAGGCAGTGCAGCCGGAGAGAGCGCACCGCGCGCTTTGAGCCTGAGCGCTTTATCCCCCTGCTCCAGGTCGATTTCCAGCCCCTTAAGCTTCAACACCTTCATATTACCACCTGCTAAATGCTGCGAAGAAATAAATAACTACTTGAATTTTATCCTGCTGCCGAGCTTTTTTTCCATCAATCGCTTGAGATCTTCTACCTCTCCCAGCTTTGCACTCACGGGTGCGACTCTGTCCATCCACTGTCTCCAGGGTGGGAGCATTCCGAATAGTGTGGCTATTTCGTTCATTCTTTTTTCCTGCTCTGGAAATTTCACTTTGTCGAGTTTGTTGACTGCGAGGATTGTTTCGATTTTTAGCTCATGCAGGAACTCGTAGATCTCGAGGTCGATCGGGATTTCGCCGCGCTTCTTCCATCTCTCGATTATTTCAACTGTCATAGCAGCATCGATCACGTGAACCGCGAGCACTATGCGCGCTGCGTTTTGCTCGATGTAGTGCACGATGAAGTCTTTGATCTCCTCCTGCTTTTTCTTCGAAATTCTTTCCATATAGCCGAAGCCCGGGAGGTCTGTTATCAGCAGGTCTTCGAGCTCGATGAAGTTTGGAGTGAGAGTAACACCTGGTCGCTTGCCCACGCGGACTTTTTCTCCTGTAAGGGCTCTTATCAGCGAAGACTTCCCCACGTTTGAGCGGCCGGTGAAAATGATCTCTTGCTCTGCCGCCATGAGGGATCAGCCGTGCTTCCTGATTACTTCGTCGAACGCATCCACTACGTACTTCAGCTCTTGCTGCGGTAATCCGTAGGTGCTGAGCTTGAAGTGCTTTGTCAGTCCAGGTTTTATCCCGTGGATCTTTTTCTCTTTGAACTCTTTGTACAGGAAGTAGCGTCCGTCTTTTTGCTGCTGTGATATGTTGAACAGATTCATGGCTTCGAAGAACATCAGGTCGTGGTTATGAGGCTTATCGCCGAGCTGTTTAAGTCCCAGCTTTTCTAATTCTGCTGAGAACCAGCGGGCTTTTTCAACTTCTTTTTCCCAGTGATTTATTCGTTCCACTACCTCTGGAAATGATGCGATCATTGTCATCACGCTTGCGCCGCGGGCTGTGCAGCCAAGCGCTTCGAGCTCTTTCACCTTGTATAGCTTTGATTTCTCCAGCAGTTTTTCCTCGATGCCTTTCCTCACTCCAAGCACGCCTATGGGACCGCTTGATGCCATTGATTTGTGTCCGCTGCCGACTATGAAGTCTGCTTCGAAGTCTCTTGCTTTTACAGGCATTCTGCCGGCGGCGTAGGCACCATTTAAAATCAGAGGTACATTAAATTCGTGGCAGATCTTTGAGATCTCTTTTGCATCGGGTAAGTTGCCGTAGTTGCCATCGGGATACGTTAAAATCGCAAGCGCTGGTGGTCTGCCGCTTTCTTTCTTCACTTCTTCAATCGCATTTCTGTATCCCTCGGGTGTTATTTTGAACAGTGGCGGTCCTGAGTTTGGCACGGTTTTGATTTTCAGCCGTGCTCGCTCTGCTGCGACAAAAGAGGTGTAGTGGGCGTTTTTATCTATTACTATATGGTCTCCTTCTTTCGCAGCAGCATGCATTATCGCATATTTGCCTTCTCGCGCTCCGAGTGTTATCCTTGCGTAGTCTGTACCTAGGAACTCCGGCAGGGCTTCGTGAACGAAATCGTAGATAGGCGGAGTTTTTATTTTATCGAGGCTGCCTGCGGTGCAGAAGTCGCAGACCGAGTATCCGTCGCCCCACTCGATCAGAGCTCTTTTTGCCTCCTCGGTTAGAATGCCGCCTCTCTGCAGGGGATCTATGTTGATAAATCCCTTAGTCGCTCTTTCTATGAAGCCATATTTTTGCATTTTAAGTCTCCTTTTCGTGATCTCATACTAAATATTTTGCATGTGTACCGTTTTTGCCGCAAGTCTGGCATTTCGCATTGCGCTTGATCGCTATTTCCTCGAACTTCATCTGCTCGCCGTCGTATATCAGAATGCGGTTCAGCAGTGGTTTGCCGAATGATGCAAGCAGCTTGACCGCTTCCACTGCCTCCAGCATTGCGATCACGCCCGCAGTTGCGCCCAGCACCGGGAAGACCTCAGAGGGGGGTGCTTCGGGGAATGTGCATCTGAGGCAGGCTGTTCTGCCGGGAATTATTGTGGTTATTCTGCCCTCCATTCCGCGGATGGCTGCGTGGATAAAGGGTATGCGGTGCACTATCGCGGCTTCGTTGAGCAGATACCGCGCGGGGAAGTTGTCCATTGCATCAATTATCAGATTGCATCCGCGTGTTAGCTTTAAAATATTGTTTTCATTTATTGTGTCGCTGAAGCACTCGATTTTTATGTCTGGATTGAGAAGCCTGAGCTTTTCGACTGCGCTGTCTACTTTTTTCCTGCCGGTGTCTCTTTCATAATGTAATATCTGGCGGTTCAAATTGCTTAATTCTACTTTATCGTTATCTGCGATTTTAATCGTGCCGATTCCAGCAACTGCAAGATATATTGCAGCGGGTGAGCCGAGTCCGCCGAGCCCGGCGAGAAATACTCTTGAGTTTTTCAATTTTTTCTGGCCTTTCTCTCCGATTTCAGGTATTAAAATCTGGCGGTGGTAGCGCTTTCTGTCTTTATCGCTGAGCTCTTGCGTGATTTGTCCTCCTTATGATTACTATTACTCATCACTCAAAAAGATATAGCTTATCAGCTCTAAACTGGAATTGCAACTGCGAATTTTTCTTTCACTTCTTTGATTCGAACCCTCAGCCTCTCGCCCTGCCTCGCCCCTTTAACAAAGATGATGAAGCCCTGAATTCTTGCTATGCCGTCTCCATTTTTGCCTGTGCTTTCAACCACTACCTCGTGAACCTCTCCAGCTCTCACCGGTGCAGAGAGCAGTCCTTTTGCGACGATGTAAATCTCCGCGCTCTCCTTCCGCGATGCCTCGGATTTATACGCTTTTACCTGGAAAAACTCTTTTTTCACTTTATTCAAAAACCCTTCGTACATATCGCCCTGAAAAACCTTGACCACGAAGTTGCCGCCCGAGCGCAGAATTTGCTTTGCTGCTTCAAATGCGGCGCTTGCAAGATCGATCGATCTTGCGTGGTCATAGCTCCAGTTACCACTGAGATCAGGTGCAGCATCTGAGATCACAGCGTCCGCTTTCTCCACTTTCTCAGCTATCCTTTCTATTGTTGTCCGTGCGCGCATGTCGCCGCGTATGGTTTCAACACCATCTATGGGCTCGATTGCCTGAAGGTCGACTCCCAGCACTCTGCTGCCTGATAGCTCACGGGCAACCTGCAGCCAGCCTCCCGGTGCAGCGCCGAGATCGACCACGATATCCCCCTTCTTTATTACATTGAACTTCTCGTTAATGCGCTTCAGCTTATACGCGGCTCTGGATCTGTATCCTTCCTGCTTTGCTTTAAAATAGTAAAAATCCTTTTTCCTGCGGGGCATATTCGATATAATATCTTGGTCTTGCCTTTTAATAAACCTTTATTTGTCATCTTATGGCATGCGGGATTATCATAATTCGAGTTCGTTGAAATGGTTGGGGGGGAAGTGATTAAATCTGGAAGTGCTCCAGGAATTTTTCCTCGCTCAAGCCCATTCTAATCTTAGGTCTGCCAAATGGTGTTTTAACCGTTTCTTCTATAATGATACCTAGGCTCTTGAAGAAGTCCTTTCTCCTGGAGAAAGTCGCGATGGATGCCACATTATTCTCGATTCCCCACTTAGAGACGTCCTGAAACAGCTCTCTATTCTTTGCCGCCGCGAGTATTAATGCTGAGACTTCATCGATTGCTTTGCGCTTCATCATCGCATATCTGACATCACCAAGCGCTCTACTGAGGACCAGGAAGTCAACGATTGTCTCCTGTTTGAGATAAGGTATCATTGTCCTCGCCAGATACTCAAGCTGCATCTTTCATTCACCTCCAATACAATAATCTGAAAATAAGTAATAATAAATGCTTTGCATAAAATATCAAAAATAATTATCACAACTTATTATCAACAACAATATTTATTCAAAATTTTTAAAAAAAATCTAAAAAAATGATTTATTTTTACAAAAACTATAATTACTTGGATGCTTAAAAAGGCTTCAGACATCCGATCTCTGCATCTGGCTCCAGATGACTTCTCCACCAGCAAGCTTTTTGATGATAACGGTAACCCCGCAGAGCTGAAGCAAGAAAACGTAGAACAGCGCGCCTAAGAACCTTTCCAGGAAATCCCTCACGCTGCCTGAAAGCTCCCAGATCCTTGCGGCATATAAAGGGAGAAGAGGGACGAAAATCACGATAAAAAAGGGCAGTGCAACCTGTGCAAGCCACGAAAACTTCCTTCGCCCTGGTAGCTTTGATTTTAAAAACGAGCTTAAATATAATCTAAGTCCCTCATAGGCACCGGTGTACCATCGCACTCTCTGGCGATATAGCTCCAGCCAGGTAATCGCTGCCTGCTCTCCAACTCTGGTTTTTTTAGTCAGCGCAGTTCTTTTTCCCCTTAAATATATTCGCTCGGTAAACTCGGTATCTTCACATTTAACGTCCTCTCGAAGGCGATCTTTTGCCAGAATTTTCCCATCCAGCACACCTATCAGGCCGTTAAACTGTATAAAGCCCTTACTCCAGTTAAACAATCTGTAGAAGTCCTCTATAAGCCTGTATTCCACGGCGACTATTCTGGTAGCGAGAGCACAGCAATCGTTGGTAATATACCGCGGGGAGCTGACAATCGCGAGCTGGGGATCGTTTTCGAGCATGGCGATGCACTCCTGTAAAAAGTTAGATTTTGGACGCGAATCTACATCAAAAATTGCAATGTAATCCTGAGCGTCAAGATTTCCCAGCGCATAATTTAACGCTCCAGCCCTTCTCCCACTGGAATCGTTCCTGACAAGCACTTCCACATTTTTTGCTCTGAGATACTCCACCCGCTCGTCGAAGTCTGAATTTCTTTTTTTATCCAGTATATATAATATCCTTGCAGCAAGACCATTTTTTTCCAGTTCGTGAATGCACTCAATAGACCTTTCAACCACAGAAAGCGGCTCTTCTGATGCAACCGGTATCAAAATTGCTATGCGCCTCATTTTCATATCCTGCTTTCAGTCAGCGAAAAGCCACGTATTCCTCCTTTTTCAAACCAGTTTTGCCTGTGAGCAGATAGTAGAAATAGTTGGTCACCCATTTGAACAACCAGCAGAACAGCCCTCCTTTGCTGAACCTTCGCATTGAGGTACTGAAAATCAGAGCATCGGACTGGACAATACCATAGGGCGCCAGTCGCCTGTACAGATCAAGGTCCTCAGCGGTGTCGAGATCCTCTCGAAAGCCTTTTACCGCGTCGAATGCGCTCTTACTCACAACCATGCAAGGACCGGATATTATATAACTGCCCAGCAGGAGGCTTATCTTCGGAACCAATCTGTAGCCGATAAATGTCAATGCTCTGAGTCCGACTGTCATTTCTTCTTCAAACGGCACCATTTTCCCGTATGCTGCAGCTATCCCGCTTGCGCTGAAGAACTCTTCGATCTTCAAGGCAAAATCGGGTGCAATCGTGGAGTCTGCATCGAGGAAAATCAGCACCCCACCTCTTGCATGCTTTGCCCCGAGATTTCTGGCTGCAGCAATATTTGACCTTTCAACCATCACCAGATCAGCATACTGCCCTGCTATTTCGACAGTATTATCAGAGCTTCCCCCATCGATAACGATTATTTCAATATTCTCAGCGCTTTGATTTTTTATCGACTGGAGAGAACGCTCGATGTAGCTGGCCTCGTTCAAAGTGGGTATTATTATCGAAATCATTTATTACTGAAGTAGAGCACATACGATATAATTTTTATTCTAAAATGGAGTACATGCTTTATTCCTTTTTATTCCTAACAAGCCAGTAAAGCTGGGCGAAAAACCTGTCGTCAGTTCACATCCAGATATTTATTTTATTAACTTTATTTATTTAAATTGAGCGAAATCCTTATATTGGTTTATGTGAGAGAACAAAGCGGGGGCATAGTAGTGGAAAGTGTCGAGGTAAGATGGCAGGACTTGCTGTTTATCTTCAGCGTTCAATCATTCGCCTTTTTCGATGGATTATCCACATATGTGCTGGCACAGAAATATCCCATGAGCTATGAAACAAGCACTTTTCTTCAAAATATGTATGTTCTACTGGGCCCTGATGGAATGCTGCTCAGCAAAATCTTAATAGTTATTTTCAGTCTATCTTTAACCTATATTATGCTTAATCTCAATCCCTGCTGGAAAAACACGTGCATCGGAATCATGACAGGCGTATTGATCGCAGGACTCATCGCAGGTACTTCGAACCTCCTCCTAATGACAAACGGCTATTCAGCATATGCATATGGCTTTGATGTACAGGAGCTATGTTTAATAGCAATTACAGCTTTTACCGCAACTGGATTAATTCTGGACTTCTCGGCACTGCACGCCAGTTTAACTAACGCCGAATAAGTGCTTTTTAAATGCCTGAGTAAGCAAACCTGACAACATAATCAAGCAACCAGCTCAATACTCAAAAATATCTATTTTTCGCATCCAGATATGCATCGGGGAAATGAGGATTTCTACAGAGCCAGTAATTTAACTAAAGTTAGCCATAACCTTTTTTCTCGACACGCCGAGGGTGGGCGTTGAACCAGTGGTTCAACGCTTGGCAAATTTTATATAGTTTTAGCGACATGAATAGATATTGGAAATTATGGCTCTCGCTCCCGTCTTGCATGATTATGACAAAAGGCTGTTTAGATATAAAAATGTTATTATAGAAAGCCCGAAAATTACTGAGGGGAGTAAGGAGCTTATTTTTAAGTTTAATGAAGCCGGGGTTAGAGATGGACTTTCTAAGGCGAGGCAGACCAAGTATTTTGAGCTTATGAAGGGAATTGCGGAGAGGCTGGGGAAAGACTTGGATAAGGTTTCCAAAGGGGATATTGAGTCTTTGGTGAGCGATATTGAACAAGCTGATTATTCGTTTTGGACTAAGCAGAGTTATAAGACTGCTTTGAAGAAGTTTTATCGCTGGCTACACGGAATGCCTCGCGGCGAGTATCCAGCTGAGGTGAAGTGGATTAAAATCGGGAATAGGGGGAATAATGATAAGCTGCCTGAGGATTTGCTTACTGAGGAGGAGGTTTTAAGGCTTATCGAGGCAACTCCACATCCGCGTGATAAGGCTTTGATTGCTTTGCTCTGGGATGGCGGATTAAGAATCGGTGAGGTTGGAACGCTTCGGATTAAGAATGTGGCTTTTGACAACTTTGGCGGAGTTCTCATTGTCCGTGGTAAGAAGGGGATGCGGCGTGTGAGGATAATCTGGGGTGTTCCTTATCTTGCTAATTGGTTTGAGGATCATCCTGATCGGGATAATCCTGAGTCTCCGCTTTGGGTTAAACTGGGTATTGAGGGTGATATTGGCGCGATGAATTACTATGGGATGAGGAAGCAGATTATCACCGCGGCTAGAAAGGCTGGTATTAGGAAGCGGATTCATCCTCATTTATTCCGGCATTCCCGTGCCACTTTTATGGCTAAGCATTTGACTGAGGCGCAGATGAAGGAGTACTTCGGCTGGACGCAGAGCTCGGATATGGCAGCTATGTACGTGCATCTCTCAGGGCGTGATGTGGATGATGCGATTTTGAAGATGCATGGATTCAAGAAAGAGGAGGAAGAGGAGAAGCCCAGGGCGGTGAGGTGTCCTCGTTGTAGAAAGGTTAATAGCTTGCAGGCCAGGTTCTGCTACAACTGCGGCTCGCCCCTGGATGTAAAAGTAATGATCGAGCTGGAAGGAAGCATTGCCAAGCTCGGCCGTGACTTTGGAGGATTGGCTGGCGCGAGGCCTGAGATGTTGAAGGACATGGTTGAGTTTCTCAGGCTTTTCGAGCTATTTAACAAGAATCCAGAGTTGCGGGAGGATGTCAAGAAGTATATTGGGATGGAGAGAAAAGGCGAGGGTGTTTCTGAAGCTGCTGGTTCTAAGTAAAGTCTTTTCTCATCACGGCAATTTTGTGCCGATTTGTTTCGGTCCTCGACTTCAAATAAAAATGGCCAACTAGAATCCGAAGAAACCTAAATTATCTTATCAGTATGATTTTGTTTGCAATTTTTTTTCTGTCCATCGACGTGAGAGGCGCAGGGCTTCAGTGTTGGGCGACTATTAGTAGCCATGAGCTATAGGTGCGCTGTAAGCCTTACCCACTTGGCTTACCATTCCCTTCGAAGTCACCTGCGCCCAAAAACCTATTTTTGGCTTAGGCATATTTTTAATTTTTGCTCCTGATTTTTTTTATCGGGTGTTTTGATTTGGTTTTGAACTGGAAAGAAGGAAGATTCTCTGAGCTGAAGCAAAAATTGATATCTTAGGAATTTGAATTTGGATTTGGATGGGGTGTTTTGATTGCAAATCGAAGGGGCTAATAAGATAAATTTTTTTAAGTTGAAGGGATTGTATGTGTTTAAGCATTATTTCGATAGGGAAGTCTTCAAGGAGTTGCAGAGGTATTATAATAAGCGAAGTTTTCGCTTTGAGTTTAAGACGGTTGGGGAGAGGAATAAGATTGCGAAGTTTTTGGATTTGCAGTGTGGTTTTGAGATTTATTTTATCGAGGATTATAGTGGCTATGTTGTGAAGCTGGGGAAGCATTGCAAGTATGCTGGGGTTTTGCGGGAAGCAGTGGCTTATAAAGAAGTTGGGGAAGAGAGATTATTTTTGATGAAAGACTTGAAAGCAGTGGAGCAAGCGATTCAAGAAGGAGCTGAGCCATATAAAGCTGAAGTGGAATTCTGATTGATTTATGATCAAGGTTAACCAAAACGTTTATTGTGCTGTGCGTATTTGGTGTGCATTGGGTGGATGTGATGGTTGAGTTTACTGATATCAGGGTTTTCAGGATGAAGAATTCAGATGGGAAGATCAGGGCTTTTGTTAATGTTACTATTGATGGTGAGTTTGTGGTTCATGGTATTAAGGTTATGGAGAATGAGAAGGGGCTTTGGGTTGCAATGCCCAGTCAGAGGAGTGCTCTGGGAGAATATAATGATATTTTCCATCCAATTACGAAGGAAGCAAGGGTTAGGCTTATTGAGGCTGTAGTCTCGGCATATCAAAGAAGCAGTGGCGGAGGAATTAGTGATGTTCCCAGGGATGAGGGGGAAGGCTCAGAGGCAACGAAGGCTCTGGCTAAAAGGCTTGGATGAGAATTTTGAAGAAGAGGAATTGGATTGGTGCTTATGCCTTGGCGGCAGATGTTAACCCGTTCAATTAGGTGGAGTTGTGATGAAAAAGAAATTCGATCAAGTGTACCAGTTTAAGATTACTTTAGAGGGGATAAGTCCGCTCATTTGGCGGCGTATCCAGGTGCCAGAAAATTATACTTTTTGGGATTTACATGTTGCCATTCAAGATGCCATGGGCTGGTCAGATTATCATCTTCATGAATTCGGGATCATGTCTTCTAAAAAAAGAGAAGTGAGAATAGGAATACCTGAGGGTGATTTTGATAAAGAGGTTCTACCCGGGTGGAAACAAAAAATGTCCCGCTATTTTTCTATGGATAATAGAGTGGCAGATTATATGTATGATTTTGGTGATGGCTGGTTACACAAGATAGAGTTAGAAAAAATTCTGCCCCGAGAGAATAACATTGTATATCCAGTGTGCGTCAAGGGGAGAAGAGCGTGCCCGCCAGAAGATTGCGGTGGAATCGGTGGCTATTATAACCTGTTAGAAATCCTAAAAGATCCTAAGCACAAGGAATACAAGGAAATGATAGAGTGGCTTGGTGGAGGATTTGACCCAGACCATTTTGAGGTAGCTGAGGTTAGATTTGATGATCCTGATAAACGCCGAAAGCTTGCATTTGAGTAAAAGACGCACATCGCCAAACAAGCTGGCCTCGCGCCTCAGGTAACTCTGCCTTTCACAGGAACTTCAGATACCCGTATGACGTTAGGCGATATGTTACTCGGCTAATGAGGAGATTTGAGGTGATAAGATGGAAAAGATAAAAGACGAGCATTTCGAATGCATCAAGGAGGATAATTCAGAGGAGGATTACGAAAAACAATGGAAAAGATCCAAATTAATTTTTGACCATTTTTTTGAATATTTGAAAAACAAAGGACTGAAAGAGAGCACTGCTGGCAAACGAACCGAGATGGCAGCTTACTTTATAATGGATTATGTTTTTGTTTATGAAGATTTAATGAATATTTTGGAAGTCTCTGGTGATACCATCAGAAAATTTTTGGGTAACTGGTATATCAGAAGATATAGGAGCCCTAAAATGTCTGAGATTAAAAATTTTCTTGAATCTATCTCCAAGTTCTTTAATTTTCTTAGAGATGAAGGTTTTATTACTGATGAATACTTGAACGAAATAAAAGACGTGTGCAAAGATACTGCGTGGTTTGAGATGAGACTTAAAACTTATTTTGAGGCGGGGGGTGATGATTTTTATAAATGGATAGAAGAATACAATTATGATTATTGAAAAAAAACGAATGGCCTGCGTCATACGTCGCTATTAGAGCGTATCTGGCTATGTGCCTTCGGCACTTTGCCCAAATTCTTCGCTCGAAACTTCGGATATGCTCAAAACGTTATACACAATCGTAGAGGAAGAACGTTTGGTGGTTTAGGGAATAATGAAACACAATGAGGAAGATGCGATAGCATGACCAAGAAGAACACTATTAGCCGTCAGAAATCAAAAGCAAATTCAAATAAATCTGTGAAAGCTTCGACTAAAGTCTATACGGTAGATGTTTTTCTGATTGGGGGGCCGGTAACGGAGAAGTTTGGCGGCAAAGTGATATGTCGTACGATTCAAATCAAGGGAAATCAGACCCTGAAGGATCTTCATCGCGCAATTTTTAAGGCTTTTGACCGTTGGGAGGAACATCTTTATGAGTTCATTTTAGGCAAAGGACCATACGACC
>CAZVYP010000039.1:0-19607 GCA_964631075.1 uncultured Methanocellales archaeon
GAAATAAACACTCTCTTTCCTTTCTTTTTTATTTTCTTTGATTTTAAATTTTTTTAACCTAGGATTAGCTTGATACAGATGTTCGAGAGTTTAAATCGACCCTATCGCGTAGTTTTTTCAAAATTTTCTTTAAATGGATACACTTTTATTTTTCTTGGCAAAGTAATAGAGCCTACAAATGCAATATCACTATAAATCTTAAGCTTTCCCAGGCCAAACAGATTCTCATCTAGAGGGATACCACTTTCTTTTGATAAGAGAGTTAGAAGAGTACGCCTTACTGATGGTTCTAGTGACTTTAGGTCCCTGCTATAAAGGAGCAAATCAGAGTATGGCGCTTCAGAAGTTGGTAAAGCCGCTGGCAAAGAATAATCTCGATGATATTCTCCATGACGTAGCGTTGCTCCATGAACAAACGCTGAACGTTGCTCTCTGTAAAGCCGAGTTAGGAGACAGTTCAACTCATGGTAAATCTCACTCGACTTGTCTAAACCAAAAATTTCACACAGAAAATTCACAAGGGCAACTCGATCACCAGTTAGATGATGGCGAAAAAGCATGCCATTCTCAGATTTTATTACTCCACAGATCGAACAGTTAACGTCTCCAGTGCAGTTTTCAACATTTACGAAAGAGTTCAAAGCCGCCAAAAGTGCAACCACTGATAATGTTGGTTGACTGTTAGATAACTCTTTTCCTGCATAATATGCGAAAATCGGATCAATGAAATCAGTACGTTTTGATTCTGGAAGTGTAAAATAAAGTGTAAGAATAGTCTTTAGACGCCCACTGAATTTTTCGTCAACTACATCCAAACAAGGCTGCCAACGTCGGTATGGATAGAGGGACTCCAGTGTGGCCAGCGGCTCTATAGAATTCAAAAACTCAATAGGCTTTCGATTTTTAGGCCATTCTGGATTGTATGATTTGTATATACCTCCGGACGCGACAGTTAGTAATGCACAGACCGTGGCAATTTTTTGTAATGCAACGGCTTTTGCTGCTTTAGGTGAGGATTCATTTACCGTAATAGCAATAGCTGATACCCTTTTATTTTCTTTTCCAAGAATAACAGTCGGAAAAACAATAATGCCGAATTCCGGTAACTCCAATGGATCTGCTATTCGACAAAGAGGAGGTAACTCGATATAAAAGATGGTATGATAAGGTTTTTTACTTTCCGGAGTTGAACGTTTCAATGCTTCTTTTATCACTTTAATAATCTTGTTATTAAAGATGGATATCTCCTCCTTAGAAAACTCTGGTGCAGTTCCATATCTATCTGATTCATCGCCATGCGTCGCATAAACCTCAAGTGTTTTTAAATCTTCTCTACTGATAGAGAAAATTATGCCTAGTCGTATTCCAAATTTTTTCTTGCCCCAAGCAATTTGCCATTCAAAGCGACAAATTGTTCTTTCCGCTCTAACATCAGGATAATAAAAAGATGCACCAGTCAAATCGCTTATCACTGCATGCAAACCTTCACAGAGTTTTCCAGCATCAGATCGTGTTAACCCAACATCAACTCTCCAAAAGGTTCTAGGGGGAAGTTGATATGGATTGTAATAAATTTCTTGTTCATATTTTCTCATCGTAGTCCCTTCTGAATCTGCTTCTTTGACTCAACTGCATCTCCTTCTGCTTTCACAATGCCAGTGATGTCTTTCACTGTTCTCTTTTTCATAGGCTTCACAGGAATTCCATCCTTGCCATCTTATTTCTCCCTTTCCCTTAATTTTATTATTCCCTAATATAATTGAGTAGTATCGATGGTGAGAGTAAAAGTTTACAGGTGTCCCGGCTGCGGCTTCGAAATTCGCACTGGACCCTATGCCTGGATGCTTGATATAGAGGAAGAACTGGAATCAACCGGCAAGCTGACGTGTCCCAGATGCAGAAAGAGTAGCATGATTGAAGCGGATTAGTTAAACGCAGGAGTAAATGTAACAATTTTTCCTAAGAAGCACCGACAGATAACTATTTTATATCGTCTTTTCCAATTATATGATATCATTATTTCAGGTGGAGAAATGGAAAATACTCTGCAGACTCTTAAGGGCAGGATTGACGCTCTTGAAACAGAACTGAATGTTGTGCGCAGGATGCTAGGTGCATCAATGGAGAGAAAAGATCCAAAAGCCTGGGACAGATTGCATGCAGTTGGCAGGAAAATAGCGCGCAGCTGGAAAAGCAAGAAATCAAGCTGGCAATTAGTATCTGAAGCAAGAAGGTAATATGTACTGCATAGACGCCAGTGTGTTCATAAACGCTGAAATCGAGGGCGAAGAACTGCATGAGCATAGTGCGAAGTTTATGCAAAACATAAGGAGCCGGGGAATTACAATTATTACGCCTGTAATTGTCTTACCTGAGATTTCGTCAGCAATAGCAAGAGGCACGGACGACTTTAAAAAGGCACTTGAGTTTGTGAAAGAGCTTAAACAGATTCCGAATATAGTTTTTGTTCCAGTAGATCGTGAGCTTGCTGACCACGCTTCACGTCTGGCTGGAGAGCACAGGCTCAGAGGATGCGATGCAATTTACGTAGCAGTTGCGTCTTTGTTCAGAGCCAAATTAATCACCCTCGACAGACAGCAAATAGAGCGAGCTTCCAACTGCATAGAGACATCAACGCCGGAAGAAGAAATAAAAAAAATGTAGACTCATGGCTTGCGGTGCGGAGAAGCATCGGTTTTTCTTGAGGAGCTTTTTATCGATTCCACATAATACTCACCAGTGAGTGTCCCGATTGGCATAGCCAAACCCCATCGCTGCATGCCTGTGGCTTCGAAATCAGGACAGGGCCCTATGCCTGGATGCTTGATATAGAGGAAGAATTAGAATCGACCGGTAAACTGACGTGTCCTCGCTGCAGAGAGAGCAGTATGGCTGAAGTGGAGTAAAAGAAGCCTGCGGTCTTCTGACCTCAGCAGTTTCTGTCGCTCCTTCTAACTCAGTCAGCGCCTTGCTGGTTAAAGTTGTGTTATATCCCGGTTCTTTGAGCTTTGTAGAAGCCTCTTGCAGGGGCATCGTTTTTCTCGATTATCATTTTTAATCCGAGCTGCCAGACTATTTTTCCTTCAACCGTAACTTCAACTATCTTTGTTGCGCCCACAATCAGAGTGTTGCCGTTTGGCAGTCTGTCAGCATCTCTTACGAGCTGCCTGGGCATTGCGAATTGCCAGACAATCTGGTTTGTCTTTGTGTCAATTTCAACTGCCCGCTGGGGCTCGCTGTGTGTTGCTGCAAGCATATTGCCATTGGGAAGAATTTCCGGGTCGTGCTGCATGTAAAAAATCCCTTCTCCAACTGTCCTGACAACCGATCCCCCTGGATCGACTTCAACAACGAGGTTGAAATTCCTCAGACTGATTAACGTGTTGCCATTCTGCAGCCTTGAGACCGCATTGGCATGCGTCCAGCCCTCATCGAAAATATCTTTATAAGGTGCCTTGTAAAAGGCCTCTTTCGCGTACCAGGTCCAGACCACCTCTCCCTTTGGATTTATTTCTTTTACCTGCGCATCACCTGTGCCGTCTCCACCGCCCCATACCACGAGAGTATTCCCGTTAGCCAATCTATCCGCATCGTGGGATACTTTGCCATCAAGATACGACCACACCACCGTTCCGTTTCGATTAACCTCGTAGACGCCACTGCGAGGGAGCACAAACAGGATATTATTGTTCGCTAGCCTTTCTACATCAAATCCGGGATTGGTGTACTGCCTCAAATTTTCCGGGACAACATACTCCCAGACAATTTCCCCCAGCATGTTCACTTCTATTATTCTGGGCTTATCGAGATTGTGATTGTCAGCCATTAGCGTGGTGCCTGCCCATGCGAGTTGTGGGTCATAAATATCAACGTAGATATCCGGATCCGGAACTCCTTTAACGATGGACGGTTGAGCAGTAGTTATTATCCTGGGAGATTGTGTCACTGCAGATGTTTCATTTGTAACGGTTTTGCCTGTCTTTTCTTCTCCCACACACCCGCTATAAGTCGCAACCAAAAGCACCAGACAAAAAACTAAAATTTTGTCTCCCTCGCGCATATTTTATTATAATTTATGTAAAGTACTTTAATGTTATGCGAGGAGTCCGAGCAGGATCACTATCAATGCGATGGCAACATTGATTCTCGCCCCCGATAGCCTCTTTCTCCCCATCTTTTTCTTCATCCCTATACTCAACTTTTGCCTAGCGCTTTATAGAAAGATAGTATATAGCGGATGCGATTGCTTGGACTGCCCTCCCATCCAGACACTTTTGTAGACTTGTCCGTTTTTTTGATAGATTTGCCCTCCAGTTTTCCGTTAATAATATATATAAATATTTTGAAAAAATTTTAAAAATTTAAAGTTTAGGGCCTCTCTGCAAGCATTCTCGCCAGATCCTTCGCAAAGTAAGTGAGAATCATATCTGCCCCTGCACGTTTTATCGCTGTTAACACTTCGAGCATGATTGCCTGCTCCTTGAGCCAGCTTTTTTCGCCCGCTGCTTTAATCATCGAGTATTCTCCGCTGACGTTGTACGCTGCTACCGGTACTTTGAACTCCTGTTTTACCCTGTATATTATATCGAGATAAGCCAGCGCTGGTTTGACCATGACTATGTCCGCCCCTTCTTTCAGGTCAAGTGCCACTTCGCGCAGTGCTTCATCTGCATTCGAAAAGTCCATCTGATATGTGGAGCGATCGCCAAATGCATAGCCGCTCTCAGCGGCCTCCCTGAACGGACCGTAGAAGCTGGAGTGATACTTAGCAGAATAGGACATAATTACGGTATCCTTAAACCCTGCATCGTCGAGCGCGGTGCGTATCGCATGCACCATTCCGTCCATCATCCCGGAGGGTGCAACTATGTCCGCGCCTGCCTCTGCCTGGCTAACTGCGGTTTTTCCCAGCAGTTCAAGCGTTGGATCGTTCAGAATTTTGCTGGTTTTTTTATCCACTATGCCGCAGTGACCGTGGGAGGTGTACTCGCAGAGGCAGAGGTCGTTTATTACCAGAATTTTATCTTCAAAGCTTTGCTTTATCAGGCGGGTAGCGTTCTGCACTATGCCACTTCTGTTATATGCCTCGCTACCGGCTTCATCTTTCTTCTCAGGTATGCCAAACAGTATGATGGCAGGTATGCCGAGGTCGATTATTTCTTCCACTTCTTTTTTCAAAGCATTTATCGGGAAGCGGTTTTGCCCTGGCATCGAGGTAATCGGCACAATTTTTTTTGCCCTTTCATCGACAAATAAGGGGCAGATCAAATCGTTGACTGAGAGCTGTGTCTCCCTGATTAGCCTGCTTATTTTAGGCTCTCTCAGTCTTCGCATTCTTGTTCTTGCGAACTCCGCCATTGTTTTCTCCCAGCTTGAATAGCTTTTCGATGTTCTCAATATACTGCCCGTCGTTATTTCGCGCAGCGCTTCTCAGCACCTTTGTGGGCTCAGCAAGGATTTTTTTTACAATGGAATTTGTGAGCGCTTCCAGGATCTCAACTTCTCCGGAGTCAATGTTGCACCCGCTGACGCTAAGCTTGTGACATGCCTTTTCAAGCTCATCGGCGCGGATTTCCTCAGCCCATTGATAGAGAGATGCAATGGCTTTATCCGCCGTCAGCTGCTTGAATTGATTCTCAAGAGCGTTAAACTCTTCCAGGATGATCTTCTCAACCTTCAAGGCTTCGATTCTCCGGTTCTCAAGGTTTCGCTCGCTTATCGCCCTTAGGTTGTCGATGTTATAAAGCCTGACACCGTCCATAGAGGAAACTGATTCGTCAACATTTCTTGGAGTGCCAAGATCGATGATAAGCAGCTTCCTGCCATCCGGAATAATTTTAGGCGTGATTATTGGATGCGGAGCGCTGGTGGCGCATATCACCAGATCAGAATCCAAGAGGCACTCTTTAACATTGTTAAAATCAACCGCAATGCCATTCAGCTCTTTAGCAAGACACACGGCATTTTCGAATGTTCGACTGGAAATGAGCAGTTTCTTCAAATTTCTATGAGCGGTTGCTCTTGCCACAAGGCTGCCCATTTCACCGGAACCTACTACCAGAATAACTTTTCCCTCAAGCCCGCCTAGGGTTTCATCCGCAAGCTCAACGGCTGCGGAGCCTATGGAAACCGATCCTCTGCTTATACCGGTTTCCCTGCGCGCTCGTTTTCCAACCGCGATAGCTTTATCAAGCACTGTTGAGAGCACCCTCCCGACAGTGCCTGCTCTCTGGGCAAGCAGATAGAAATCTTTAATTTGCCCCAGAATCTGGTCCTCGCCCACGATCATCGATTCAAGCCCGCATGCTAGACGCATCAGATGGCGCAGCGATTGCTCATGATTTTGAAAAACCACTATTCGATCCGGCACATGCATCTGCTCAGCGGTTTTCCGTAGAAAGGCTTCTCCCTCCTGGGATACTATGTACAGCTCCACTCTGTTGCAGGTTTGAAGCACAAAACACTCGCTTATTCCATGCATCGCATAAATTTTCTGCAGCAGAGCAGGTACATTTCCATGCCAGGCTTTTTCGATTACATCAAGGCTGGCTTTTTTATGAGTGATAATCATGCTTGTAATTTGTTCCATTCTGCATTTCCTCGTTTTAAATTAGTTTTTAAAATCAAATCGCTTAAATACATATGTAACTAACTGTTAAAAATTCTTTTCCATGCTCAAATAGCGCTTGAGCACGACCTCCATTGCTTTTTTATCTCCCGCATCCAGCGCTGCCCACACGTCGTTATCCTCTAGAATCATGCGCAGAATCGTTTCTCTACGCCTCTGGCCTCTCACTTTCCGCTTCAGCATATCCCTGACCTTGGATTGAAGCCTTACCATTTTTGCATGTCTTGAAGTAACCTGCTGCTCCAGCATTTTCCGCAGGTACTTTGACATGGCAGGGCTCTCTCCACGGGTGCTGATTGCAACCAGAATATCACCTCTCTCAACTATGGAGGGAATAAGCACCTGTGTGCTTGCATCATCGACCTTGTTCAGCAGCTTCCCATGTGTATTCGCTATTTCTTCAATTTTTTTGTTCACTATGGCACTGCTGGTGGCTGCAATTACAAGAAAAGCCTCTTTAATCTGCTGCTCAATTTTATTTTTTGATATTTCAGCTTTGATTAACTCTATCATTCCCTTTTTTTCCATTTTTTTTAAATCAGGTGTAAATTCTTTACTGATCACCACTACACTTGCAACTTTTGAAAAAAGCTTTGCCTTCCGCTCTCCAACTTTTCCCCCACCGAAAATTACAACTTTTTTGTTCTCAAAATTCAATATCAACGGGAAGAGTTTCGGTTTCAAGATAAATCCCTCAATTTGCCGAGCCTAACTCCTGTCTTTTTCAGCTCCCTTCGGCTGAAAAGCACCTCGTAGTCCTCGATCTTCACGGCTTCAGCTATGCTTTTCGCGGTTTCAATGCAGAATTTCCTGCTCCGCCCGTGGATCATCGTGAAGATATTGAACCGCCAGTGCCTTCTGCGCGGACGCAGATAGCAATGCGACACCTCTTTAAATCCAGCCATAAGCTTACCGACCTCTTCCACCCTATCGTCTGGCACATCCCACACGCACATTGCATTTGCCCCGTAGCCAATTCTCCTGTGCGATAGCGAAGCTGCAAATCTCCTTATCCTTCCACTCTGAATCATGCCAGTGAGTCTGTCCAGGACTTCCGCTTCAGAACTCTCAAGCAGATCTGCAACCCTTTTGAAGGGCCTTGACTCAATAGAAATGCCGTTCTGCAGAGCCAGCAAAAGCTCAAGATCTTTTCTGTCCATCTTTAGATTAAATGGACAAGCTCAAATATAATACTTATTCGATAACAGCTCAATATTTGAGTAACTTTAAATATCTCCTTATCCAGTTATCGATGCAGTATGCAGATAGCCCTTATTCAAGCTGTGCTGGATTATTTTAAATCCTCCACAGCAGTGCCTTCGGGCTTGCCGGTAGCACTCTGGACTACGCCTTCGCTTTGGTTATAGTATCGTTCTTCGTCATAATTGCCGAGATCATCTTCCTACTTGTCAACAATGTGCTTCTGGGCTTAATTGCCAAGACCAAGACGAAGCTGGACGACGAGATTTTAAAGGCACTTCATGGTCCCATTCGTCTGTTCATCGTGCTCATTGGACTTTCAATTGCGCTGCACACCTTAGCTTTCAGCAACGAGCAGTTTAAATTAATAGACGAGATCTTTGCGGTTTTGACGATATTCGTTGGAGCATATTTCGTTTTAAGAATACTGCAGGGTTTTTCAAACTGGTACATGATGGAAGTGGCTCCGAAGACTGAATCGCCCATTGACGACCAACTCGTACATTTCTCAGCCGCATATTCAAAGTTTTCGTAATCGCGATTGCAGTGCTCATGGCACTTGGCACGCTGGGCTATGAAATAACTCCTCTCATCGCTGGTGTTGGAATAGCTGGAGTAGCAATCGCACTGGCTGCTCAGGCGTCTCTGATGGACATATTCGGCTCGCTCAACATAATGGCAGATCGCCCATACAGAGTCGGGAACAGAATCAAGTTCGTAGGCAGAGAAGATCAAAAAGGGGATGTGATTGACATCGGGCTGAGGAGCACCAGGCTTATGCTCGAGGACGACACGGTTCTCGTGGTCCCGAACTCGATAGCTGCTAAAGAAAAAATCATAAATGAGTCAGATCCGGATCAGCGCTCCTATGACAAATAATTTTTGGGTTCAACAACGTCTCCAACAGAAATTATAAATATGATACTTATTCATAAACGTAATAGTCCAGAAAACATTGAAAAGCAGAAAATTCGGAGGGAATAGGTAATGGCAGAGGACAATGTAGTGTATGTAGGAAATAAACCCGTGATGAACTATGTACTGGCAGTGGTAACGCAATTCAACAACGGCGCAGGCGAGGTGGTAATCAAAGCTAGAGGAAGAACGATAAGCAGAGCAGTCGACGTTGCAGAGATAGTGCGAAATCGGTTCTTAACCGATCTGAAGCCCAAGAGTATAAAGATCTCAACAGAGGTAATGCAATCCGGAGAAGAAAGTGTGAATGTATCAGCGATCGAAATATTACTGGGAAAATAGTCCAACATTTATTTTTTATAACACGTTTTATTTGTAATTATGATCCTCATCAATGAAAATTGCGTTGGATGCGGGCAATGTGCTGCTTTCTGCAGGGTAAATGCGATCGAGATTTTTGCCAGAGCAAAGGTGAACCAGGACTGCATAGAATGCGAGCAGTGCAAAGACCACTGTCCTGTTGATGCAATATTGGTGGTGGAAGATGAGTAAAGTGGTGATAATAGGTGCCGGAATCGGCGGACTTCTCAGCGCAGCGGTACTGTCAAGAGAGCATGAGGTAATAATTTTCGAGAAGCTGCCATTCGCAGGGGGCAGGTTCACAAATCTTGAGTATAAAGGTTTCAAGCTCAGCACCGGTGCACTGCACATGATACCGCATGGCGACAGAGGCCCCTTTGCAAAGCTGTTGAAAGAAGCTGGAGCTGATGTTAAAATAATTCGTTCATATCCACTTGCAACAGTCCGACTTGACAGTGGCGAAGATATAATGTTTGAAAATTTTGAAAAAGTTTTGAGCCTGGACAAAAGGCTTAAACTTGCATATCTGAATGTAAAATCAAAGCTTATTCAACCTGAAGGCAGCTTCAAAGACTGGTTCTATAGCACCATACGGGATGAGTGGCTGGTGAGGTTTGCCAACGCCTTCTGCGGCTGGACATTAAGCCTCAGCTCAGAAGAAGTGCCTGCCAGCGAGGCTCTTAAGGTAATTGAGAATATAAGAAAGCATGGCGGTCCAGGTGTACCAGTCGGCGGATGCGGAGCTGTGGCGAAGAGCCTTGTGGAGGTAATTGAGAGCAACGGTGGTAAGCTGCTTCTGAAGCACAGAGTTGAAAAAATCATGGTTCAAAACGAAGCAGTAAAGGGAGTGCTTGTAAATAATGATTCAACTCCAGCAGATCTGGTAATCAGCAACCTCGGGCACGATTACACGGCTTCGCTTCTGAGTCAATGCAATGACCGGGAGTACATAAGGAAAGCCTCACAGCAGAAGCCGTCCGCAGGAATTAAAATCTGCCTCTCAAGCGAAGAACCGCTGATCAGCCATTCAGGAGTGCTTTTTACCCCCGGTGCAAAAAGGGTAAACGGCATAAACGAAGTTACCAATGCAGATCCGTCTCTCGCTCCGGATGGAAAGCACCTGTTGATGAGTCATCAAGCTCTTGATCTCAAGGGTATAGCGGACGTAAAATCACATATTGAAGCAGAGATTGCCCTTGGCATAAAGGATTTACGGGAGGTATTCGCTGGCAAAAAGTTCGAGGTCTTGCTGGTGCAGAGCTACCATAACGAATGGCCTGTTAACAGAGCAGCAAGCGGGCAGGATATCGGTAGCAAAACGCCATTTTCAAATTTGTATGTAGTCGGCGACGGTGCCAAGGGGAGTGGTGGAATAGAGGTGGAGGGCGTGGCGATAGGAGTAAAAGAATTAATCAGCTCTCTATAAATCAAATCCCGGCTTTCTTGATCAGTTTCTCCCTCTCATCATCGGCCATAACCCATGACATGAGGAAATTCATCCTCGCTTTACCATGCATCTTAATCACCTCTTCAGGTACACCGATGCTAAGCAGGTGCTCTTCAAAGGCTTTTTTAAGAGGGGAGTGAAGCGGCTCAAAGGTTTTAAACCTGAACCAGTCGTAGTGCCTTACCTCAAGGTATTCTCTTACCTTTGACATAAGATGGGAATTTGTAATAAATATCAGATGCGTATCCGGGTTAATGTTCCATTTCGCAAAAAACTCGTTGACCGCGGCCACAGCTTCATCGAGATGTTTGCTGGATTTGCTCATAAAATTCTGGAAGTGCTCAACTCCAATCGTTTTTGATTCCAGCTTTCCTGACAGAGGATCGTAAACCCCGATTACACAGCCCCCAATCAAAGACTCCCATCCCGCATCGCCTGTAAAAATCAACTGCTTGTTCTTCTCGCTGAATTTGAAGCCGCATTTTGAGCAGGAAAATTCGCTGGTAATGCCTTCTTCTCTCTCTGTAACCAGCAGCTTCAAAGCGTGTCCGCAGTTATCGCATTTATCTTCTAGTTGAAGCTCAAATTTCATTGTTTCCATCTATTTCTCACCCCTTGTTTTAATCGTTCTTGTTTTAATCAGATAGGGCGCTAGCAGCAGTGTTATTAAGAGGACGAATAGCCCGGCAAAGGTGAAGCTTGCAGCGTAGCTGTAGTTATCGGCTATCACTCCACCGATAAAGGGGCCTATTGCCATGCCCAGCGAGCCAAACGTGTTGAAGCCCCCTATGGCAGCACCCCGCTTGCCCTCGGGTGCAAGATCGCCTGTAAGCGCGACGGTGGAGGGATAATGCAGGGCTGCAGTGATGCCGCATATTAATAGTGGAATTGCAAGTGCGGAAACATCGACATATCCGATAGCAATCAAGAAGATTCCGTAGCTCGTAGCCCCTATTAAAATTGGCAGCGAGCGGCCAACGCGATCAGATAGCACTCCGAATGGATACTGAAGCAAAGCAAAAGGGAAAAGCAACGAGGCCATGAACATCCCAATGGCAGAAGGATCCTGATGGTATACGTTGCTCAGGAACAGCGGGAATAAACCGATGAAGAAGCCTACGGTGAAGCGATCCACAAAGCTGAAGGCATACGGCACAACAAGCTCCCTCTTCTCGCCGAGCACGCCAAGTGCCCTTCCCACGCTCTCGGGCTTGCTTTCAATAGTGTAGTCCTTCAGAAAGAAGAGCGAAATGAAGGTGGCGATGAAAAAAAGCAGTGCAGCGGCGTACATTGGATAATAGAGATTTATCTTCGCAAGCCTCCCTCCTATTATAACGCCGAAGGCATTACCGAAGGTCATAGCCATGCCGATCATGCCCATTGCCATCCCGTACTTTGTGCGCTTTGTAATGTCGAGTATGCTCGTCATCACGAGTGACCACGACAGAATTGTGATCGCTCCCTGAATAAACCGGAGGAAAAGCAGTATTGGGAGTGACTGCGCGAAGATCATCATAATATAAAGAAGCGAGGTGCCGGCGAACCCAAGAACTATAAATGGCTTTCTCATCCCCGCTTTATCTGAAACAGCGCCCCACACGACCGCGAAGATGACATAAGCCACCATTTCTGTGGATACAAAAAGAGTTGTTTCAGCATTGCTCGCATTGAAGCGCTCCATCACAAACTCCTTGAGCGCAGGCACGATCAGGGTCAGGCAGAACATTGAAATGAAGGCTAAAAACACGTAAGGCAGAAATTCGTATTTACCCGGAGTTCGATTCTCAGACATAGCGATTAACACCCATTGAGCAGAGGTTGCTCGGAGTATAAAAAAGCTGCTAAAGGCAATGTCTGAAACTGAATATCACCTTTTATTAAGCGATCAATAATATGATTTCAGCGCTATATTATTTCACAGTTTTCAGAAAATCCAATAAAGTATTTATAGTTTGGTGAATACTGTGCACTTTGATGGGAGAAGAGTTACAGGAAGAAATCCTGAGAGATAGAGGGCACATTCTGGGAACCTTCGAAGCGCTTTTCAAGGCACGCGGGATGGGCGATTTGCATGGAAGGGTATTTGGAGCACTGGTCCTGTCACCAAGGGCGCTTAACCAGGATGAGATAAGCATGTATACAGGTTATTCGGTTCCAGCAGTAAGCGCTGCGCTCGATGAGCTGGATCGTCTTGGATTTGTTCAGAAGTCGAAGAGGCAGAACTCAAGGAAGAACTTCTACTCAAGCAAACTGGATCTTGATGCAACATTCAGGCGATTTATCCAGGCAATCCACGATGAATATGTTAAATCCGCACTTCAAAGGCTAAGCATCAGCGAGGAGTTGACTAATAAACCGGATCCTGACGTACAAGAGCACTTAGAGGTAATAAAGCGATATCGAAAGGAGCTTCAGGAACTGGAGAAGTACCTCGAGAAACTGCTCAGCGTGCCACTGGAGGGAGAGATATGATCTCAATAAACAGGGATAAATGTGGCTACTGCGGCGCATGCGTGGGCGTTTGCCCCAATAATGCACTCGAGCTGATGGAAACACGCATAGTCATAGGAAAGCACTGCGATGAGTGCAAGCTCTGCGTAAAGATGTGCCCTGTTGGCGCGCTGGAGGCTGAAAGATGAAGTTAAAGCGAAGCTATGACGTCGTGGTTGTGGGAGCCGGACCAGCTGGCTCGGTTGCAGCCAAGGCAGCCGCAGATCTGGGAGCTGATACGCTTCTTATTGAAAAGCGGCAGGAAATAGGTGCACCGGTGCGATGCGCAGAAGGAGCCGGCAGGAATATACTGAAGGAATTCATATCCCCTGATCCCAAGTGGATCGCAGCCAGCCTCAAGCGAGTGAAGATATACGCCCCAAACGGCGCCATGGTGAAGATTGCGGGCGATGAAGAAATGGGAATAATTCTCGAGCGGAAGATCTTTGATCGCGAGCTAGCAAAACTCGCCGCGAGAGCAGGTGCCCGGGTGCAGGTAAAAACAAGCGCGACAGGAGTCATAAAGAATAACGGCTCCATTTGCGGCATAACTGCGCGTACCCTTGAAGGAGAGTGTAAAATTGAATCCAGAGTTGTTATCGCCACCGACGGCGTGGAGTCGCAGGTTGCAAGATGGGCTGGTATAAATACTGCATTAAAATTGAAGGACATCGAAACCTGCGCACAGTTTTTGATGACGGATATCGACATCGACGAGGAGTGCGCAGAATTCTATGTAGGCAATGAAACTGCGCCAGGCGGTTATGTCTGGGTGTTCCCGAAAGGAAAGCGGGAGGCAAACGTAGGCGTTGGAATCGTTGGCAGCAGATCCGGTAAATTAAAAGCAATCGACTATCTGCGGAGCTTTGTTGAAAAAAAGTTTCCCGAAGGCAAGATCGTTGAAATGGTGGTCGGCGGAGTGCCGGTATCAGGGCCTATAGAATGCGCGATTGGAAATGGAATAATGCTCGCAGGCGATGCGGCAAGAATGGCAGACCCGATCACAGGGGGAGGCATCACGAATGCGATGTACGCAGGCAGAATTGCAGGAGAAGTGGCTGCTAAAGCAGTGAAGCAGGAAGATAGCTCCATCAACACGCTCGGAGAATACGAGCAGCGCTGGAGAGCCCTGCTCGAGAAAAGCCTGGCAAGGAACTACAGAGTAAAAGAAGTCATTGGCGGTTTTACGGATGAAAACCTCAACTCGCTTGCGGAGAGCATAAAGGGAGTGGATATCCAATCCAGGGACTTTGATGTCCGCATCCTGCTCAAAGAGCTTGTGATGAGAAACCCGGTGATGCTATTCAAATTAAGGAATATACTCTTATAGAATATATGGGAAGACATACCGGTCTCCCCAGCGGATCTCCTCGAATTGGCGCCTTATCATAAACTTGGATACAGATAATTCTGAATAACTTTTTTTCAGCAGAGTAAATATAAGAATTTCGAGTTTATCTGTATATTAAAAGTGATTTTTAACAAAAAATGTAACTCCTCTTTTTGCTTTCTTGCGGGTAACGCTGGGAGAAGGATTGAAAATATAGGAACTGCAGGTTCGCATTTTTTACCAGAGCCTGCTCCGCAGCTTATGATAAATGTTTGGATCGATTGCGAAGGCAAATAGCACAATTGCTAACAAAAAGCTGAATGCAGCTCTGACGTGGTCGCTGTGGTCACTGACATATAAAGGTCCTATCTGTGTGATATCCAGCTCCTGAGGTGTATCCAGATAGGACATGCCCAGGAGCACGAAGTAGACTGCCAGCAAAGTTGCAACAGGACGCCACAGATGAGTGAGAAACTTGTCTGTCATTCAGCATCACATCATCAAATCAAGCAAAATTGAATTGCCCTGTTGTCTAATAAAGCTTCACTTTAAAGGCGCAAAAAAGAGCGCAAGAATCAAGAGGTAATATCGATATTATTTTTTTGATCTGCTTTGAAAATCCTGCTACATATATGCTGCGCTCCATGTGCAACATATCCTGTTCCAAGGCTGCTTGCCGATGGAAATGAAGTAACCGGTTTCTTCTTTAACCCTAACATACATCCGTATGGGGAATATAAACTGAGGCTTGAAAATGTGAAAAAATATGCTTCAGTTGAAAAATTCGAAGTCGTGTATAAAGATGAGTACGATCTTGTGAACTATTTGAAGGGCGCGCTCAGTGCGGAAAACCGCTGCGAGTATTGCTACACCATTCGCTTTACAGAGGCAGCTAAATTTGCAAAGCAGCATGGCTTCGATGCATTTAGCACCACTCTGCTCTGCTCCCCCTGGCAGAAGCACGATCTCATAAAGCAGATCTGCCAGAGGCTTGCGGATCGATACAAAATTGATTTCTACTACGAAGATTTCCGCGCGGGCTGGAAGCAGAGCAGAGTCAGATCAAAAGAGTTAGGATTATACATGCAAAAATACTGCGGCTGCATCTTCAGCGAAGCAGGACTTTAATTTGGGTATGATTTGGGATTGAATCTGGCAAAGCCATTTAAATAATTTTATTTATTTGATACTAATATGAACAACAAGCAAACAGCATTTCTTTCTATTTTAACAATAATTTTGGCTTCTGGGTTAATATTTGTTGGAAGCGGCTTTGTTGACGGACTGGTGAATGGAAAAACGAGCCCTGTGGATTTGAAGCAAAGCAAACCTCAGGCTCAATTTTTGCCTCAGGGCCCCGGGTCATATGCAGCTCCCTCAGAAAGCGGCTGCCCTTGCTGTGGCTCAGGAGCCATTGCTGGCTCCACGGGCAGGCTGGCGCAGGCGGAAAGCTCGGCTGTGACGTACTATGCGCAGAAGTATGGCGGCTCCGGAAATATAACAGCAAAGTCGTTTGATTCCGGGTGTCACATAGAGGTCAGTCTTTATGTCGATGGTGTATTTGTGAAGAAGCTGGCGGTGTACGGAGACAGGGTCACAGAGGTATAAGCTGGTCATGGAGGTATAAGCTTGAGGCTCAGCACCATTGTTTTAAAAGACTTACTTCGAAGAAAGACAAAGCTCATTGTCGCCATTTTGAGCATAGCCATTTCTACCGCTGCGATTGTCGCGGTTATCACCACTTTTTCTGCTGCCCAGGAGCAGCTCTATTCTGATGCCAAGGCATACGGGGCAAACATTATTGTCAACCCCAAAACTGAGGCGATTCCGATTATTGTTGGCACTCAGAATGTCGGCTCGATCTATGCAGGAGAGAACTATATCGAAGAGAAGGAAATACCGCTTATCCGCACTATAAAAAACAAAGCGAATATCTTCGCGGTTGCTCCAAAGCTCTACGGCACAGTTGCGATTGAGTCAAAGCAGGCTGTGCTGATGGGGATCAACGTCAGCGAGGAAAAAAGGGCAAAGCCCTGGTGGACTCTTGAGGGCAGATGGATCGAGGGGGAAGGCGAAGTGCTAATCGGCTCAAAAATTGCCAAAAACTTTAATTTATCTCCAAACAGCATTGTGAAAGCTGTTCAGGGCGGCAGGGAGTACGAGTTAACTGTGGCAGGCGTGCTCTCCCCGACGGGCGCGAATGTCGATGCCTTCATTATAGCTTCTATGTCTGATGCGCAGAAAATTCTCGGGAAACAGGGCCTTGTTAACAGCATCGAGGTAAGCGCGCTTTGCAATAACTGCCCTGTCGAGGAAATAGCGAGGCAGATCAACGAGCTGATTCCAGCCATCGAAGCAACGCCCATAACTCAGATTGTGAAAGGAGAAGAAATGGTTCTGGAGAGGACTCAGAGCTCTGCCATGGCAATTTCAATTATAACTCTTATAGTGAGCACTCTCACAGTTGGTGCAATAATGCTGGCTTCAGTAAACGAAAAGATCAAGGAAATCGGAATTATGCGAGCAATTGGTGCGAGCGATCGCCACCTGATTTCGATGCTGCTTGTCGAAAGCACGATAATCGGTGGTGCGGGTGGATTGCTGGGTTTTACTACCGGCAGCGTTGCTTCACTATTCGTAGCACCAGTGCTTGTAAAGGTGTCGGTTTCCCCCTTCTGGGCACTGCTGCCGGTTGCGATCGTGCTCGCGACTTGTATAAGCATGGTCTCCGCGCTGATACCTGCAAGGAAGGCATTGAGTGTCGACCCCGCTGTTGTATTAAGGAGTGTTTGAAATGGCAAGCGCTATCGAGTTAAGAGATGTCTCAAAGACATTTAAAATCGGAAAGCAAGAGCTGAACGTGCTGCGCAACATTGATCTCCTGCTGGAAGAAGGAGAATTTCTGGCGATAATGGGTCCCTCGGGCAGCGGCAAGACAACGCTTATGAACCTCATGGGACTGCTTGACTCGCCCACATCCGGCTCGGTTTTAATCAATGGCAAAGAAATCGCTAATAAGTCGCAAAAGGATCTTGTAAAGCTCAGGTGCAGCAACATCGGGTTTGTATTCCAGCAGTTCCACTTAATTCCCTCGCTAACGGCATATGAAAATGTCGCTCTTCCCACGATTTTTGCAAAGCTAAATGGAGTCAGTCAAAACACCAGAATTTTAGAAGCTCTGAAAAAGGTTGGGCTGGAGCATCGCATGAATCACAAGCCGTTTGAGCTATCGGGTGGCGAGCAGCAGCGCGTGGCAATCGCGAGAGCCCTTGTGCTCAAGCCGAAGATAATTCTGGCCGACGAGCCGACTGGCGCACTTGATCAGAAAACCGGTGAGAGCATTATCCAGCTTCTCAGCAAGCTGGCAAAAGAGGGATACACCATTGCTATGGTTACCCACAATCCGGTGCTTGCAAGGCAGGTGAATCGAATCGTGCAGCTCTGCGATGGCAAGATAGCAGGGGAGGAAAAACAGTGAAGAAATTGATATTTACATTAATACTAATATTAATATCAACATTGATACTGGGCTGTATAGGATCGAATCCTGGCACAGATAAGACTCTAACGCCGATTATCCCGGATGATCCCGGTAAATACGGAGTTACAGGCAGGGGAACGAAGGATGCTCCATATATCCTGAGCGCTAAAAGCGGCACGGTAACCATACCCTTCTCAATAATCAAAGACGGAATCCAGTATTATACCTACAACGGCATCAAGCTCCTCACACTTAAAGGATTTACAGGAGTGCAAACCAGGATAAGCGTTTGCGAGCCATGCAGAGGCTACTCCTTCCACCTCCAGAATAATGGAAGAGAAGTAGTATGCGACACCTGTGGCACCGTCTGGAGTGCTCAGGATTTCAGAGGCATAAGCGGAGGCTGCACTGCATATCCACCTCCACCTCTTGCGAGCAGCTTAAGCGGGGATAACGTCACCGTTAAAACAACTGATATCGATCGGTGGAGTGACTGGTTCAAATAAGCCTGGGGGGAAATTGCTTCCTCAAATATACATACTGGTAACCGTGCTGAATATTGTGCTGCTCATCATACTTGCAGTCATATTTGCCAGAAGCTACATCAAGCTGCGCTCTCCCTTTAATCTCGGGCTGCTTATTTTTGCAATTATCCTGCTGTTTCAGGCTCTTCTAGCCTGTCCCCTTTCCTATCTGCCTTACGGAATATACAGCTGCGGGAATCTACCATTCAGCGCATTGGCTGCAATTTTCGAATTCATCGCTCTATCCTTGCTCTTATATCTTGTCACACGGTGATTATGAAGCGGGTCGCTGAATTTTCATTAGCTATTTATAATTGAAATGTGAATCCAGAGGAGAGGATGGATGTAATTGAAAGTCATCGGCGGGCATGCATCCCGGTCTCTGGCAGCAAAAGTCGCAGGGCTGCTGAACTGCGATCTCCTTGATGTCGAGTTCAAGCGCTTTCCAGATGGCGAAGCCTACACCAGAGTTAACGGCGATATCGGGGGCGAGATAGCAATTATCCAGAGCACCCAGAGCGATGGAGATTTCGTACACATGCTGCAGCTGATTGATGCCTGCGAGGGCGCTGAGATAACTGCGGTAATCCCCTATTCCGGGTACGCAAGGCAGGATAAACGCTTCCACGAGGGGGAAGCGATAAGCGCGAGAGCAATGGCAAAGGCAATCGACGCGAAGAGGGTGTTCACAGTTAACGTGCATAACAAAAACGTGCTTCGCTTCTTCAAATGCCCTGCTTCTGATCTAGATGCGACACCCTTGCTGGGAAAACACATCTCGCATATAACAAAAAACCCGGTGTTCATCGCACCCGACGACGGCGCGCTCGGTCTGGCAAAAACCGCTGCAGAGAGATACGGTTTAGAATACGACTATCTTGAAAAAACGCGCATAAACGCGGAGCGAGTGGAGATGAAGCCCAAAAAGCTCAGCGTAAAAGGCAGAGATGCTGTGCTCATAGACGACATGGTCTCAACAGGCGGAACAATAGTCGAAGCCACAAAGCTGCTCAGGCAGCAGGAAGCCAGAGAGGTGTACGTCGCCTGTGTACACGCGGTGCTCGCAGGAAACGCCCTTGAAAAGCTGCAAAATGCAGGAGTGAAAGCAGTGATAGCCACCGATACAATTGAGAAGAGCGTTAGCATAGTAAGCGTGGCGCCCCTGATAGCGGGTGCATTGAGAAGCCAAAATTAATTTAAAAAAGTATTTATCACCCTTTTAGCCAATTCAG
>CAZVYP010000040.1:0-2740 GCA_964631075.1 uncultured Methanocellales archaeon
ATATAAAATCAACCACTGGTCTGGCCGATTATAAACTCAATGCTCTTCTGAATGAGGCAAAGCAAATTATCGGCGACTACTGAAAGGAACATCAGACGGATGTTTTCCAGAATTTATCTTATACATTAGACTCAATAAAGAAAAGTATAAAAAAGACGAAGATTTTTAAGGTTTAAGAAGGCTATGACTGTAACTTCTGTCCCTATTTTTTTCTTGATTACCTCATGCACAAGTTATTCTATCTCTGATAAGCGCTGTGCTAAGAGCCGCCATAGGCACTTTATTTTTGCCAGCTGGCATGATACCCCGAAATAAGATAATATATGTTTTCATATCATTTTTTACGCGCTTCATTTTCTTTTTGCACCCTAAACTTCACAATTTTCCTCACTATGTCAAACGGGATGGGCTTATCTATCGGGAACTGGACCGCACCTTTTGATTGTTTATACGAAGCCAACTCTTTCTTAAAGGCAGCGATTGCCGATGGGGTGGGATAAAATCCGATATGATTTTTGAACGCGGCAAAGTGCACCAGGTTTTTCCCATTAAGTTTGAATGTGGGCATTCCGTAATTTATTGTCTCTTCGGCTTCAGGTGCCGATTCTCTAATCACTAACCTCATTTTTTCTAAGACATCTTGAATATCTTCTGGAAAAAACGCGATATATTCATCTATTGTTTCGAATTGTTTTCTTGATTTTGCCATAAGGCTCTCCTTGTGGTAAATAAAAGTTGTGATTATTATATTGACTTATCTTGCTTCAACTTTTCTAACTTCAACACTGGTGCCTTTCCCCTGCAATATCGGGCAATCCTTCGCAACATTAACCGCTTCGTCAAAATTCGTTGCCTTAATAATGATATACCCTGCGATTGATTCCTTTTTTTCAGTGTAAGGTTCATCTGCTGTTGCTTTGTTCGGCCTCAAAACTCTGCCTTCAGTTGATAAATGACTGCCACCTGCGAGTTTGTTTTGTGCCACTATACCGTTTATCCATTCATCCCATTGTTTCAAGTATATTTTCATTTGCGCTGGGGTGGGTTGAGCTTCTCTGGTTGTAATGTCCATTCGGAATATTAATATGAATTTATTTATTATTTTTTTCATAATCATCTATGGGGTTGCTGAGATTCGAACTCAGGTCAAGGCGTCCCGAACGCCCTAGGATGGACCAGGCTACCCCACAACCCCTACTGGTAAGGTGAGATTGCATCCACGAGTTCAACGTGGGTGAGCAGCATTCGGCGGCAGCAGTATCTCTCAATGCCCAGATCGTCAAGCACTTTGCCAGGCGCTTCCTTTTCTTCAACCGTGCGGCGCTTGTACTCATACCACACGCTTGATATGACCTTGCCGCATGTGAAGCATCGCACTGGAATCATTTTTTCACCTGTAAGATTTCTGCCTGCGCTTCCTCGCCCCTCTTCCACCGGTTTTCTTCTGCTCTTTCTGCCGGTCGTCGTTGACAAGCAGAGTCCTGTCGTAAGCCAGAAAAGCATCTCTCAGCGCGAGGTCGTTTTTCCAGGCAACAAGTCCACGTGCAATCGCAGTTCTCGCGGCATCCGCCTGTCCCATGAAACCCCCTCCCTGAACCTCGACATCAACATCGACTTCATTTAAAACAGGTCCTGCAAGCTGCAGTGGCTCCAGAAGCTTCAGACGGACAAGCTCATTTTCCAGAACATCAACAGGATAACTGTTGAGTCTCACTCTACCTTTTCCCTTCCTCAAAATTGCCCTTGCTATCGCAGTTTTTCGCTTTCCGCTTTGGCAAACCACATCAACCATTAACTCACCTCAAAACTTCGCACCGAGCATTTTACTGAGATCTCCAAGCCTTGTAAATTTTGCCGAGCTTAAACGTGACACCGAGGCTTGCTCTACTATTTCAAATTCCTTCTCTTTCCTTCTTAACTCCTCTGGCACGCCTATATATATTCTTAACCTCGCAAGCGCATCCCTGCCGGATTTCCTTCTGTATGGCACCATTCCTCTTATGGTCCTCTTCATAATCTGATCCGGCATTCTTGGAAAATAAGGTCCTCGCTCACGGCTACCTTTATCCCTCATCACCCTGTACTCCTTGAAAGTGTTTGTCCCGCTGCCCGAGAGCACGGCCCTGTCAATATTCACAATAAAGATTTCCTCGCCGAGTAAAAGGCGCTTGGCAACGGTACTTGCGAGCCTGCCAACAATGAGTCCATCTGCATTTATAACCGCCATAAAACCACCTATCGAAAGATTTTTACCCCTTTGCCTTCTGGATTCAGTTCCATGAGCTGCTCGATGGTCAAACACTTACCATTTAACTTCGAAATCTGAGTTGAGGCAGCGTCGCTGAAACTCAGCGCTGCCACGGTAACCGGATGCTTCAAAACTCCCGCACCCAGCACTTTCCCAGGCACAATCAGCACGTCGTTTTCCTTCGAATTTCTATTAATTCTGCTCATATTAATTTCAGCATAATTTCTGGAAGGCTTCTCAAGCTTCTCAGCGATTTCCCTCCAGAGCGAAACATTTTGCTTTCTAGCTTTAGCTTTCAGATCGCTGATGAGCTTCAGTATCCTTGGATTTGTCTTCCTGACTCGCTTCATCTTTCAGTCCTCCGCAGGTGATCCGCGCAAAGCCGCTGCGGGTTCAAAATCTAATAAACCTTTTTTTTGCCTGCAAAAAGGTTTCTGTTTTTTTTGGTCAAGCTTTTTGCCTGCAAAAAGGTTTCTGTTTTTTTTTGGTCAA
>CAZVYP010000040.1:2840-18785 GCA_964631075.1 uncultured Methanocellales archaeon
CCTGCAAAAAGGTTTCTGTTTTTTTTTGGTCAAGCTTTTTGCCTGCAAAAAGGTTGCTGGTGAACCCAGTTATATTTACATCTGGGTATAAATCACTTTCGCATATGCCGATTTTCCTATAAAATTCAGAAATAATTAGCATTATAATGTAACAATTTTTTAAACATTAGTTACATCATAATGTAATGAGTTTAGCAATGGATGCACGTATCCCCTATCGTTTGCAGTCACATATAAACCCCGTACTTAAGGACAGGGCCTGTGTACTGGCTTTGCTTAATGCTTCGCGTGGTGTTTGTCTGTGTCTGTATGTATTGGTCGATGATGTCCCCTCCACTCCTTATGCCTTCGGGGTAGCAGCTTAGTGCCAATAAGTTATACTATTCTTTGAGGTCTCTCAGGTGATGCTGTGTCTGCCTTGGTGTAACTCTTTCTTTAGCCAAGGTATTTGCTCTACTTGAATATCTCCTCCACGTTCTCCGCCAAGCGTGCGATTTCCTTTGCGTCCATTGTCTTCAATTTCAGGTGCCTTTTCATCGTATCCGTGTCGTAGCGCATGACGTCGACTACCGTGGGCACTTTGATTGCGTCGCCGACCACGAGCACTGTTCGTGGCGCTATTGTGCCGACGATTCCTTCCCAGACTGCTCGATCCGGCACGCCTGCGAGGGACGAGGTGATGTCGCTGGGCTCTTTGAGCGAGAGGATAAGGCGGTTGGCGAGCTGGCTTCGTACTTCTTCGTCGATTCTTGCGGGTCTTTGATCGATTAGTGCCAGGATGAGGTTGAACTTCCTTGTTTCTCTCGCGAGCTTGTCGAATATCGTGTGCTGCAGTATTTCGGGTGCGAGGAATTTGTGGGCTTCTTCGAGGAATACGACGAGTCGTGGCAGCTCGCTGCTCTGCTCTGTATAGAGGTCGTAGAGTCGTCTTGAGAGCAGGTTTGCGATGAAGAGATAAGCGGTTGAGTCCTGTCCGAACTTGCCGAAGTCGAGCACTATTGACTTGCCGGCTTTTATCAGGGCTGTGATCTGCGAGAAGGCATCTCCTGTTGAAGGTCTAATGAATGTGAAGCGATTGAGGCGCTCGACTCTGCGCTTGAGTGCCCGCAGGGCTGCGGGGTGCAGTCTGCCCTCTTCATAGTCCTCTGGATCAGCGCTTTTTATGGCTTCGATGAGACTTCTGCCTCGCCTTCTACCCTGCACCGTATAAATTGCATCGATCATCGCCGGTGATAAATCCTGGAATGCGATTATTAAATCAGGTGGTGTTATTTCCACCGGATCGACGAGCAGGGGTCTTGCCTCTTTATTATCTTCAGGTTCTAAAGTAAAGATCTCGACTTTCGCTGGGAAGAAAAATTTTAGTCCCTGTGTGTTATCGGTTTTTGAGTACATTCCGTATTCCTGGTGCATGTCGAATATGAGCAGCGACGCTGCTTCTCTTGCCAGTATGGAGCTGCACAGGATTTTGCATAGGATGCTTTTCCCGGTGCCTGTTCTGCCGAATAGTGCGAAGGGCTTCTCTGTGAGCTTGAACAGGTCGATTGGGATTTCGAAGTCTTTGATGCCGCGAAGCGTGCCGATCGAGAGGGAGACCTGTGTGGGGCTGTATATTTTCTCCACGTCTGCTTTGGCGGCTAGTCTGACAGGTGCGAAGTAGGTGGGTATTGTTTCGACTTCTCCTAATTTTCCGGTTTTGTCTATGAGCTGCACCACCTTGAGCTCTGCCTTGCAGAACAGGGCATTGCCGGTGAAGCCCTCGTGCACTCCGGGCGAGGCGAGCGGTATCGCTTGCTTGGCATGGCTGGAGCACGCGATTCTTTCGATCAGCTCTGAAGCAGGGGTGTAGATGTCCCTTACGATGCAGTAGAAATCGTAGTTTTTTCCCTCGACTATGATTGGATATCCTACTTTTAAGTCCTCTGGATTTTGTAGCTCGAGCTTGACGTCGAGTCCCTCGCTAACAGATGCACTTACTACCTCTCCGATCTTCATTTATACACCTCTCGCTGCTTTGTCTAAAAATTCGTGGAATGAATTCAACCTGCGCCCTTCGATGTTTGTTCTCCATGCGGCGATTTTTTCGACTTCGATTCCCTGATTTGCAGCCGTGCTGAGCAGCATCTCCTCGTATCTCTCCCTGAAGTGCCGCACTGTGACTGCGAACTTGTGCGCCTCCAGCAGCGGGTAGGGATAGCCCGGGCAGAGCTGCGATCTGGAATAGCTTGCGAGCTGGGGAAAGACCTCTTCCGGATTGCCGGCTATATCCACCCTGAACCACCTCTTTGCTGTTGGAAATAGCCTTGCGAAGTAGACCTCGCCGTATAAGGGGGGGCGGTATTTCGAAGTGAATTCAGAGGGCACTTTTACATATCCCATTCCCAAGTGGCTGTGAAGACCTAAAAGCTCCTCGTCGCTGATTGTTGCGCCGAAGGCGCGTGTATTTGAGTCCTTTGAAACTCCGGTTATGATATTTTCATTTTTCTCACAGGCTTTCAAAGTCGAGTTCATTTTTTCCTGGAACTTCGCTGAAAATGGGGTTGTAAGCGCTCCGTCGATCGCTATCAGAGTGTTCGAAAGCCTGTCGGCAAGCTTGTTCAGCACTTCGTGTTCGTGATATCTGCGCAGCTCGTTCGCGATATTTAAATGTGCGTTTGCTTTCACCCACTCCTGCTCCTTTTCGTTCTCCTCCGTCGAAATGATCTCTGGCTTCTCCAGCAGATAAACATCTTTCAACCTATAACCGGTTCTCTCGCCCTCAACCAGCTCGTAGAGCAGGGCAGCGATTTTTATTATCGCCAGCCACTGATTTGAGAAGTTGAGTATGAATGAGTGTGAGCCGTCGATTGCAAGCATGTTCGCTGGCTTTTTTTCAGGCAGATCGAAGGAGCTGGCGTTTATTTGCTTCAGTACTGCGAGATCTTCGCTCTGCGCCGCCGAGTACTTCTCCATCGCTGATAGCGCGCTTTTCATTTCTGCTTCAAAATTCGCAAGTTCGATTGTCATGCTATCTGCTCCACTCTGGACTTTTCATCCTCTGTCATGTAAACTCTTATCCTGTGCGGGAAGCGCTCTGCTATCTCGGTTAAGTGGGTTATCAGTATCACTCTCTCGAAGAACTTGCCCATGTCGAATAGCTTTTTGACGAATAGCTCGCGGCTAACTTCCGTGTCAAGTGATCCAAGGTCGCCTTCGTCTATGAACAGGGTTTTCATCCGCGCGTAGCTCCGTCCTATCTGGGGCATGCTCGCGAGTTCTTTTGCTATTGCGAATCGCAGAGCGGCGTTGATCTGCGTTTTCTCGCCGCCGCTGAACTCCTTTACATCGCGAAATGATACATCGCTGCCCTCAACCTCGATGTTGATGCCGTAGCGATTGCTCTCCTCGTATGTGGCAAGGCGGAGCTTTGTAAATCTTCTGTCAGTTAAATCCGCGAGATTCTCCGATGCCTCGATTGCAAGCTGGGGCAGGAGCTGGTTTATCGCAAAGGTAACTATGCCCTTTCTGTGAAACACGTTTTCCTTTAAAATGGTGTAAACCTCTGCCATTTCCTGCTTCACAGCAAGCTCTTTCTCCCTTTCAGCTATCCTGGCTTTGATTCTTTCTATCTCTTCTTCTAAATCTTTCAGTGAATTTTGAAGCGCGGTTTTTTCCCCTTCCTTAGCGGATATGGCTTTTTCCAGCTTTTTATGCTCATCCCTAAGCGCCTCAAGCTCCTCTCTGGCTGCTTCGAATCTTTGCTCCTCAGGCTCGAGATTTGCGATGATTTTCTTCAGTTTTTCATATCTGGCTTCGAAATCGCTGATCTGCTGGTTGAACTCGCCTATAAGCTGAGCTGAATCGCTGGCTTTGCCTGCTTCTTCTATTTTTCTGTCCAGCTCTCTCCGCTGCCTGATTTTTTTCTCCACTATAACCTTGAGCTGGCTTGATCTTGCTTCCTCTGCACTTCCAAATCCAAGTGCTTTTATCTCTTTTTCCGTATCCTGAATCTCGCTTTCGAGCTTCTTTTCAGACTGCCATTTTTGCTCCAGCTCTTCAAGATCAAGCTTTACCCTTTCAATTTGATTTTCGATTTCGGAGCGCACAAAGGAATCAAGATTTATTTGCTTTGTTTTCTCTCCAATCAGCGCAAGATTGTGCTTTGCCTGCTGGAGCTCTTCTTCAAGCTGGTTTGCGATTTCTTTTTTACCCCTTACCCATGATATCTCCCGGGGAATGCGCTCCATTTTTTCGATCAGTCTTCCCTCAGCTCTCAGCAATCCGAAGGCAGCTTCTTTATTAAGCTCGCTTGTCAATCCATTTATTCGAGCTTCGAGTTCCTTCAATCTCTGCTGAAGCTTCTTCTGCTGCTGATGGTAGTTTCGCAAAGCCTGATCAAGCTGTCGCTTTGCAGAGGAGAGCTTGCTCTGGAGCAGCGCGTTCTCTTTTTGAAGCCCGTCGAGACTTTCTTTTTCGGCTGTGAGCTGGTCTACATCTCCGATTTCTTCCCTCAAATTAGCTATCTCTTTCTTCAGATTTTCAATGGCTGTCTGTCCGGAAATCGCCGATCTCAGCTTTTGCTTTAGTATTGCAATCTGTCTCCCGGTTTCTTCAAGCTGATTTTTATTTTTAATATATTCCTCATGGACTTTTTCAAGAGATTTGAGCTCGATCTGAGCTTCAATGATTTTTTTCGATAATTCCGAAAAAGCACTGCTGCTTTGCTTTATTGATTGCTCGATCGCAGCTATTTCCTGCTTCTTCACAGGGATCTTTTGCTTTTTTTCCTCGTAGCTCTGTGAATCGCTCTGGACAAAAGCAGCAATCTCCTTTAACTCGATCACTATCTCCGTCTGCTTTTTATCCACGACTTCCTTAGCTTTCTCAAAAGTTTCAAGGCGGAAGAGCTTCTGAAAAATCTCAAGCCTGTATGGTCCTGATTCAGCCCCGATTTGCTTCATCTCGTCCTGCCGCACAAAGGTCGAGTTTCTGAAGCCGGTGTAGTCCATTCCGATTATATCCTGAATCGCAGCTTCGAGCTCGGTTATTTTGCCAAGCACCTTTTTGTCGTTTTTCTTGAGAATAAGATATGGATTTTTACTGCTCAATCCGCGAGTTACCTCGTAGCTGTCTTTGCCCTGCTTGAAGCAGACCTTTACGTACCCGCTGGGCTGGCATATGTCCTCTATCCTTAATCCCACATCGATCCTCGAAGTCCGCTTGTAAAGGGCAAAAGTTATGGCGTCAAGAATAGAAGTCTTGCCGGAGCCGGTTTTACCGATAATTGCTAAAAACTTTTCGGAAAAACGGATGTTCGCCTGGTCAATGTATCTCATGAAGCCCTTAAGCTCTACTTCCTGAATTACAAAGCCATTATATGATGCTTCACTCGCGGTTTCGGTCAGAACCTCGGGCTTCGTGTCTTCGACTTTCATAGCTGCATGTTTCTTGAGTGGTTCCTTTCCAGCCGCAGGTTCTTCGTTCTTGAAGAAATCCCCGAGAGTCTTCACTTCAACACCTCCCTCAGCACTTTTTCACCCTCTTTCAGCAATGCCTCTTTTCGCGGGTGGTCTGAGTAGTTCGCCTGGATGAACCTGGAGAACAGATCGTAGGGATTGAGCGTGAACTCTGCAAAGCCTACCTTCGCGGTAGAACTCTCAGAGTACTTCAGCTCGTGATGAAACGCCTCCTGAAGCTTTTCCTCAACTTTGTGGTCAAGCACCTTCTGCCTCTGGCCCTCGCTGATGCGAATCTCCAGTCTCACAAGTTTATCCTTTACATCGGGTATTGATTTTAAAATCGCCTGCGTTGGTTCTTCCCCGGGTTTCACTTCCACTTCGATTTTAAGCATCTCCCTTGCAGGGAGTGGTTTAAACTCCCACTTCCCGTTGCTAGCATCTATTGCTACGAATCCCTTATTATCTCCTCTTTCTCCCCAGTCTATTCTTTCAATGGCACCGGTATAAACCAGCTCGGTGCTACCCTGCCTGCCCAAGGTTTGATGCAGGTGTATGTGTCCGAAGACCGCGAGATCGAGGTTGTCCGGTATCATTTCCCTGCGGAGTGAAAACTCTCCTGGCAGCACTTCCGGCGAAGTGGTCTCCCTTAGCCTCGCCCCTTCAATGTAATAATGTCCAAGCAGTATTTTAAAGTCGGCATTTTTTAGTTCCGCTGCCTTTTTTTTCATCCACTCCATGAGCAATTTCTGCCCCAAATTGAACATCTGCTCCTGAGACACCTCCGCACCAGTTTTTTCTCTCACGAGCCCCGCAATCTGCTCAGGATGAAGATATGGCAGTATTATGAAACCTGTTTTTCTTCCCTTTACTTCAAAAGTTTCGACAGCCGGCTTTCTGAAAATATTAACATGGGGATAGCCCCTGAAATCATCAATTGAAGTACCGCGTTTATCGCTCCGCGGCTGGTCGTGATTGCCCGCCAGAATCCAGATTTTTATGTTATTCAAGCCAAGTGGCTCGACCACGTCTCTGCGCACAAGCTCTCGAAATGCAGGACTTATATGCGTCCGGTCGAAAAGATCGCCGGCTACTACGAATAAAGCCGCCTTTGATTCAATGGCATACTGCGCAGCTCTGGCAAAGTTGCTGTGTATATCAAGAGCACGCTCTGATAATCCACTTTCCAGATCTATGCGGTAGCCAAAAATTAGGCCCTCGTGGACATCTCCCACAACCACTATTTCCTGCCGCATCCAGTGAATCCCCTACCTGTATTGAGTAATAGCTTTTCCAAGTGTTGTGAAAGTATTGCAGGGAGATAATGATTTCGGATCAAAAATGATCAAAAACTTTTCAGTGCTATGAGGAAAACATTGGCTTATAGCGAGCCTAGGACGCCAAAATTGAGCTTATAAAATCATTCTGCTGTTCAGCAATCTTCTGCTCGAGAATTCAATCTTCCAGGTCGTTGACTTTGAGTAGCCCCAGCGCTCTATACTTAGGTACGGGTACACATCTGAGAGTATTTTCAGATTGGTGCCCACCTCTTTCGGGCTTAAACCCAGATCTCGAGCGATGTATTTGGATTTAAAGAATCGCTTTCCTTCGTTGAGTCCTTGAATCAGATAGCTCAAAATTACTCTCTGGCTCTCATTCAGCCTTAATTCCAGATCGCTGAGCTTTAATTCCAGACTCTTTCGGTCTATCATAGCCACACGACCAGTTTATAATAATCTATCATAGATCTTTCTATCATTAATTTAAACCTTTCTATAAATAAGGTCATTTTTAAGTATATTGTAATTTTTAATTATTACATTATATTATTTTAAATTACACTGTACCGCGCTCTGCAAAATGCTTATCCCAGATGGCGCAAAATTGAACTGTATGAAGGGCCAACTGCTGATCGGAATTATCGCCGGCTTTTTCGCTGGATTGATAGGAGGCTTGCTCGGTGTCGGGGGCGGGATTATCCTTATCCCGGCAATGGTGCTCCTCTTCAGCCTGGCACAGCATAAAGCTCAGGGTACCTCACTGTTCGTGATAATACCCGTAGCAATCGCAGGAAGTGCGGTCAACCTCTATTATGGAAATGCTGATCTTCCACTGGGGGCATTGCTTATCTCAGGCTCAATAGTCGGTGCATATATCGGTGCAAAAATGGTTATGCGCATTCCAGAAAGAAACCTCAGAAAGGGCTTTGGGGTGTTCATCATAATTGTCGGGATAAAAATGATCTTCGGGTGAAAATCTTGGACATATCACATACGGCTATTTCACTTTTACTGGGATTCTGCGCTGGTATACTCAGCGGCTTAATGGGAGTTGGTGGAGGCAGCGTTCTGGTGCCGGGCATGGTTTACCTGCTTAACACATCGCAGTATACAGCTCATGGCACATCGCTGGTGGTAATCCTTGCAACAGCCCTCGTAGCAGGCACTTCCTATTATAAAAAGGGGCTTGTTGATGGAAAACTGGCAATAATGCTAGGAATATGTGCGACTGCTGGAAGTGCGATAGGCGCAGCACTGATGGTATTGCTTCCGGCTGATATGCTGCGCAGAATCTTCGGCGCTTTTATAGTCATTGTAGGGATCAGGCTGTTGATGGAGAGACGGGATCGAAAAGAAGTTACTGCACGGTAAATTATAGCAGGTGCTCGATGATCTGCGTATAAAGCATCGGACTGCAGCGATCTTCCTGGTTGCTCTCGAGAGTGGGGTTGTCGTTTACCTCGATCACCAGAACGCTGCCATTTAGCCGCTTCACATCCACGCCGTATAGCCCTTTACCAACTGCACTCGCTGCTTTAAGAGCTTCTTTCAAAACATGCTTTGGCACTCTGGAAATCGGAACTGCCTCAACGTCACATTCAGCCTGCTTGCTGTACTTCCCCATCATCTTCCAGCTTCCCTTGGGGAAGATGTATCTGCAGGCATAAAGGGGCTTGCGGTTCAGCACGCCGACGCGCCAGTCAAACTCTGTTTTTATGAACTCCTGTACCAGAACCATGCTTGTCTGCCTTGAGTAGCGCTTGACAATTCTGATGAAGTCACCGATAGTGCATGCTTTTTCCACTCGCTTTGAAAAGCTGGAGTGAGGAGCTTTGATCACAAGCGGACTTCCCAGTTCACTGAAGTACTCCTCAATTTCCTGCCGCTTATATCCATTTACCTGGTAAATCAGCGTCTCTGGCACAGCAACGCGCTTTTTGAGAAATAATTTATGCAGATGGACCTTATCGCAGCAGGTTAAAATGGAGCTAGAATCATCTATCACTGGTATGCCCTCTGTCTCAGCCATACGTGCGGCTAAATAAGCTGAGTTCCCTACCATGGTATAGGCTCGTATGAAGAGCGCGTCGTAGTTCTTAATTTTATCCAGGTCTTTTTTTCTGATGAAGTCGAAATTGTGGCCAAGCTGATTCGCCGCATCTCTGAATTTGTTAAGCGCCTCTACTTCGTCGCTATTTACGAAGTTATAGCTCTCCACAAAGCAGCCTATCTTTCCCATTGCTATGCTTGTCCCCCTGTTATCTTGAGCTTCCGGATAAGGAGTGCACGCTCCTCGTTATTCAGCTGCTCCAGCGAGCAGGGTAGCATTCCCGAAAATTTTCTGCCCTGCATCAGCAATCTGAAAAGAGGGATTTGAAACTCTCTGTAGATCTGCCTTGCAATCCTTATCTTATCTTTATTATCATCAATGCAATCGCCGAAGATAACCGGAACTTCCTGCAATTTTCCTCTCAGCGGGAGAAATGCTACCGGATATCTGCGGTGCAGGCTCGCTCTTTCATAATACCTCTGCTTTTCACGGCTGCTACCGGCAATGAAATATCGCTCTCGATTTACCTGATTTACCGGGAAGATTATAACTCTGCCTCTGCCGTTTGGTGCTTCGTCGAGAATTCTCGGTGCAATCATTGAAACCTTCCCCGCAAGGCGCTTGAAAGCCAGAGGAGGGCAGTACAGGTCTGAGAGGTCCTCGATTGTCGGAATTACCCTGCAGCCCATTGCATATAAGCTGACATAGTAGCCGGATTTGAGGAAGCGCAGATCGCTGCAAAGATTTACGATAAGCTCATTTCGCTTCGGAGGATATTTATTCGAGAGAAAATCCTCCGGGCTAGCACAGGATAGTCCATTTAACGGGTATTCGCTAATGATCATAGTATACCAGCTTTTTTACCATTTTTAGAGCGTTACCACCATTTTCGTAGTAGCCAGGCAGCAATCCATTCACTTCGAAGCCAGCATCGATATACAGACCAATCGCCTCTTCGTTGAACTCTTCCACTTCCAGAAAGAGCCTGTCCACGTTCAGCAACCGCATTTCCTGCTCAACCATGGACAGCAGATTTCCTGCAATTCCACGTCCCCTGAACTCCGGCTTTACAGCAAGGGAGTATATCCTGCCATATTTCTTTGCTCCAAATCTCTGAGTATATGCCCAGACATAACCAGCTATTTTCGCATCCAGCTGCGCCACTATTGCGATTGCACTCGGGCTCTTCAGCATGTATTCAAACTGTCTTCTGTTGAAACTCTCAGTATCGAAGCAGGCTTTTTCGATGGAAATGATAGAAGATATGTCGCAGTGCGAAGCCTTTCGGAAAAGCAGGCGTGGTGGAGGTTCGTCTTCGGATGATGCTTCTGTAGATCCTACCATATAATATCATCAGGCAGTTTTAACCGCCACCAACCTATACACGTATTGCATTATATAATGGTTTCGAGACGTTTGTTTACTCTATCTCCTTCCTGAATGCCTTGGTGCTGAGCAGCACCATTGCAATTGCAAAGACAATAAGTATCGAGATCTCACGCCATACTACCGCAACGGAGCTGCCCTTCAGCATTACCTCGCGCAGCGCGATGTTGGAATAAGTGAGTGGCAGCAGATAGGAAAAAGGCCTTATGAATTCAGGTATGGACTCAAGAGGCCACCAAACGCCTGAGAGCGCTATCTGAGGCAGTACTATAAGTGGTATGAACTGTATAACCTGGAACTCAGTTTTGGCAAGTGTGGATGCGAATATTCCCAGCCCGAGAGCTCCAACTGCCATTATCAGCACAATTAAAAAAACCACCAGCACATTGCCCTCGATTGCCACTTTAAACAGAAAAATAGCTACCGAGAGAGTTACAATTGACTGCACTACCGCAACAAAGCTGAAGCCTAAGAGATAACCAGTTATGATTTCTATGTTTTTTATGGGCGATGCCAGCAAGCGCTCCATGGTGCCCTGAGTACGCTCTCTTAGAAAGCTAATAGTTGTCATTATGAAGGTGAAAAAAAACGCCACTAAGCCGATGATAGCTGGCCCTACGAAATCGATCGCCTCATATCCCCTGCCAAAGATATAGTCCAGATCCACGGCAACAGGAGAAACAGCTCTTCTGGAAATAACAGTTGAAACTGATTCCTGAACTGTCCTTATCATTGTCTGCGATATCTGGGTACTGCTTGAGTCAATATGAAGCGTATAGCGCGTTGCTTCTCTGGATCGCGTTATTTCCACCCGCCGTGTAAAATCCTCGTCGAAGACTATTGCTCCACTTATTACTCCATTTTTAACTGCCTTAATTCCTTCATTCTCACTTGCAAAATAAATCGTTTTAACTTCCTTATGACGCTCTATTTCCTGAACAATCTCGCTTGCCAGGTTTTTTCCTTCGTATCCCTGATCCAGGTTTATGACCCCTATTTTTATGTTTCTGATCTCCCCTGAGAATGCCCAGCCAAAGACCACCATCATTATGAAGGGTGCGATGACCAGCAGCCCAACCATCCTTCTATCCCTCCGAATTTGATGGAATATGCGAATTGCAATTGAGACTATGCGCCGCATTTATTTCATTCTCCCCTTGAGAAATATAGAAAGACATCTTCGAGGCTCGGCTCGAGGGTTTTAATCGCTATAATTTTCGCGTACCTTTCCACGATTTTTAGCACACTCGCAATGTCCTCATCGCTGGCGTAAAGCGCAGTGATCTCTCCATTCTCTACCCCTGCTGTCAAGCCCAGCTCTTTCCTCAATTCCCCAACAATTCTTGCCTCATTTGCACTCGCTCTTAGCACGAGCTTTCTGCCTCGGAGAACCTGCTTTTTCAGGTCGTCCGGCTTACCCTCTGCAATCAGCCTTCCATGCCTCAAAAAGCCGAGGTAGCTGCAGTGCCCGGCTTCGTCCATGTGATGGGTGGTGACAACAAGCGAAACCCCCTGCTCATTCAGCTTTCGAAAATGCTCCCAGAAGAACAGCCTCATCTTGGGATCAACGCCTATCGTAGGCTCGTCAAGCAGGAGCAGCTCAGGCTTGTGCACAAGCGCGCATGCTAAAGACAGTCTCTGCTGCATTCCACCGCTCAGATTGCCCGCCAGCATATTCTTCCATCTATCCAGATCGACCAGCTTCAAAACCTCTTGAATTGCACTCTTCCTTTTTTCACCCTGCAAACCAAAGATTGATGCGAAGAAGGCAAGGTTCTCCTCAACCGTTAGATCAAAATAGAGCGCTCTGCGCTGGGTCATGTAGCCGACTCTGTGACTTACTCTCCGGTAGTGCTCCGGCTCTTCGCCCAGCACATAGATCTTTCCACTCGTTGGCTTTACCAGGCCGCAGATCATCCTTATCAGTGTGGTCTTTCCGGAGCCATTTGGGCCGAGCAAGCCGTAGTTCTCTCCACTCCTGATTTTCAAATCTAAATGATTTATTGCAACCACGCCCGGGTATTCCTTGACCAGGCTGTGAGTTTCAATAATATTCTGCACAGCAGGGTCACCTTCGATGCAGGTAAATTGAAAAGGCTATTGCAATTACTGCCAGGGCTATATCCATTCCCGGTATCTGCGCTGCTCCTTTTTCTTTTGTCTCGATGTAGAAATAGGCGTGATCTCGAATTTCGTTGTCATACGGATCCGTATATTTAAGCTCCAGCTTCATCTGATAGGTCTTACCCTGCAGGGCATCTTTATCGACATCGATTTTATATAGCAGCTTCTTCGCTTCACCCGGCTTGAGCTCTGCGATTGGCGACTCTGCCGAATCGACGTATATGCCCGGTGCTGGTCTCAGCGTTGCAACCAGGTCCTTAGCGCCCTTTTTACCCGTGTTCTTCAATGTAACCGCGACGATGTTATCTACCGAGTCCACTTTGAAGCCCGCTGGCTCAACAGCAGTTACCTGGAACTCTGCCTCATCCTCCTTTACGATTCTGATCTTCAAAGTTACATTTTTAGCCGCCTGGTCATACCAGTAGTAGATATTGGGCGCATTCGGGTTCTCGTCGTTTTTCTCCACCGCGACGTCCCGCTGGAAGTCATAGGTGACGTTCAGCAACAGACCATAATCGCCAAGAGGTGCATTATCATCGATTTCAATTTTGAAGGGAATCGGCTGAGTAGCGAGACCTGAACGCAAAGCACCCGCGAAAGCGGTATTTGTCTTCAGCTTGAATGGCGCATTTTCATCCACCTTGCACAGCGTAAGCACGATTCCACTCGCGGTCGTTGCCTCATATTCGAGCTGTTGCTCTTTCTGCGCAGCAATTACCTCTGACTGCTTGCTTGCATTCGCCTGCTTGTTCACTTCGAAGTCCTCAAGCTTGCCGGTGTTCATTAAAGTAACGTAGAGCGTGGCATGCTCTCCCTGATCGAACTCGGTCTGCTGCAGAGTTGCGTTCAGCTCAGGCTTGCCGACGACATTGTAGTAGTCGTTGAGGAACTTGTCAATGTTTTGAGGGATCGATTCACCCGCCGCTGAACTGGCGAGAAGGATAAGCAATAGAGAAATTGAAACAAATAAATGCCCCTTCATTTTTCCACCCTGTTTTATCTTAATCCTCAGGTATTAAAAATAAGTAATCCCAAAACTATATAAATTTGTTGTAACTATAGTGGTGACAACAATGGATTTGATCGAAAAGCTGATGAAGCTGGGACTGAGCGAGTACGAAGCAAAGATATATGTGGTACTTGTCGGACTCGACGAAGCCAGCGCAAGAGAAATACACGAGGGCAGCAAAGTCCCGAGAACCAGAGTTTACGACATACTGGAAAAACTCGTGGAAAAAGGATTCGTAGAAGTACAGCAGGGAAACCCCACGTACTACCGCGCCATCGAGCCCGAAAAAACCATAGAAAAACAGATTGGCGACTTATCAAAAATAACCAGAGAGTGCATCGAAGAGCTGGAAAAGCTACAGATTGCCAGACATCGAGATCTACCTTTGTTCTGGATGGTAAGAGGGGACTGGACAATCAAAACCAAGATCCAGGAGCTGATAAGCGAAGCTAGAGAAGAAATCAGCATTGCATGCCTTAACACGGAGATCCTCCACGAGATATCAGGCATGCTTGATGGACAGGATAAAAAGATACGCTGTCTCCTCACTCGCAGAGACAGCGAAATCATGAATAAAATTAAAAAAGCTGAGTTCAAAACCACGGGAAAATCCTCCCTCGCAAAGATCATCGAAAGCATGGAAAAAATCGACGAAGAAGAAATCAAATTCAAAATGGAGTGCCTGATCATAGCCGACAACAGAAAGTCGATCATCATCATAGAAGAAAACGGAAAGCGATCCGCAGTATTAATCAGACTACCAATTATAGCCTACATCCAGAAAACCTTTTACGACACGATATGGATAAACGAAGAGTGAAGCTCATTTTTTATTGTTAACCGATACTATCAAGAGCCGCCTTTGCTGCTTTCTTTTTTGCATCCTGTTTACTATTGCCTTCGCCTTCCCACCAATTTCCTGAAATTTTTACTACTGCTCTGAACTTAGGTCTATGATCCGGTCCTTCTTTTTTTTCAGAATACCCCAGATCGCCAAGTTGATTTTTCTGAACGAATTCTTGAAGTCTTCCGATATAATTTCTGTCCGGATCAAAAAGTTCTATTTCATCCGAAAGCAAGCCGAGTATTATCTTTTTAACCTCTGGCATATTCTTATTCTTATGGAGATATATCGCTCCAATAAGTGCCTCGAAAGCACCTGCAATAATAGAATCTTCCAGATTTTCTTTATTAACAGATCCTCCTAATTGAATGATCTCTTCGATGCCCATCTGCTTTTTTCTGACTATCTCGGCGAGCATGTCATCACTTACAACTTCCATTTTCTTCGTCATTGCCCCCTCAGTAAGCTTATCTTGTTTTTCAAAAAGATATTCGCTAACCACAAAGCCCAGTACGAAGTTTCCAAAGAATTCGAGTCTTTCATTGTCAGGGCATTCAATACGCCTGTCTTTCATTTCTTTCGCATAAGAACTATGGGTCAAAGCCTCGTCATATCTACTGAGAGATTTCTCATCTACGTCCCCGAGATTAAAAATTGGTTTATTAAGAAAAGCCAGTAATTTCGCCCTTCTGTCTTCATCCATTTGAAATCACCTGAGTGAGATGAGTATTATAACTCCTGATAGTTTTAATTGTTTCTCGCATAGTACTCTTACTTGAAATGTTTCGCATCCAGAACACATCTTTCATAATGACTGAAATTAATTTTATTCCTAGTGCAGAACGAACTGGACAGTATTCGGTTTCCGGCGATGTTTAAGATTGGCAAACTGAATGGGCATCGTTATATAACTTCATAAGGTGGAGCTTCTTCAGATTTTGGATTTGATAGTATTATGCCTATACCAATTATACCAATGACTATTGATGCAGCTCCTAACAAGGGAGAATAATTTAAACCCCCAAGCTTAACTGTTTCCCCAATTATAAGTCCAATTATTCCCACGATTATAAAAAGCATTCCAAGCATGGTATGTTGATTCATTTCCATTGATAGTGGTTTGATATCTTTACCGCTTTTAAGTCCACAATCCTTGCACACTTTCTTCCTAAACCATAAATCATAGGTACATTTTCTACAAAGAGTCTTTCCGCAAATTTGGCATTTGAAGCTATGTGAATCCAACGTTCTATTATTATGGACGACAGCACCGCATGAGTTGCATAATATTACTTTGTTATCTTTAATATAACCTCCACAGATTGCGCAATTAAGCATTTTTGTGTAGCATAAAAGATGTGATGGATTCTCAATTGCGACCATATCATAATTTTTTTCCAGCGTTTGTAAACCAATTTGCTGGAATGGAATATAAGTCTGTTTTATGTCTGAAATAAATATTTCACGTTCAGATGGTTCGCATAACTTTTCATACCTTACGTTATTTCCTCCATAATAAACTACCTTTCTTGAATGCTTTTTAGATATAAAATTCTTAGATAATGTTTTTAAAGTGTTAGAATCTATGTGAAAACTGTCTTTCTTAATATCTAAGTCTTTAAAATTAGAGTCATTATAAACTACTAAAGGCGCTGATGCTAGATGTCTGGCAATTTCTTCTTTTAACATCTTACCTTCGTTCCCGTCGGTTAAAAGAGTGCCATCTTCTACGTTTTCTTTATGAATAACGCCAACGGATGTTTCAAACGTGGCATTTACGTCATATTGAATAACATAAGATGGAACCATTTTAATTA